>CAXTOB010000318.1:0-7491 GCA_964245505.1 uncultured Acetobacteraceae bacterium | reverse complement strand
AATCTCCAATCAATCGAGAACCGTCCGTATCCGGACTGGACGGTCCTTGCGGCTTCCCTCACCCCGGCCCTCTCCCGGAGGGAGAGGGAGAAGGCAGGCGTCTGCTGGCAACTGCCTTCAGACGCGACCTACCGCACGCCGCTTGCGGTGCCGGCGTGAGCGCGCCGTTGCTCCCCGGCGCGCCTACGCCCGTCGAGTGGCTAGGCCTGCAAGGCACGGTCTGCGCCGTGACGGGTGCGGCTGGTGGCATCGGCCGCGCCATCGCGCTGAGCCTCGCGCGGGCCGGTGGGCGCGTGGCGCTGCTTGACCGGGACGAGGCCGGGTCGGCTGATACCCTCCGCCATCTGCACGAGGCCGGCGCAGACGCCATCGCGCTAAGCTGCGACGTATCGGACCCGGGAAGTGTCACCGCCGCAGCGGAAACGGTCACCCACCAACTCGGCCCCTGCGGCGTACTGGTCAACAACGCCGGCCTGCTGCGCCCCGGCCCACTGGCGACCCTGGCCGCGGCGGAGTGGAACCTGCTGCTGTCGGTCAACCTGACCGGCTACTTCCTATGCGCCCAGGCGTTCGGCGCCCAGATGCGTTCGCGCGGTGGCGGCGCCATCGTCCATATCGCCTCCATCGCCGGCAGCCACGCGACCGGGTTCGGCGGCGCCTACAGCGTCGCCAAGGCAGGTATCGTCATGCTGTCCCGCCAGCTTGCGACGGAGTGGGGCGGCGACGACATACGCAGTAACGTCGTCAGCCCCGGCATGATCCTGACCCCGCTCAGCCAAGCCTTCTACGACGACCCCGAGATCACCCGCCGGCGCAGCGCCGTCATCCCCGCCGGCCGCATCGGCCAACCCGGCGACATCGCCGAGGCCGTGCTGTTCCTCGCCAGCGCCCGCGCCGCCTACATCACCGGCGACGAGATCACCGTGGATGGCGGCTTCACCCGGGGGATCATGGGCCTGATCCCCCGGCCGGGTTACGAGCGGTGAAGCGGGGAGCGGTGAAGCGTGCCGCCGTCATCGGCGCAGGCGCAGCCGGCCTGTGCGCCGCCAAGCACCTGCTGGGCGCCGGGCTGGACGTGACGGTGTTCGAGATGAGGTCCCGCATCGGCGTGCCATGGGTCTATGACAACGGCACGGCCCCATCTGTGGACGCGGCGGAACGTCGCCCGGTATGCAGGCGCACAGGACCCCGCCATGACCCATTCCCTGCTCCCGTCACCCCTGCCGTTGCCGCCACCTCTACGGCGCTGGACCGAGGCCGCCGCCCAGGCCCTGCTTCAGCCGCAGGACGCACCGCCCGTTGACTTCACGCACCCCCACGGCGAACAGGCCCTCGCCGGGCCGGACTCGATCGCGTGGCGGGTGTTCAAGAACCCGGTCGCCCTGTTTGTCGGCGGCGTCGCGGCAGTGATCCTGGAGCTGGCCGAGCCACGCGTACGCACCGGGATCTGGGAGCACTCCACCTTCCGCAGCGATCCCGTCCGCCGGCTGCAGCGCACCGGCCTCGCGGCCATGGTCACCGTTTACGGCGCGCGCAGCGTCGCGGAACGGATGATCGCAGGCGTCGTGCACCGGCATGAAGGAATTACGGGCGAGACGCCAGCCGGCAAGGCATTCCGCGCCAACGATGCGGTCCTGCTGACCTGGGTGCAGGCCACCGCCTGTTTCGGCTTCGCCGAGGCCTACAGCCGCTACGTCAACCCGCTCAGCACCAAGGAGTTTGACCGCCTGTGTGCAGAGGGCCTGCCCGCTGCCCGCCTGTACGGCGCCCTGGATGCGCCGGGGTCCCGTGCCGGACTGGACGCGCTGTTCGCCGCCATGCAGGACCGGCTGGAACCCTCGCCCATCGTCTTCGAGTTCCTGGGCATCATGCGTGACGCTCCGGTCTTCCCGGCGCCGCTGCGGCCAATCCAGCGGATGCTGGTCCGTGCGGCGGTGGAGATTACACCGGGATGGGTGCGGGACCGGCTTGGGCTGACGGAGACTTACGGGCTCCGTGGATGGGAGCGTCCGCTGGTGCGGCGGCTCGGTAGCCTATCCGACGGAGTCATGCTGCGTTCCGGCCCGGCGGTTCAGTCCTGCCTGCGGCTCGGGCTTTCCGCGAACTACCTTTATCGCAGATAGAGCATGTCCGGCCCAACCAGCTTCATTTGGACCGGACAAACGCTGGCGAAAACATGATGTTGGAGTATGTTTGGTGTTTCCACTTGGACTGAACGTGCTCTAGCTCGGCCCGGGCCGCAGTAACACGCACGGCACAATACGCTTGCGAACGGTATGCTTGCTGCTATCCTGTCCGGCAACAATGCTCCACCTCAGAGGGAGCCAGGGATCCGGCGTGCAGCCGGGGCCGCCATCCGGGAGGGATCAGGCATGGTTACACGGCGCGGTCTTGCCGGCATCGCTGCGGCCCTCGCGCTCTGGGGCGCCCCGGCCTCGGCCCAGGGCACCCTTAAAATCGGCGCAATCAATCCGCTGTCGGGTCCCATGGCGCTGTATGGCGACGAGCTGGACCGCGGTTTCGAGCTGGCCGTCGAGCGTGCCAATGCCGCCGGCGGCGTGCTGGGCCGGCAAATCCAGATCGTCCGCGGCAGCGCCACCAGCCCGCAGGAGGGCATCGCCGCCGTCGAGCAGCTCGTCGGGCGCGACAAGGTGGACGTGCTGGTCGGCACCTACGTCACCGCGATCTCCAACGCCGCCAGCGAGGCCGCGCTCAGCAACGACAAGCTGTATTGGGAAACCAACGCCCTCGCCCGTGACCTGACCGACCGCGGCCTGCCGAACTACGCCCGCTCCGGCCCGGCCAGCGATGCCTTTGCGCAGCGCTCCGCCGAGGGTGCGGTCAAGCTGGTCGCGGCCCGGATGGGCAAGGCGCCTGCGGACCTGAAGGTCTGGATCGAGCACGAGGACTCCGCCTTCGGCACCTCCATCGCCACGGAGCAGGAGCGGTTGTTGAAGGAGGCCGGGGTCACCCATGTCGGGGTCGGCGCCCACAGCGCCCGGGCGGTGGACCTGTCAGATTCCATCCTGCGCGCCCGCAACTTCGGCCCGGACCTGTGGCTCAGCACCGCCTACGTCGCCGACCACAACCTGCTGCTCCGCACCGCGCGCGAGCAGGCGTTCAAGCCCGGCGCGATGATGCTGGTCGGCACCGGCGACACCTTCGAAACCCTGGACGCCGTCGGCAAGGACGCGCTGGAGGGCGTGCTGCTCGTGTCCTACCCGCGCGCCGACGTCGGCGAGGCGTATGCGCCCGGCGCCGCCAAGTTCCTCGCGGCCTACCGCGCCAAGTATAACCGCGACCCCATCGCGCCCCAGGCCATGAGCGCCTATGTCGGCATGCGTGCGCTGCTGGACTGCATCGCCGCCGCCGGGACCACCGAGTACGAGGGCGTGATCGCCGCGGCTGCCAAGATGGACAAGCCGTTCGGCACCTATGAGACGGGCTATGGCCTCAAGTTCGATAAGACCATGCAGAACATCCGCGCGCTGCCGCTGATTGCGCAGTGGCAGGAGGGCCGGGTGGTGGCGGTCTATCCAGCCGAGGCCGCGTCGCCCGGCGTGCAGATGGCCAGCCTGGCGCGCAAGTAGCGCGGGCCTACGGGGACACCCCGGCGGACGCCCGTGGCGGACATCCTGAACATCGTCGCCATCGGCGTGCTGCTAGGCGGCATCTACGCGCTGGTCAGCGTCGGGCTGAACCTGATCTTCGGCGTGATCCGCGTCGTAAACTTCGCGCAGGGCGAGTTCGTGATGCTGGGCATGTATGGCACGTTTGCGGCCTACTCCACGCTCGGCATTGACCCCTATCTGGCAGTGGTGCTGGTCGTGCCGGCGCTGTTCGTGCTGGGCGCCGCCGTGCAGCGTGTGCTGCTGGCACCGCTGCAGGCGGAGCCGACCATGCAGATCTTCGCCACCTTCGGGCTGCTGTTGCTGCTGCAGAACCTGGTGCTCGCGGCGACGCGCGGCACGGCCTACAGCGTCGGCTCGCCGCTCGCGCAGATCAGCGTAGCCGTCGGTCCCGTGCAGATCGGGCTGTCGCGGTTGATCGTGCTCGCGGCGGCGACGCTTGTTGCGCTGGGGCTGGGCGCGTTCCTGCGGCGGACGATGCTGGGCCGGGCGATACGCGCCGTGGCGCAGGACCGGCAGGCGGCGATCCTGATGGGCGTGAACGCCGAGCAGATCTACATGATCACCTTCGGCGCCGGCGCCGCGCTGGCCGGGCTGGCCGGGTGCCTGCTGACGCCGATCTACACCCTGTCGCCGCAGA
This sequence comes from uncultured Acetobacteraceae bacterium, assembly GCA_964245505.1. Lineage (GTDB taxonomy): Bacteria > Pseudomonadota > Alphaproteobacteria > Acetobacterales > Acetobacteraceae > DASWOJ01. The sequence continues at coordinate 3,222 of CAXTOB010000318.1, read as the reverse complement.
TCGGCACCAACTTCATCCTGCCCGCCTTTGCTGTCGTCGTACTGGGCGGCCTGGGCAGCGTGCTAGGCGCGTATGTCGGCGGCTTCATCGTCGGCATGACGGAGGCGTTGGCCGGCTACTACCTCGATCCCGCGCTCAAGTATGCCGTGCTGTTTGCCGTCTTCATCCTGGTGCTGGTCGTCCGTCCGTCCGGCCTGTTCGGGCAGCCCGGGGCGGAGCAGGTCGGGCTGCGCGGACATGCCTGACATCGCCCTGCCCGGCATACGGGCCGCGCGCCTGCCCGTGCCGGCCGAGGTGCGGACCTTCCTGCGCGACTTGCCGGTGCTGCTGCTGGTGTTGGGGCTGATGGCCCTGCTGGTGTGGCTGGCGTCGGCGGACCCGTTCACGCTCAACATGCTGGCCACGACCCTCTTGTTCGCCGGGCTGGCGACGGCGTGGAACATCATCGGCGGCATCGGCGGGCAGTTCTCCCTGGGGCACAGCGTGTTCTTTGCGGTGGGCGCCTACACGACGGCCAACCTGTACCTGCGCGCGGGCGTGTCCCCCTGGATCGGGCTGCTGCCCGGCGCGGCGCTGTCGGCGGGCGCCGCGGCGCTGGTGTCCTGGCCGGTGTTCCGGCTGCGCGGGCCGTTCTTCGCCATCGCCACGATGGCTCTAACGGAGGTGGCGTTGGCGCTCGCCAACTACGCCCAATCCATCACCGGCGGCACGCGCGGCCTGTCCATCCCATTCCGGCTGGGCCTGGCCAACATGATCTTCCGGGACCGGTTGAGCTACGCGCTGCTGATGGGCGGCTTTGCGGCGCTGTGCCTGCTGGTGGCCCTCGCCGTCACGCGCTCCCGGTTGGGCTACCAGCTCAAGGCGGTGCGGGACAACGAGGCGGCGGCCGGGGCGTCGGGGATCAATGCGCTGCGAACCAAGCTGGCCGGCATGGCGATCAGCGCCGCGCTGACGGGGGTGGGCGGCGGGCTGTTCCTGATGTCCACCCGCGTGGCAGACCCGGCGACGCTGCTGTCGCTGTTCGACTTCGGGGTGAAGTTCGCGTTGATCGCGTTGATCGGCGGCCTGGGCACCGTTTACGGTCCGCTGCTGGGCGCGCTGCTGGTGGTGCCGCTGGAGGGCTGGCTGCGGGCCGAGTTCGGCGGGCTGGCGCCGGGTGCGAATGTGATCGTGCTCAGCGTCGTGCTGATCCTGGCGTCGCTGTTCCTCAAGCGCGGCATTGTGGGCGCATGGCAGGCCGGCTTGGGCCGGTGGCGCCGGTGAGCGCCGGAGCGAGGACTGGCGCTTTGGAGGATGGCGCTGCGAAGACTGGCGCTTTGGAGACCAATGCGTTGGAGACGGGCGCGCTGAGAACCGGCGGGTCGGAAACCAGCATGTCGAAGCGGGGCGCGCTGCAGGTCCAGGGGGTGACCAAGCGGTTCGGCGGGCTGCTCGCCGTGGATGGCATCAGCTTCGACGTGCAACCGGGAGAGCTTGTCAGCATCATCGGGCCGAACGGCGCCGGCAAGACGACGCTGTTCAACCTGTTGACCGGGCAGCTCGCCCCCAGCGCCGGCCGGGTGCTGCTGGATGGGCGGGACGTGAGCCGCCTGCCGCCGGACCGCCGGGCCAGGGCGGGCTTTGGGCGGACGTTCCAGATCTCGCAGACGCTGGTGTCGCTGACCACGCTGGAGAATGCGATGGTGGGCGCCTTCCTGCACCACCGCGGCGTGGCGGCGGCGGCTCGGCACGCCCGGGCGATGCTGGACCTGGTGGGGCTGGGCCACCGCGCCGGAGTGCAGGCCGGGGTGCTGACCCTCAGCGAGCGCCGGCGGCTGGAAGTGGCGCGTGCCCTGGCGATGGACCCGCAGGTGATGCTGCTGGACGAGGTGATGGCCGGGCTGAACCCGACCGAGATCCAGGAGGTCGCGGGGCTGGTGCAGCGGCTGAATGCGGAGGGCCAGACCTTCCTGGTGATCGAGCATAACTTGAAGGTGGTGCGCCAGTTCTCGCATCGAGTGATTGTGCTGGACCGCGGCGCGATGCTGGCGCAGGGCACGGCGGAGCAGGTGCTGAGCGACCCGCGGGTGATCGAGGCCTATGTGGGCAAGGGGCGGCGGACGTGAGGCCGGTTGCATTGCCGCAGGATGGCTGTGGGGTGCTGCGGACGTTTCGGCCGGCGTTGGGCTGTTACTCCGTATATTCCGGCCCGTGTAACAAGACAGCTAGCGTCCGAGGTACTTGGAAAGTCCCGCCAACGCCAGCACCGCCAGAACGAACCCGATCATCTGGATCGTACTGGGCAGTTGGGACACGCGGCCCTTCAGCTCCGCAAAATCGGTCTTCAGTGCCACTAAGTCGGTTTCGATCTTTCGCGTGCGCTCATCCACCCGCACCAGCACCGGCTCCAACCTGGTCAGGACCGCCCTCAAGTCTTGAAAGCCGGTCTCAAGGGTTGCTATGCGGGTTTCCATATCACGTCCTAATGAAGCGCCACCTCCACCGGCAGACAGGCTGTCCGGTGCGGTCGCCCGTGGGTTGTCCAACCTCCTGTAGGCACCCTAGCAAACCGAGGGATGCCGCGCCAAGGATCTTGGGAGGGCTCGCCCGCGCACCCACACGCTCCGGCCACCGTCATATAGTTGCGAGGCGGACCAATCAGCGCCAGGCGCCGGTTCCCACAGCTTCTGGATCGCCGCACCGCACGCGGCCTTCAATGCCGGCTATCTGCGGGAAACCGTCCGCTTGACCCCGTTGCTGGAGATCGAGGCCGTCACCGCCGGTTACGGCGACGCGACGGTGCTGTGGGACGTGTCCATCGCCGTCCACTCCGGCGAGGTCGTCGCCATCGTCGGCGCCAACGGCGCGGGCAAGTCCACGCTGCTGTCCTGCGTTGCCGGGCTGGTGCGGCCGGGCGCCGGGCGCATCCGGTTCCGCGGCGGCGACATCGGGCGCCGTCCTGCCCACCTGCTGCCCGGCGACGGCCTGGCCCTCGTGCCCGAGGGCGGGCGCCTGTTCCCCTTCCTGAGCGTGCGGGAGAACCTGCAGCTCGGCGGGTATGCCCCCGGCGCACGGGCCGGCATCGCCGCGCGGATGGAGGAAGTGATGGCGATCTTCCCCGTGCTGCAGGAGCGCGCGGACCAGATGGCCGGCAAGCTTTCGGGCGGAGAGCGGCAGATGTGCGCCATCGCCCGCGCGCTGATGTGCCGTCCGGCGCTGCTGATGCTGGACGAGCCGTCCGTC
>CAXTOB010000317.1:0-7532 GCA_964245505.1 uncultured Acetobacteraceae bacterium | reverse complement strand
GTGCTGGCGGCCTTCCTGCTGCAACGCGGCGCCAACAGGGTGGAGGCGGTCAGCCACCTCGATGCGCTGCGCTGGGCCACCGCCGGTTCCGCCGGCTGCGTCGGGTGGCCAGTGCTGGGGCGCATCGCCGCTGGTGCAGCGGCGGGCCAATTGCTGCTCACGCTGGACGAGCTGTGGTTTGCCGGCGCGGGAGGATCAGTTGGCGCCGGTAGCGCTGTCCGGCGCTCACCGGTCGGATCGGGTGATGATGGCCGGGCGCTGAGCCCTGGAGGACGGGCGCATCCCCAGCCTGGACATCCCGGCGCTGATGGCCCGGCACGGCTTGGCCGCCCGGACGCTTGCGGCTGGGTGAGGCGGCGAAAGCCTGTCTTCGCCCTGCCTACAACTTGGGCGCTGCATTCCGTAACGATGGGCATCCAGCTATCTCCTCATCACATTTGGCATGACCAGACTTGCGGAGACAGGCTTGCCCTAGCCTCCAGAGGTAAATGCTGATGGCAGCGCCAGCGTCGCCCGGCTTGCTTCCATTGCAGTGCTGCTCTGCCGCGGGCCATGTTGCAGTAATGTGACGCGACCGCTTTGCACCTTAAGTTCCATAACACATCCGCGATTTGGTTCACATTCTTGGCATGGGTCTTGCTGTCATCCGCCCGCAATCAAGCAGCCTTTTGTGGAGCAGCAAGACGATGACATTTGCCCGGACAGCGAAAGCCGCAGCAGTCTTAGCGCTCCTGGCGTTGGCGCCCTGCAGATCCTACGCGTGGGGCATCGACTACCAAGACACCTACCTGAGCATCCGCTACCTGCCCGAGGACAAGCAGCCCGGCCATGCGAAGGACGTGAACGAGGTCGCCGGCAACGTGTCCTACGCCAACGGCTGGACCTACGGCTCCAATTTCGCCAGCATCGACTTCGAGGACTTCAACTACCGGGGCGACCCAGCCAACAGCGCTTTTGGCCGCGCTGACTCCAACTCGGCAGAGGTATATGCAGTGTTCCGCTCGGTGCTGAGCGGCAACAAGATCACCGGCGGCAACATGTTCTCGTTTGGCCCGATCCGGGACGTGGGGCTGTTGATCGGTTTCGACTTCGACACGCAGAACGACGCGTTCGGCTCGTATAAGAAGCTGATCACCTTCGGGCCGCAGTTCTCGATCAACCTGCCGCGTGGCTTCCTCAACGTCACCCTGGGGCTGTCGCATGAGTGGGACACCAACGGCTTCCAGACCAACGGCAACGGCGCCAACTTCAACCCGGCCTTCACGATCGAGACGGCCTGGGCCTATCCCTTCGCGGTCGGCAACATCCCGCTGAACTTCACCGGCTTCGCCAACCTGATCACCCCAAAGGGCAAGGGCGCGACAGGCGATTTCAACCACGGGCTTGAGATCCTGCTGCATCCGAAGCTGATGGTGGATGTCGGGCAACTCATCGGCTACACGCCGAAGAAGCTGGAAGCCGGCGTTGGCTTTGAATACTGGCACAACAAGTTCGGCGACGTCTTCCCGTATGCCTCGGGCACGGAGCAGAAGTCCGTGTTCGTCGAGGTCGGCTACCACTATTGATTGCCGGCTGCACGGCGGTGGGTGCCCCCGGTTTAGGCCGGGTGCAACTTCCCTCCCGCTGCATCGTTTCGCGTCCCAAGCGCTATTGGTGGCAGTAGGCTCGGGATGCGAGCCTGCCGTCCGCAAGCGCCGGCCTCCATTTTAAGGATGATCCCGAATGTCTATTAAATTCGTGCTCGCTGCTGCCTTGGCGCTCGGTGTTGGTTCAGGTGCAGCATCTGCTCAAACGTCCGGTCCCGCCACCTCCCGCGACCCTGTGCTGGGCGACAAGGGCAGCCAACCCTCGAAGGTTCGGCCCAGCGCCAAGGCCGTGGCTAGGGCGGACAAGCAGCCGCCGGGCACTGAGAACGGCAACCAGCCAGACCGTGCTGCCGCCGGCGGAGGCGCCCGCTGACGCGAGGCGCCTCGATCCGGCCGGCATAACACATTGGCCCGCCGGACAACTCCTACGTTCGGCTTCTTCCGGCACGGCGGCCAGGGTCAGGTAATGGCTTGTCACCCACACTGGACAGCCTGCTTATGGATTCTGAAGTGCATGATTAGAGCAGGTCTTCCTCCGCGGTTGATGCTTGCGTTTGGGGCCATGTTGGCAACGGGCGGCCTTGCTGGTTGCGGAGGGCCGCTTTCACCCCCGTCTGGTATTGGGACAGGTTCCCAGGCGGCGCCGCTGGCAGTCATGCCGGGACCTGGTAAAACATTGGCCGCGTTCCAGCAGGACGACGCAGCTTGCCGCGCCGCCATCGCCGCCGGGTCCCAGCAGACGGCGGAGCAGTTCGCCGCAGCCCGGTCCAGCGTGGTCTTAGCGACCGAGGCCGGGGGAGGGCCGGGCGGCGCCCCCCCCACCCCCGCCCCGCCGTGGGCGCCGCGGCCAGATGTGTCCTACGCAAGCTGCATGACATCCAAGCAGAACGTGGTGCGATAGACCCAACTTGCGGTGGAGCCGCACGCTGGCCTGCCCAGCCGCGGACGGCTGTTGGAACTAGCCTGAGTCACACCGGAGCAAGATCAGGCGGGACTTGCCCAAAATCCCTCCTGCAAACGAGCGGCCTCGTCTTCCAGGATCGGTCCGACTACTTCTACACGTCGCTGTCCCGCCGCAAACACCACCCTGCACGGCAAATCCAGGGTCGGGTTTTCGGCATGGTCGCCCGTTTGCCGCTTCAGGTCCCGCTCCGACTGCCCATACACCACACGCCCAATTCCCGCCCAGTAGATGGCGCCGGCACACATGGCGCACGGCTCAGCCGAGACATACATCGTGCATGCGGCCAACCGGGCCGCGCCGAACCGGCGGGAGGCTGCACCCGCCAGCAGCCGCTCGGCATGGGCCGTCATGTCGCCGCCCTCCGTCGCAAAGCCGTTCCCCTGCTCCAGCCACACCTCCCCGTCCGGCCCGACAAGTATTGCGCCGAACGGATGGTTCCCCTCCGCCCGGGACCGGCTGGCGACCTGGAATGCGAGGCGCAGCCGCTGCGCGTCAACATCGGTTGCGTCCATGGCGCGTTCTCCAGCCCACTGCTAAAATCCCGGGCAGAATACTAAACCCCCGGCTCTTGAGGCGAACCCATCGAGCTTCCGCCGCCCAAGTCTCCCATCACGTCGTGCAACCATGGGGAGGGATCACGTTTGCGTTTACATTGGCACGCCGGTTGCTAAGGTCCCTCGCTGCCACACCTCGGATCGCCAGCGGAGGCTCCATGCAACGTCGTGACTTCACCCGATTGATTGGCGCCGGGGCGGCATTGTCCCTGGCGCCGACGCTGGTCCGGCCAGCGCTCGCAGCGGAACCGCTCAAGGTCGGCTTCATCTACCTCGGACCCGTCGGCGACTTCGGCTGGACCTACCAGCACGATACCGCGCGCAAGGCCGCCGAGGCGCAGTACGGCGACAAGATCAAGACCACCTACATCGAGAGCGTGCCCGAAGGCCCGGATTCGGAGAAGGTGCTGAACGACCTCGCATCCTCCGGCCACAAGCTGATCTTCGCGACCTCGTTCGGCTACATGAACTACGTCGTCCGGGCGGCCAAGCGGAACCCGAAGGTCTTCTTCGAGCACGCGACGGGATACAAGCGCGAAACCAACCTCGCCACCTACAACATCCGGTTCTACCAGGCGCGCTACGTGCAGGGCGTGATCGCCGGCAAGCTCAGCAAGGCCGGGCTGGCGGGCTACGTCGGCTCGCTGCCGGTGCCGGAGGTGGTGCAGGGCATGAACGCCTTCATGCTCGGGATGCAGTCGGTCAACCCGAAGGCGCGGCTGAAGTTCATCATGGTGAACTCCTGGTACGACCCGCCGAAGGAGGGCGACGCCGCCAAGGCCCTGATTGACCAGGGCTGCGACATCATCACCCAGCACACCGACTCCCCCGCCCCGCTGCAGGCTGCCGCCGGCCGCGGCGTGAAGGCGTTCGGGCAATCGACCGACATGGCGAAGTTCGCGCCGGAGGACCAGTTGACGGCCTCGACCGACGTCTGGGGACCCTACTACATCAAGCGCATCGGCGAGGTGCTGGCCGGAACCTGGGCGAGCACGGATACCTGGGGCGGGTTCAGCAGCGGGATGCTCGCCATGGCGCCGTTCGCCAACATGCCGCCCGACGTGTCGGCCTTGGCCACCGAGACGCAGGCGGCCGTGGCATCGGGCAAGAACCCGGTGTTCGCGGGTCCGCTGACCGATCAGGCCGGGGTGGTGAAGGTGGCCGCGGGCAGCAGCATGGACGACGGCGCCCTGTCCTCCATGCAGTGGCTGGTGCAGGGCATCGACGGCAAGCTGACCTGATCCGTGACGGCGGCAGGGGCAGCAGCCGGGCAGGTCGCGGCAGGCGAGGTGCAAGCCCCTAAGCTGCTTGACCGCAGCCCTGCGATGCTCCCGCTGCTGCACATGGAGGGGATCACCAAGCAGTATCCGGGCTGCCTGGCCAACGACGGGGTGTCGCTGACGGTCGAGCGCAACCAGATCCACGCCCTGCTCGGCGAGAACGGGGCCGGCAAGAGCACGCTGGTCAAGATCATCTACGGCCTCGTCAAGCCCGATGCCGGGCGGATCACCTGGAACGGCCAGGAAGTAAGCATAGCCTCGCCGGGCCAGGCGCAACGGCTGGGCGTAGGGATGGTGTTCCAGCACTTCTCCCTGTTCGAGGCGCTGACCGTCACCGAGAACATCGCCCTCGGCCTGGGCACGGCCAAGGAGCGGGAGGGCCTGCGGGACCGCATCGTCCGCATCTCCACCGAGTACGGCCTGCCGCTGGACCCGGACAGGGTGGTGCACGACCTGTCGGTGGGCGAGCGGCAGCGGATCGAGATCGTGCGCTGCCTGCTGCAATCGCCGAAGCTGCTGATCATGGACGAGCCGACATCTGTGCTGACGCCGCAGGAGGTCGGGCGGCTGTTCGTCACCCTGCGGCGGCTGGCGGCGGAGGGGTGCTCGATCCTGTATATCAGCCACAAGCTGGAGGAGGTGCGGGCGCTCTGCTCGGCGGCGACCATCATGCGGCTAGGCCGCAACGTCGCTCGCGTCGCCCCGGCGGAGCGCACCGTCAAGGAGCTTGCGGAGATCATGATCAGCGCCGAGCTGCGCGCGCCCACGCCGCGCCCGGCAAGCGCCAGCGCCGCCCCGGCGCAACTGGTGCTGGACCGCCTGACCGTCCGCTCCCCCAGCCAGTTCGGCACCGACCTGCACGACATCTCGCTCAGCCTGGCCGGGGGGGAGATCCTGGGTCTGGCGGGCATCGCCGGCAACGGGCAGGCCGAGCTGATGGACGCGCTGTCCGGCGAAATCCTGGCGGGCCGGCCGGAGACGGTCATGATCGGCGGCGTGGCGGCCGGGCACATGGGGCCGACCGAGCGCCGCCGCCTGCGCGGCTGCTTCGTGCCGGAGGAGCGCAACGGGCACGGCGCGGTCGTCACCATGTCGCTGTCGGACAACGCCTTCCTGTCGGGCTTCCTGCGCGCGTCGCTGCTGCGGTTCGGGTTCATCAACCGCAGGCGCACCAATGCCTTCGCGCAGCGCATCATCGAGGGCTTCGACGTCCGCACCACCGGGCCGGCGGCGGAAGCGCGGTCGCTGTCCGGCGGCAACCTGCAGAAGTTCCTGGTTGGGCGCGAGGTGATGCAGGACCCGGCCGTCCTGGTGATCAACCAGCCGACCTGGGGCGTGGACGCCGGGGCGGCGCTGGCGATCCACGAGGCGATCATGGCGCTGGCGCAGGCGGGAGCGGCGGTGGTCATCATCTCGCAGGACCTGGACGAGATTTTCGTCCTCGCCGACCGCATCGCCGTCATCGCCGGGGGCCGCATGTCGGAGCCGGTGCCCGCCCGGTCGGCGACGGTGGAGGCCATCGGACGGCTGATGGGCGGCACGGTTCCCGTTGCGGCGCACGCTTGAACCAATCACCCGTGCGCCGGGCCTGTGATGGGAGCGCCGTCATTGCAAGCCGGCTTCGGCGCCGCAGTCCAGGGCGGCGGGCACGGTCCTTGCCGCCGGGGATTGCCACGCCGCAAATGCGGCTCGCAATGACAGCGCCGGCCGGGGCGAGCGCCGATCGGAAGCAGTCATCATCAGGCCCGTTCATCCTGAGGCCCATCCATGCCTAACTCCCTCCATGCTTAAGATCGAACCGCGCGGGGCGGAGTCCCGGTTCTGGCGCCTGGGGTCGCCGGTGCTGGCGCTGGTGCTGACCACGCTCGCCTCGGCGCTGATCTTCGCCGTCATGGGCCGGCCGCCGTTCGGCACGGCTTACATCTTCCTGGTGTCGCCGCTGCTGGCGCCCAACGGGCTGGAAGCGCTGGTGGTGAAGGCCGCGCCGCTCATCATGATGGGCGTGGGCCTATCGCTGGCCTACCGCGCCAACGTGTGGAACATCGGCACCGAGGGGCAGTTCACCCTCGGCGCCATCGTCAGCGGCGGCGTGGCGCTGGCCCTGCCCGGCGTCCCGGCCTGGCTGCTCCTGCCGGTGCTGCTGGCGGCGGGTATCCTGGGCGGCATGGTGGCGGGCGGCCTGGTCGCCTGGCTGCGTGTCCGCTTCAACGCGAACGAAATCCTGACCAGCCTGATGCTGACCTACATCATCCAATACCTGCTGATCTACCTGGTGACGGGGCCGTGGCGCGACCCGGAGGGCTTCGGCTTCCCGCAGACCGCCCTGTTCCCCGACGCAGCCGAGGCGCCGCGGCTGATCGAGGGCACCAACGTCCACATCGGCGTGGCGCTGGCGCCGCTGGTTGCCGTTGGGCTGTGGCTGGTGCTGGAGCGGTCTCTCCTGGGCTTCCAGTTCCGTGTGCTGGGCCAGGCGCCGCGGGCGGCACGGTTTGCGGGGTTCAGCGAGCCTCGGCTGGTCTGGGCCGCGATGATGATCAGCGGCGGGCTGGCTGGGCTGGCGGGGATGCTGGAGGTGACGCAGACCATCGGGCAGCTTACGACCGTGATCTCGCCGGGTTATGGGTTCAGCGCGATCATCGTGGCGTTCCTGGGGCGGCTGAACCCGCTGGGCGCCATACCGGCCGGGCTGCTGCTGGCGCTGTCCTACCTTGGGGGGGACGCGGCGCAGATGCAGCTTGGGCTTCCCAACGCGGTCACCGGCATCTTCCAGGGCATCCTGCTGTTCTGCCTGCTCGGGTGCGACGTGCTGCTGCTGCACCGCATCCGCTGGCGGGCCGCTGCACGCCCCGGCGCACGCCCGGCTGCCTGGGGGGCATGATGCTGCAGATCGTCACCAGCGCCTTGGTCAGCATCCTGGCCGCGTCCACCCCACTGCTGCTGGCGGCGACAGGGGAGCTGGTGGTGGAGAAGGCCGGGGTGCTGAACCTCGGGGTCGAGGGAATGATGCTGGCCGGCGCCATCGCTGGCTTCGCCACAGCCGAGACGACGGGGCTGACCTCCCTGGGGCTGCTGGCGGCGGTGGGGGCCGGGATGGCGCTGGCGCTGCTGTTCGGCGTGCTGACGCTGACGTTCCAGGCGAACCAGACGG
>CAXTOB010000316.1:0-7578 GCA_964245505.1 uncultured Acetobacteraceae bacterium | reverse complement strand
GCGTAGCCCAACGCCAGCATGACGCGGTTGCGGATCGGCTCGCCGCGGGCCGCCTCCAGAATGGCGCGCCAGTCCGCCTCGTCCGGGATCCAGGGCAGCCGCACCTGGCGCGGGACCAGCCCCCGCCGGCTGCCACCCCCCATGCGGGCGCCGGGCGCGTACCGGCCGCGACCGACCGGGTTGGCGTCGCACAGGCTATCCTCAACCAGGTGGTCGTAGAACAGGCGGACGGCGGTGAGCCGCTGCTGCACGGTGGCGTTGGACAGGCGAGGGAGACCAGAGGAGGAAAGGTCAGCGCCTGCGTGCCGCGCAGGGCGCTCGGAGAGGTGGCGGACAAAGCGGGCGACGTGCTCGCGCTTGGCCTGGACCGGATCAGCCCCGAGATCGGCGCAGAACGCCAGGTACTCGGACAGGCCCCGGGCGTAGGCGTCGAGCGTGCGTGGCGCGATGCCCAAGTCGGCTCGCATGCGGAGCCACGCGAGCGCAAGCGGCACCGCGGCCAGGACGGGCCAGCGCTCTTGCAGCAACACCGCGGCAGTTGCGGCCATGCTCTCTCCCGTGGCGAGCGACGTCGAACCAAGGCTGATTCCAAGTAACATATATGAACAGCGTGCGCTCGACGCGCCCAAGCTCCTGCAACGCCAGGTCGAGCTGGTTCTGCCGCTGGTAAGCAGCCAGCCGCTTCAGCATGGCCGATGGCAGCACGGTGCCGGCCTGTAGGGAGGCGACCAGGCGCAGGATTTCGTCCCAGTGCTCGCGGATGACATCGGCTTTGACCCGGCGCCCGATCAGGGCCGCCAGGTCCTTGTAGGCCATCGCCGGCTCGATGATGGCCAGCTTGCGGTCGGGCAGGTCGCGCAGCCGCGGACAGAACCGGAAACCCAACATGGCGCACAGGATGAACACGTGGTCGGAGGCGCCGCCCGTGTCGGTGTAGTGCGTCCCGATCCGCAAGCTTGTCCCGTGGTGCATCAGCCCGTCCAGCACGTAGGGCGCCTCGTGGCTGGTGGCCGACATGACGCGTACGCTGTACGGCCCGTGCTGGTCGGAGACGTGGGTGTAGAAGCCCAGGCCGGGATCGTGGCCGTAGCGGGCGTTTACCTCGCCGGCGGCGTCGCCGCGCTTGGCCGAGCGGAAGAACTGTCGGTCAGAAGACGATGTGGTCCCGTCGCCCCAAGTGGCCGCGATCGGCAAGGCATGGTGGGCGTCAATGATCCGGGCCAGCGCCGCCTTGTAGGTATCCGGGCGGATGTAGGCGTCGGCGGTCCTGATCAGCTTGTCGCGCGTCACGCCGTAGCTGGCCGCAGCCGTGCGGCCCAGGCCTAGGTTGGTGGCGTCGGCCAGGATGGCGGCTAGCAGGGCGTTCAAGTCGTCGCAGCGCTCGCCGGTGCGGAGGTTGGTAAAGGCAGACGCAAAGCCCGTCACGCGGTTCACCTCGTGCAGCAACTCGGTGATGCGTGCCGGCGGCATCATCGCCTCGATCCCGTCGGCAAAGGCCCGGGTCTCCGGCGTGGCCGTCGCCTTGACCGGGGTGACGTGCAGGCGGCCGTCGCGCAGTTCGACCCCCTCCAGTTCGCCCCGCAGCAGCCGGCGGGAGAACCGCTTCATCCGCCGGTCGAGTTCGCCGGCCCGGCCAGCCAGCCACTCGTCGGCGGTTGCGGGCAGCTTCAGACCCGCCGCGACTGCCGGGACGGCGTCCTGCGGTAGCAGGTAGCTGTCGAAGCAGCGATAGCTGGCCGAGCGTTCGACCCAGACGTCGCCCGAACGCAGCTTGTCGCGCAAGGTCGCCAGGACCGCGGTCTCGTACAGTCGTCGGTTCGGCCCGCCCTCCTCCATCACCAGGCGGCGCCACTCCTTGCGGAACGGCATGGGCGCGTCCGCCGGCACGTCGCGCTTGCCGGACGCGTTGATGGCCGCCAGCAGCTTGAGTGCGGCCAGCGTGGGATCGCCGGCGCGGGCGGACCGGAACTGCAGCGCCTCGATCAGGGCGGGCGCGAACTTGCGAAGCGTCTTCCAGCGATCGGCGGCGCGCACCAGCGGGTCCTCGCCAGCAAGGTTGGCCAGCTCCTGCACTTCGTCACGCACCCGCAGCAGCTTGGGCCATCCCACGGCGTCGTTCACGGCCTCGAAGGCATCCGTGTCGCCCTCCTGCGCCGCGGCGAGCGCCTCGATGGTGCCGTGGAACAGGCGCATGAGGCGCCCCACGTCGCCAGCACTGGCGGCATACCGGCGGCGCGCGGCGTTGCGCGCCTTGGCGAACAGGCCTCCGATCAGCTTGTCAGCCATGTCCAGGACTGCATCGGTCAGCCGGGTTTCGAGATCGAGCATGGTGGCCACCAAAATCGCGCGCCGCCGGTGCTCGGAGTAGCGCCCGAGTTGGTGGGCGTCGGAGGCTTGGCCCTCGCGCACGAACTGCTGCAGCCGGTCCTCGTGGACGCGGTCGGCGTTCCCGGCCGGCACGCCGACTCCCCGGACTAGGTGCAGCCGGTCCAGCAACTCGCGGATGTGGTCCGCCTTGGGCGCGACGGGCATGGCCTTGAGCCAGGCAAAGGGCGTCATGCCCACCGAGGGATCAAGGACGAGCAGCCCATCCAGCTTGGCCGTCTGCTCAGCGGACAGCCCAGCCACCAGGGCGTCAGCCGCGCGTTTGCGCGCCCGCGCCCGGCCGGCGCTGGCGACGCGCTCGATCACAGCCGCGCCGGGCAGGATGACGCGCGCGGCGCGCAGGGCCACGATGACCGCCGCGGCGATGGGCTGGCCGCGGTCGGTGTCGCGGGCCGCCTCAGCCGCCGCCTCGATCATCGGCGGCACGTCTGCCATACTCGGCGGGCGCAGGCCCAGAGCGGCAGCAAGCTGGCGTGCGTGGTCGGTCATGGTTTGCGGGCGACGGGCATATTCGGTGAAGGCGACCGCCGGAATGTCGAGATGGCGGGCCATCCAGGCCACCAGTGTGTCGGCCGGCTGGTCGAGGTAGGCGAGCGCCGTGCCGGGGTGGCGTAGCAGGGCGAGCTGCACGGCACAGCCGAGCCGGTTGGCGTCACCGCGGCGTTCGGCCACGAGCGCCCGGTCGGCGCGAGACGGGGTGAACAGCCGAGCGAGAGCGTCGGGATCGGCGGGAATGCCGAGCAACGCCGTGCGCTCCTCGTCGGTGAGCAATTGCCGTCGCGCCATGTGAATTCCTCGTCCAGCAAAGGCCCATAATGATCGTGGACGGGACGGAGTTGGGAGACGTAGTCTGTGGACGGATTTGAACGCTCGCGCGGCTTGACGTCGGTGGCGTCCAGGGAACGACCGTTTGGGGGACTCCATGCCAGGCACGTTGGGCTATGCGCGCGTGTCCACCGGCGACCAAGACGTCGCCGGCCAGACCATGCGGCTGACCGGGGCCGGCGCGATCCGGGTGTTCACCGACGTGCGCTCCGGACGCAACATGGACCGGCCGGGGCTGCAGGATCTGCTGGCCTACGCGCGCCATGGCGACACGCTGGCCGTGGTGCGTCTGGACCGGCTGGGGCGGTCGCTGAGCGAGTTGCTGACGACCGTGACGATGCTGAAGGAGCGCGGGATCGCGCTACTCAGCCTGGAGGAGAAGATCGACACTTCGTCGGCCGCCGGCGAGCTGATCTTCCATGTGTTCGGCGCCATCGCCCACTTCGAGCGCCGGCTCATCGCCGAGCGCACCAAGGACGGCATCGCCGCCGCGCGCGCAAAGGGGAAACGGCCGGGCCGCCAACCACTCGACGCAGACCGCGTCGCGGCGGCCCTAAAACTGGTCACGGCAGGGCTATCGCCAACCCAAGCAGCCCAACAGCTTGGGCTAGGACGCTCGACGGTCTATCGCGAGATCAACCGAGCGTTTCTCCAGCGCCCCGCATGAGAGTCGTCACACCGCCAATGGGCAGGTTGTGATCCCGTTCTTGCAACGTCTGGATGCAGCCCGCCACGTCCTGATCGCGGGAGTGGGTGGCGGCTTCGACGTTTATGCAGGGATACCGATTGCTACATACCTTCGCGACCGAGGATGCTCGATCGTTTTCGCCAACTTGTCCTTCTCCAGTCTGTGGGACTGCGGTGGTGAGCGCATCGACCTGAACACGTGGCTGATCGATGCAAATGCGAAGGAGATGCCGTATTTTCCTGAGAAGTGGTTAGCCGAATGGCTTTTGCGGCACTCATTCGAAGCACCGGTATATGCCTTCGCTAAAACAGGCGTCGAACCACTCCGCGCCGCTTACCAGACGGTCCTCGAGCGCCACCCTGTCGATCTGGTTGTTTTGGTCGATGGTGGCACTGACAGCCTGATCTTCGGTGACGAGCCCGGGCTGGGCACGATCGTGGAAGACGCTGTTTCAGTGATCGCCGCATGCGACGTGGGTGGTGATCGCTGCTTGCTTGCTGCACTTGGCTTCGGGGTCGACCACTTCCATGGCGTGTCTCATCACTCCTTCCTGGAAAACGTGGCGCGATTGAGCCGAACCGGCGGTAATCTCGGCGGAATGACTCTGGTTCAAGGCACTGCAGAGGGAGATGCTTTCCTTGATCTGGTAGATTACGCCAATCAAAGACAGCCCGCACACCGCAGCATTGTCTGCAACTCGATTGCAAGCGCATTACGCGGTGAGTTCGGAGACTTTCAGACCACCAATCGCACAAGTGGGACAGAGCTCTTCATCAACCCGCTCATGACGCAATATTGGACGTTCGCCGCCAGGCAGGTCGTTGCGCATATGGAGTTCGCATCAGCGTTAAGCGGAACAACGACGTTTGCAGAGGCCTCTCGTAAAATCGAGATGCACCGCGAATGGATCGAACCGAGGCCCCGAAAGCAGCTGCCACTCTAATCCAAAGCTGCATTTCCTAAACGTTCACCCTTAGCGTTGTCTGCATGACAACCGACGCTTTGCCCTCCATACCGGTTACAGGGTCCGTTCTAGCGAGCCGTGCATCAGTATATAATGCTGCAGCATGGGCTCGGTGAACGCGAACGTGTCAGGTCCGATGCTGGGGCAAGGCCGGACCAGCCCGGCCTCTAACAGCCGCACCCATGAACCCGGATCAACCCGGCGCTCGGGCCGCTGCCGTTCACGGGCGCGCTCGGATACAACGAAGCGGGCGAAACGATCCTGCTCGCCGCTGGCGAGCGCGCGCAGGGTCGCGACCATGACCTGATCCTGCCCGCCCTCGGTGACGTTCTGATACATTGCCGCAATCCGCGGGTCGCTTTCCTCGATTGCCCGGCTGAACGCGGCATTGAGGTCCTTGATCTCGACCTTCGTCGATTGCCGCAACAGCGTTTCCGTGCCCGAGTGCAGGGCCAGGAGCTGCGCCACATAAGGCACGCCCCAAGCGACAAGCGCGATGGCTTGGCGCACCGGCTCTGAAAACTCGATGCCGGCCGCCCGCCCGCCTTTGACCAGAATCTCCTCGATGTCCTCGTTCTTCAGCAACGGTAACGGCACACCGGCGATGTTGCGCTGAATCGAGGGATGCCGGCCGAGGAGTTCCTCGAGGCTGTCGGAAACGCCAACAATCACAAAAGACAACGCCACACCACGGTCCGACGTCTGCTTGATGGTATCGGCGAATAGCGTCCTAGTCGGGCCATCCTCAACTCGGTCGAATTCATCGGCGATCAGCACGAGGTGCCGACCGATTAGCCGACTTGGCAAGGAAACGATATCGCGCGGCTGCAGCCGTCCGCGGGGCAAGGCCGCCTCGCAGCCCTCAAGCGCGTCATCTTCCACCAGCGGCGCCGCCAGCATCGACGCTGGAAGATCGCGCATCAGGCCACGCACAATGTCGTCGAACTTGCTGTCCGACGAGCAGGTGTAGCGGCCGACCATATAACCGGCATTTCGCGCCGTGGACGCGACTAGGTTGACGAGCGACGTCTTGCCGCGGCCGCGCTCCCCGTACAGGACGACGTGGGCGCGATCCAGCGCGATGGCGCGGAAGACTCGCATGACTTCGTTCTGCCGGCCGGTCAGGCGGCGCCCGCCACGCTGCGGCCGAGTCGGCGTGAAAACCTCGCGCAACGCGAGTTGCCGGGACTGGTCCGGACCGAGTACATCCTCCGCTGAAGTCAAGGAGGGCGAGTGTAAGCGCGGCAAGCCGCTCGTCAGAGCGACGCCGTCAGCTGCGGACGCCTGGCCGCGCGCAGTCAGCTCCATTAGTGGCGGTTGCGGCACCGCATCGGATTTGCGCGATGTGCGAAGTAGGAAACGGTCGACTAGGCTCATCACCTGAGACCCATACCCATGTTGCGTTGCAACGTCATCCCTTCCCGGATCATGTATGATTGTGGTGCGACTGCCTCCAAGCTTATAGGGACCGTGGTGAAAATTGTCTTTCTGAACAGTCTTTATCCACCGAATGGCGCAGCCGGTGCCGAGACGACGCTCCGCCTCTTGGCCGGTAGCCTACGGGGGAAAGGGCATGACTGCTCCGTCGTGACGCTCACCCCGGCGCCCAAGGCCTCGTCCGGCGCCGTTGACGGTATCCCCGTCTTCTATCTGCCGCTCGCCAACGTCTATTGGCCGTGGGGACCGTCACGGCCGCTTGCGTTGCGGCCTGTGTTCCAGTCCATCGAAGCCGACAATCCCATCATGCGCCGGCGCCTATCGGCAATCCTGTGCAAGCTGCGCCCAGATGTTGTACACGCGCATAATCTTCAGGGTTTCTCTGCCAGCGCTTGGTCCGCCACGGCCCGGCTTGGGATTCCGGTCGTCCAGACGCTGCATGACTATTACACCGGCTGCATCCGCAGCGCGATGTGGCGGCCGGGGCGTGGGAACTGCAACGGCCTGTGTGGTGAATGCCGGGTCTTCTCCTGGCCCCGGCGCCGGCTGTCGCGCCTGCCGCAGGCTGTCACTTGCGTCAGCCGCCGCATGTTCGACCGGTTGCACGACGCCGGCGCCTTCCCGAACGCCGGAACGGGGCGCCAGCCTGTCGTCATCATCCGCGGCAATAATGCGGCCGACGCGCTGCCCGCGGCGGTTGCACGCCCAGGCCGGCCGTTGAAACTCGGCTTCCTCGGCCGGCTCGACCACTCAAAGGGCGTCGAGAATCTGATCGAGGCCGTCAAGCGCACGCCCGAGGGGTCGGTGTCGTTGCGCATCGCCGGATCGGGGCTGCCCGCCTATGTCGACGGGCTGCGCGCAGCGGCCTCGGGCGGGGGCGACATCGCCTTCCTTGGTCAAGTGGATCCGGCGCAGTTCTTCCCAACCATTGACCTCCTGGTTGTTCCATCCGTATGGGAGGAACCGCTAGGCCGGGTGTTCCATGAAGCTCTGGCCTACGGCGTACCCAGCCTTGCCTCGCCATTGGGCGGCTTGGCGGAAGCGATTACGGACGGCCGCACCGGCTTCGTGCTGGCGGGCGAAGGGGCGGACGCGTTGTTCAACCGCCTGCAGACGCTTGCCACGAACGGCTGGGACCGCGCGGCGATGTTCGCGGCCTGCCGTGAAGCGGCGGCAAACTATGCACCAACGCACATCGCCGGGCAGTACGAGGCGGTGCTGCAAGCTGTGGCGGCGGGCCGGCCGGTGCCGCCCGGCGCCGGCGAACCCTGGACTCCGC
>CAXTOB010000315.1:273-7587 GCA_964245505.1 uncultured Acetobacteraceae bacterium | reverse complement strand
GCTAGCCTTCCTGCTCGTGCTCCCCCCCGGCGGCGACCTGCCCGGCGCCGTGGTCGCCAGCCACATCCGCGCGCTGCAGCCGGGCCACTTGCTAGACGTGACATCCACCGACCAGCACACCGTCAAGCCGTGGTTCGACGGGCGGCTCGACTATGCGCCGCCGGTGAAGGACCTCGCGGCCGAGAGCTTCCCCCTCGCCGGCGGCCGGCTGGACTACCTGGACGGGCGGCCCGTCGCGGTTCTGATCTACCAGCGGCGCCAGCACGTCATCGAGCTGTACACCTGGCCCGCTGCCGGCCACTCAAACCACGGCCCCGCCGATGGCAGCCGCAACGGCTACAACTTCCTGCGCTGGGACCAGGACGGGATGGCGTTCTGGGCGGTATCCGACCTCAACGCCCCCGAGATGTCCGACTTCGTGCGCCTATGGCAGGCGAAATGACAGGCAACCCGCAAACGCGGCTGCATCAAGACCAGGGCTCGCCCTTTTGCAAAACACATGCGGGACGAAGGCCAACCCAGGCTTCAATCCGCGGGCTGGCGCGGCCAGAAAGGCGATCCAGGTCGCACAATCGTGCCCACGCCCGACCTATGCACGAACCCTGAAATCTACCCAGCACGAAAGGCTCGATGTGACAGCCCCCGATCCAGCGCTCCCCCGGCTGCAGGACGCGATATCCTACGCCTTGGCCGCCCACGCCGGCCAAGTCCGCAAGGGGACGACAATCCCCTATGCCAGCCACCTCCTGGCCGTCTGCGCCATCGTGCAGGAGCATGGCGGCGACGAAGACCTGGCCTGCGCCGCCATCCTGCATGACGCGATCGAGGACTGCGGCGCCGCGCACGGCCCCGCCATCGAGGCGCGGTTCGGCCCCCGCGTCGCCGCAATCGTCCGCGCATGCAGCGATACGGACGTGCAGCCAAAGCCGCCCTGGACGGCCCGCAAGGAGGCCTACCTCGCCCACCTGGAGCATGCAGACCCCGACACCTTGCTGGTCAGTTGCGCCGACAAGCTGCACAACGCCCGCGCAATCGCTGCCGACCTGCGGACGCACGGCCCGGCGATGCTGGCCCGGTTCAACGCCCCGGCCGGCGGCACAACCTGGTATTATGGAGCGCTGGCCGAAGTATTCGCCCGCCGCCTGCCCGGCCCACTTTCACGGGAGCTGAGCCTGGCGGCTGATGAGGTGGCGCGCTTAGCCGACGGCTGACCGCAGCCCTAATCGCCCCAACAACCACCAATCTGCTCTGACCGTTTACTCGGTAAACCTCGTAGGGCGTATGAACGAATCATCATACGCCATTCCGAGTAATGCGTCCTGGCTGAAGACGCTGAAGGTTGCCCGCCCTGCAAAGGCCACTGATACCAGAACGATCAAAACAAACCGCGCCTATAGTACCAACCGCCTTTCGCTCCGGCTATTTCCGTCATTGCGAGGAGCGCAGCGACGTGGCAAGCCAGGGCAGCAAGGACCGCGCTGGCGCCCCCTGGAACATCGCGCCGCAAACGTGGCCCGCAATGACCCGTCGGCAACGTAAAGATCAGTGCGAAGGACCATTGGTACGATATCAACGCCCGAAAATTCTGACTGCTGACAAGGCCATCGTCATTGCGAGCCGCGCTTGCGGCGTGGCGCCCCGTCGTTCCTGCAAAAAGCCCGGGACCTCCGAGCAACCCGGCCTGGAGCATGTTCGGATCAAACGGCTTCGTTTGACCAAACAAACGCCCGCAAAAACAACAGCTAGAGTGGGCTTGGTGCTTCTATCTGCACCAAGCCCACTCTAGATTGCAGCCGCAGGCGGCATGTCTGTTCCAATGCGGCCCAGCATCACTCCGCCGCCTGCGCCGTAACAGCAGGCGCAGCCTCCACAGTCAGGAACCGCTCCGCCTCCAGCGCCGCGATGCACCCCGTGCCCGCCGCGGTGATCGCCTGCCGCCAGTGCTTATCCTGCACGTCGCCGGCCGCGAACACACCGGGCACGCTGGTCTGCGTCAAGCCTGGCCGGGTCACGACATACCCCTCAGCGTCCAGCTCGACCTCCCCACGGAACACCGTCGTATTCGGCGTGTGGCCGATGGCGATGAACACGCCGTCCACTCGCAGGTCCTGCACCTCGCCGGTCCGCACGTGCCGGATCCGCAGGCCCGTCACCACTTCCGGCTGGCCCTCGCCCAGAACCTCCTCCACCGCGCTGTCCCAGATCACCTCCACCTTCGGATGCTCGAACAAGCGCCGCTGCAGGATACGCTCGGCGCGCAGCGAGTTACGCCGGTGCACCAGCGTCACCTTCTCGGCATGGTGCGTCAGGAACAGCGCCTCCTCGACGGCCGTGTTGCCGCCGCCGACCACGGCCACCTGCTTGCCCCGGTAGAAAAACCCGTCGCAGGTCGCGCAGGCCGACACCCCCGCCCCCTGCAGCCGCTTCTCACTCGGCAGCCCGAGCCAGCGCGCCTGCGCGCCCGTGGCAATCACCACGGTATCCGCCAGGTAGATGTCGCCGCTATCCCCAGTGCAGCGGAAAGGGCGCCGGCTGAAGTCCACCGCCATCACCAGGTCGCTGATGATCCGGGTGCCGACATGCCGGGCCTGCTTCTCCATCTGGTCCATCAGGAACGGCCCCTGGATCGCATGCTCGAACCCCGGGTAGTTTTCCACGTCGGTGGTGATCATCAACTGTCCGCCGGGCTGCAGGCCCGACACCAGGACCGGCTCCATGCCGGCGCGGGCGCCGTAGATGGCCGCGGTGTAGCCGGCTGGCCCGGCGCCGATGATGAGCATGCGGGTGGGAATCGTTTCGGGCATCGGCGCGGGGTCCTTCGTGCGGCCCGCTGAATATCGGAGCAGGCGCCCAGGCTTGCAAGCAAAGGCCAGCACGCAAGCAACGGACCGCTTGCAAGCAAAGGCCGTCCTGCAAGCAGCCGCCGGCCTTCAAGCAGCCGCCAACGGTGGCCCACCCCGCCGCGGCATGATACCCAAGGCCGGCATCATCATTGGACTCCAGCGGAATGGCCCATCCCCGGACGGACGCGCTGCGGCTGCGCCTGCTTGCCAACCTCCTCACCCGGTTCATCCGCAACGGCACCATGCGCCTGGTCGCGGCGGACGGCACGCTGCATCAGTTCGGCGGCCACGGCCCCGGCCCCTCCGTCACGGTGCGCCTGCACGACGCCGGGCTCTACACCAAGCTGTTCCGCAACCCCGAGCTATATGCCGGCGAAGCCTACATGGACGGCACCCTGACCTTCGAGGACGGGGCCGACGTCGGCGGCTTCATGGAGCTGTTCGCCGCCAACCGCGGCGGCCTGGCCGCCCACCCAGTGCAGGCGCTACTCCGCCGCGGCTGGCGCGCAATGAAGGGCATCCACCAAGCCAACCCCGAACAGGCCGCCAAGGCCAACGCCCGCCACCACTACGACCTTTCAACCGACCTATACCGCCTGTTCCTGGACGAGGGCCTGAACTACTCCTGCGCCGTGTTCGACGACCCGGCCACCGACACGCTGGAGGCCGCCCAGGACCGCAAGCTGCGCCGCGCCACCGCCAAGATGCGTCTGCGCCCCGGCATGACGGTGGCGGAGATCGGCTCCGGCTGGGGCGCCTTCGCCATCCACATCGCGGCCACCACCGGCGCGCGGGTAACGGCGATCAACGTCTCGCCGGAACAACTGCGCATTGCCCGGGAGGCCGCCGAGGCGGTAGGCGTGACCGACTTGGTGGAGTTCCGCGAGTTGGACTACCGCGAGCTGCAGGGCCGCTTCGACCGCGTGGTCTCCGTCGGCATGATGGAGCACGTCGGCGTCGGCCACTTCGACGAATACCTCCGCAAGATACGCAGCCTGCTGGCGCCGGACGGCTTCGCCTTCGTCCACTGCATCGGCCGCATGCGCCCGCCAGGCAGCACCGGTCCGTTCATCCGCAAGTATATCTTCCCCGGCGCCTACGTGCCCTCCCTGTCAGAAGTGTTCGCCAGTACGGAGCGCGCGGGCCTATGGGTCGCCGACATGGAGGTGCTCCGCCTGCACTACCACTACACCCTGCAGCACTGGCGCCGCCGCTTCGCCGCCAACCGGGCCAGGGCGGCCGAACTCTATGACGAGCGCTTCTGCCGCATGTGGGAATGGTATCTCGCCGCGGTGGACGTAGGCTTCTCCAACGGCAGCAACATGGTGTTCCAGCTGCTGCTGTCCGAGCGGATAGACGCCGTGCCGATCCTGCGCGACTACATCGTGGACGACCTGCGGGCGATGGCCGGCCCAGCGCAATAGCAGCCACCCCGCCGGTTGCGGAGGGTTCCCCCATCCCGCTTCTTGTAATAAAGTTGCGCGATAACCTGGGTTTTACGACTTCATGAAGCTTGGCGCCGAACATCCGGATCTGGACGCGATCGACCGCCGCATCCTGATCGAGCTGCAGCAGGACGGCCGCATGACCAACGTCGAGTTGGCCCGCCGTGCCGAGATCACCGCCCCGCCCTGCCTACGCCGGGTCCGCCGGCTGGAGGAGGCCGGGATCATCCGCGGCTACCACGCCGACACCGATCCGGCGCGGCTAGGCTGGGAGATCGTCTTCTTCGCCCTGATCGGCCTGGACAGCCAGAAGGAATCGGTGCTGTCCGCCTTCGAGACCCTGGTGGACGGCTGGCCCGAGGTCCGCGAGTGCCACATGATCCGCGGCGGCGGCGACTTCCTGCTTCGCCTGGTCGCCCGCGACACGGCGCACCAGAACCAACTGACCCAGCGCCTAACTGGCGCCGTGGCGGTCAGCCGGGTGCAGACGCTGCAAACCATACGCACCAGCCGGAGCCTGGCAGGGGTGCCGCTGTAACGGGCGGCTAGACCGGCGCCAGGAACCGGTCCACCGCCTCCCAAACCATCCGCCGATGCGCGTCATGCTCGCGCAGCAGCTCATGCCGGGCGCCCGGAAACTCAACCAGCGTTCCCTGCGGCAGCCGGGCCGCAAACCGCCTTGTGGCGCGGTTGTCCACCAGCCGGTCATCGCCAGCCACCAGCACCAGCACCGGGCAGGTGATCGCCCCGGCAAAACTCGGACGATGCAGCGCCGCGATGCTGGCCGACGCCGCGCGCAACCACCCCCATGTCGCCCCGCCTACCTGCAGCCCCGGCTGGTCCCGCATCCAGCCGGCATCGGCGGCATAGCGGTCGGCACAGCTGGTCAACGGATTATCGTCGAACGGCCGGTCCAGCGGCGGCAGCCGGCTGGTGCCCGGGCCGGGACGCCCCGCCACACCGGGGACTAGGCACGCCGCCGCCGACAGCAGCCGCACCGACCGCAGCGACAACCCGCGCTTGTGCCGGAAATCCATCATCGGCGCCGACAGGATCGCACGCGCGAACAACGGCGCCCGCCGCGCCAGCAGATGCGCGCCGAGGTGCCCGCCCATCGAGTGCGCCATCAGCACCAGCGGTCGGTCTCCGGCCTCCGGCAGCACTAGCCGGTCCAGCAGCAGGTTGAGATCCCCCAAGTAATCGGTGAACCGCACGGCATGGCCCGGCACGGGATCGGGCAACAGCCGCGACGACTGGCCCTGACCCCGCCAGTCCAGCGACCATACGGCAAAGCCCCGGGCCTGCAGTTCCGCCACCGGCTCGAGATACTTCTCGATGAACTCTGTGCGCCCATTCAGCAGCAGCGCGGTCCCGCACGGCCCGCCAGGCCAGTGTGCAGCACGCAGGCGCAACCCGTCCGGCGTATCGAGCCAATGCACCGCGCCGCCGGACGCCTCAACGCCCATGACCCCCATCCCGCTTAAGGCGCCAAGCACCCGTCCATCCTCACCGGCACGGCCCATGCTAGGGCGCACCCAACCGGTCCAGATGCATGCGCAATCAGCGCCCGAACGTCCGGGTCAGGTAGCTATGCTCCACGGCCCCAGGTCCCGGACCCGACACCGCGGCGCCCGGCGGCAGGCTGTTCGGCGGCTGCGGCTCGCTGGCATCGTTGACCAGGCCGGTGCCGGGCGGCGTTTGCGCGGACACCAGGTCCGGACCCTGCTGGATCACGCCGCATCCGCCCAGCAGGGTAAGCAGCGTCAGGATCAGGCTGCGCGTCATCATCAATATGTCCTCGGCCTCGCGAATGCCCGGTAGATCGCCAGGATGATGATCGCGCCAACGACCGAGCCGATGAAGCGCGCTCCCTGATACGGCCCGTACCAGCCCAGTGCCTGGCCCAGGAACGTCGCCACCACGGACCCGGCGATCCCCAGCGCAATGGTGATAAAGAAGCCGCTGAACTCGCGCCCGCCCATGATGATCTTGGCTACGACGCCCGCCAGCCCACCGATGATGACCATATAAAGGATACCGCTGCCGTCCATGTCCCCGCCTCCAAGCAATGATCGTGGCAACCTAACACCCGAGCCCATCATACGTTCCAGGTCCGCTCCATCCAGTCCGCCCTCCGATTTGCTCCGCAAGGCTTGACGCCGGCCCGGCGGGGGCGGATCGACGATCCATGTCCCGCCCTGCTCCCTGGCTGCTGGCGCTCGCCGCCCTGACCGGGCTGCGGCTGTGGGCCGCCGCCTTCCTGCCATTGTCGGCCGACGAGGCATATTACTGGACCTGGTCGCACGCCTTGGCGCCGGGCTACCTGGATCATCCGCCGATGGTGGCGCTTTGGATACGGGCCGGAACCTTGCTGGCAGGGGAGGGGGCACTGGGACTTCGCCTGCTCGGTCCGCTATCGGCTGCGGCAGGCTCGCTGCTGCTGGCACGAACGGCCGACGCCGTGCGGCCCGGCGCTGGCATCCCCGCGGCGATCCTATTCAACGGAACGCTGCTGCTGGGCGCTGGCGCAATCACCATGACGCCCGACACGCCGCTGCTGTTCTTCTGGACCCTGGCCCTATGGGCGCTGTCCCGCCTGCTCCTGCGTGGAACTGGCCCCTGGTGGCTGCTGGTCGGCGCAACGTCCGGCCTTGCGCTCTGCAGCAAATACACCGGCGCCTTCCTGGGCATCGGCATCGTGCTGTGGCTGGCCTGGGTGCCAAGCCTGCGCCGATGGTTCATCAGCCCCTGGCTATGGGCGGGCGGAGCCATCGCCGCCGCCCTGTTCGCCCCGGTGCTGGCCTGGAATGCCGGGCACGGCTGGGCCAGCCTGGCAAAGCAGGGCGGACGCGCCGCCGACTGGGCGCCGGCCACGGCGCTGAGCCATCTCGGCGAGCTGCTGGCCGGGCAAGGCGCCCTGGCGACGCCGCTCATCTTCGTCCTGCTGGCCGCCGGCGCCGTCACCGCCGCCTGCCTGGCCCGGCGGCAGGACCCCGCCTGGTCGCTGCTGGCCGCCATGCTGTTCC
>CAXTOB010000315.1:0-263 GCA_964245505.1 uncultured Acetobacteraceae bacterium | reverse complement strand
ATTCATCCAGCACGCCGTGGGCGACCGGGTGCAGGCGAACTGGCCAGCCATCCTGTATCCGGCTGCGGCCATTGCCGCCGGGGCCGTAGCACTGCACGGCTGGCCCGCCCGGCTTTGGCGCCCGGCGGCGGCACTGGGCCTGCTGCTGACCGCCGCAGCCACCCTGCAGGCCACCGCCGCCCCCCTGGACTTACCCCGGCGCCTCGACCCCGCGCTGATCCGGCTCGGTGGCTGGGACACCCTGGCCCGCGACGCCGATGCCC
>CAXTOB010000314.1:997-7605 GCA_964245505.1 uncultured Acetobacteraceae bacterium | reverse complement strand
GTGTCGTTCTGATCGATCATCTCGAAGTCGTCTGACTTCCAAGCGTATTCGTTGTTCCACATGTCGCCGAGGGTGGCCCATGATCCATCTGGCCAGACTGCGAGGTCGTCGAGGCTGAACGCTTTGCGGGGAATGCGCTCGCCTGTGTCCGTCATGATCTCGTCGTAGGTGGTTGCCATGGCGAGCCTGCGTTCCCGGGGATGGTGGAAGGGGTGGGCGGGACCCTCACGGCTCCCGCCCTGAATGGATCAGTCGAAGGCGGACATGCGGGCGGTAGCGGCCTGGCGTCCGATGCTCTCGCTGGCGGGTGTGTTGGCGACGTAGGGCTTCCAGATGTCGCCGGTGATGTGTTCGTATGCGGAGCAAGCGCCTTCGGCGGCGGAGATGGCTGCGAGGGCTTGCATGGCGAGCATGGCGGCGAACTCCTGGGCCTGTTCCACGCGGCTCTCGAAGCCGGAGGGTCCATCGCGGTCCTCGTCGCGGTCTGCGTTCATCTTGCTGGTCAACTCACGGGCGATCTGGCGGCGTCCGTCATAGGTCTGTGCGGCACCGTGGGCGGCTCCGACGTAGGCTCCGACGATGCGGCCGAAGGTGATCTGTGCGCCTTTCTCTCCCATGTTCATGCACTCGGCCTGCTTGACCAGGTGTTCCTCGACCATCTCGCGGATTTCGGCGACGGCGACGGGCTCGACCTGGAACACCTTGCAAATCTTGCTCACCACGTCATCGGTTGGGCCAAGCCGGACGGCGCTTTCGAGGGTGATGGGTGCGCGGTCGGCGGAACGGTTGGCGATGCTGGTGCGGGCGGTTGCGGTGCGGGTGGCGGGAGCGGTGTTCTTGCGGTTGCTGGCCATGATGGAAGTCCTTTGGGTTCGGGTTCAAGTATCTGTCTGGTTTCTTCTCGGTCCGGGCGGTCTTTCTTCCCTCCCGACAAGTAAATAATAGCCCGATACTGTCCCAAGCCGCAAGCATAATCGGCCTAAAAACGATCACGAAACCGTGAGTATGCCACTCTATACTTGACTTTCTTCCTTTCGTAAGCCCCTTTTCTTGCTTCCTTGCTTTATGTCCATCAGCACTATACTAGCAGTGACTAGCGGATACTTGCGTGAGGATCGTTACCCGAAGGGCCAAGACCCGTTCTTCACGGGGCTTGGTCGCCGCTCTTGGGCGGCGATAGAGCCGTGCCCCGCCCTCTTCTGGCGGGGTTACGCCCAAACCCTGCTTCGCTGCAGCCTAGCCAATCCAGGGCCATTCAAGGAGAGTGACCTGTGCGAGGACGCTGCTATAGCCTACACGGCGCAAGAAACCGCAATGGTATCAATGGTTTAGTATTGCACACCTGGCCGCAAGCGATTAGACTCGCATCATCAGCGGGAGAATCGTGCCGTGCAGATCGAACTGGTTCCCGGGCTAACGAACGTGATCCGCTTTCCGATCGAGGATCGGGTGCGTCCTTCGATCGAGCTGATCTACGACATTCAGCCAGATGCGAGGGAAGTGCTGGCGGTGGCCGAGGCTTTCCATCTTGAAAGCTGCGACCTGAACCTTCAGCACGTCGTCGACCAGGAGACGGCGACGTTCATCGCCGAGCAGCTCCCCCCTTCTGACAGCGAGGATCGCAAGCCTGCGCTGACGGCGCTCCTGGAGCCGGTGATGGCCAAGGCTGTCCAGGCTTGTCGCCAACAGCGCACGATTGCGGTGCAGGCGGTGGAGGCGCAGCAGCGGGCGCTGGCGGCGAAGACGGCGGGCGGCTACTGGCTGGCTCCGTTGGAGGAACGGGCCGAGGCACTGACGAAGCAGGCGGCGGAATTGCTGCTGGCGGCCTATGCCCGTTGCCAGGAGGCGTTGGGGGTGAACCGAGCCGTTGGCATTGCCCGGCGTGGCGAGACCTGGGCGGCCTACAATGCGCGGGCCGACAGCGATGAGTGGCTGATCGACTTGGAGAAGCGCCGGGGTTCACGTCCGGCTGCATGAGTGCGAATCGGCGTTCGGCAAGGGGCCGCGCTGCCAAGCGAATCGTCTCATGCCGAACCTGGCACCTGTTTGCGGCCGAATAACGGCCCGTTCAACTGTGAATGACAAGAGGCAACAGAGGGTTACAAACCTTTGCCTTTTCAACGTCACAATCTCGTGCAAGGACTCCGGTGCGGCAGCGTAGACCTGCGATGGCGCTACGCTGCATCCGCTGGGCTTGGCCGGAGTAATGCGTGGATAGGTGTTGGACGATCGGGAGAGGTGTGCCTTGGGCGGTAAACGGATGAAGCTGCCTTATGCAAACGCCGAGACCTATGAGGAGATGCTGGCCAATTCGGTCGAGGTGCTGAGATCGCTGTCGAAGAAGACCGATGTGGAGCAGGCCGACAAGGTGCCGGATTGGTTCGTCGAGGATGAGTATCTGGCCGAGAACCCGCATGCGGAGCAGATCCTGTGCGCGGAGATGGACCACTACGTGCTGTATGCCTCGGTGATGAAGGACGAGGCGCTTGTGGACGCGCCGCCTGACGCGCCCAAGGTGTCCTGGGCGATTAACACAATGCCGGAGAATGAGGTCATCACCGGCGGTCCGGCCAAGGACATCGAGCAGGCGAAGCGTTTTGCCCGGATCGCCTACCAGGCCGCAAACGGCGTGGTCCGGCACGATTCCTGAGAAACTGAAATGATGAGGCCGGCGGCGAGGGTAGCTCGCCGCTGACCAGGGTACCGTTAGGCGGTCCGGCCGGGTTGATCCCGGTGGTTGTCGTTGGCTGCCTTGGGCGGCTCGCTCTTGAGGCCGATCTCGACCTTGACCAGAAGAGGTAGGCTGAGGGTGATCTTGGCATCGACCGTGTTGTGGCGACGGCGGAGCTGACGGGTCAGGCGCTTGATGGAACGGCTGAGGTGCTGGATGGCGCGAGTGATTGTGTTCATGAAATCCTCCGTTGAAATGATCTGCCGCGAACGGCGTGGGCGACCAACGGAGCGGCGAACGGCGATGCACCAGTAGGGGCGAAACGGAGTGGAGCAGCGCGTAGCGCTTGCGTCGCTGGCTCGTCCGCTTCGTAGCCTGCGACGATCGATTTGCGGCGGATCGTTCTTAACGGAGGTTTGAATCCGATCGAGCCATCGTGGGCCACGACTGTTCCATCAAATGCCTGATCCGTTAGCTACGTCCTCCAGTTGGGGGATGCCTTCAACCTGCGACAGTCGGCAGGTTGATCGGCGGCAGGCTGCTAGCTCGTGGCGATCGTCGACCTGCAATGACCGTGCATGATCTGGCCATGGGTGTCTGTCCAGGTGAGCTGGCCGGTTAGGAAGTCGAGGGAGAATGTGCTTTCCGGTCCTGGGGTGGCCGAGTAGGTGTCGCCCCATGTGGCTCGGCCAGGCTCGACTTGGACGAACTCTTGCAGGTATTGGCCGTGGTATTCCGGTATCCGCTTGCCGTGACGCCACCTCAACGAGCCGTTCTTGACGACGGTCCGCTGCTCCGTGTCGACGGCGATATCCTCGTGGTGGGCTTCCCCGGTGCGGTCGAACACGGCGTCACAGGACCAGGTGAGCTGCTTGGCATGAGCTGCTGACAGCGAGATCGAGCAGCAGGCAAGCGTCAGGATCAGACGGGTGGGCATGGCAGGTTCCTTGCGGCGTTCTGGCACGGATGGAGGGGTGTGTCGCCAGGCGTTGGGCTGGCGGAGGAGGGCAAGCATCATGGCGCTGATGGATCGCCATGGCCGAGGTATTCGGACCAAGACCAACGCCGTCCCAATCCGCGGGTTGTCGTCAGGCCCCGGCGGTGGGCACGCCGTTCCATCTCGACCGAGAGCGAGGCGAGGTCGGGGTGGTTGGAGGCGAGCCAGTTCACCTCGTCCTTCTTGGAGGCTGGGCACATGAAGCAGGCGGATTTCATGGGCAGGGGCAGACCTTCGGCGAGGATGACCGCTTCGCAGTGCTCCCGCGTCCAGCCCCAATCCTTCAAGGGATAGCGGTAGAGGTGGCCGGGTGGCCACTTACCGACTGCGTTGGCGATCCGGCGCGCATCGCCGGGTCCGGCATCGTAGCCGATCAGCTTGGTGATGGTCGGGCCGTGTGGCCAACGCTGCAGGCGACGGTCCCAACGGAAGTAGTCGCGGGTGAAGGCCCATTGAGGATCGACCTTCCACTTCAGCGAGCAGGAGTGACCGCCATAGGCGAGCGAGGGCAGGACGCTCTTGCGGAGGCACTCGCCATGCAGCGAGGTGTCCCCTGCCCGCGGGCTCGACCGTTTCACGCGCCGCACGGGCGGCATGCCGTTCTGTTCCAGCCAGGCTCCGATGATGGGGAGGTAGGCGATGGTTTCCACCTTCTCGGACCCGGTGTCGGCGAACAGGATGACATCGACCGGCACCTTCCGTTGCCGCAGCCCGATCAGCAGGGCGGTGCTGTCGACGCCGGCGCCGTAGGCGACGACGACCGGTCCCTCAAAGTCATGTAGTGGGAAGATTTCTTCGGTCCGAAGTTGTCCATCGAGCATCTCGGGGCGGAGGAGCACGGTCAGTACTCCTCCGCGCCGAGCACCCATTCGTCAGCCTGCCGGTCGCAGGCATCGGCCTCACGCTGCAGGGTGACCCGTTGCTGCGCTGTCAGGCGGGTCTGTTCTGCAGCCACGCGGAGGTGGCGAGCCTGGGCGCGCCATCGTTCCGCGCTGGCCAGGCAGGAGCGAGCCTCAAGGCTGATAGCATCCATGTCAGGCCTCCGCCGGCAAGGCGGAGCGGCAGGATGCGCAGGCCGTCCGCAGATCGCGGGCGATGCGGGCCATCGTCGCGTCGTCACGTTGGATGCGATGCTGGCTGGCGATGACCTGGGCGGCGCGGCTGAGTTGGTCGAGCAGCGTTGCGAGGGCTTGGTCCTTGTCCATGGCGGGTCTCCGAAAAGAAGCGGCCCGCGCGGCGATTGCCGGCGGGCCTGGGTGGGCGTGAAAGAGGAGTGGGTGGGCTTAGGCGTGCCGACGCGCCGCACCGCCACGCAATTGAGAGGGCGCGTTGATGGCGTTCTGCGGCCGCACATAGGCGGTGCGGCTGTGCTCGTCGCAGTAGGGCTTGCCCGGCGCGGACGGCTCCTCGCAGAAACGGAAGTCGCGGCAGCCAGGCTCGCCGATCGGCCAGCAGCACGGTGTGATGCGGCCCATGACGCGAGGGGGCGGTGTCTCCTGGGCCGGCTTAGGCTGCTCGACAACCGTGACAGGCTTCGGCGGGTTTGGCGTCGGCGGTAACACGTCGGCCGGAAGCGGCATGATCTCGGCCAATCGGGGGATGATCTTGGCTCGTGATGGCCGCGATGGTGGCGAGTTTGGATTACGGCATCGGATCGGCGTCGGACGGGCCGGTAAATCCAGGCGATGCGCCTTGCCGACGACTGCGTTCTTGCTGACGTTGAGCCGGCGGCCGATCTCGGCGGTCGAGTGGCCCTCGTCCCAGAGGCATCGTAGCCGTGCGATGACGTCTGGAGTCCAGTCGTGATTCGTGGAAGCGGTCATGTCGGAGCCTCCTGGCAGACTGAAGGGAAGCGGCGCGGACGCCGCTTGCCGGCCGCCCAGGTCGTGACCGCGGCGGCCGGCATCGGGCTGATGGGTGTGTGAAGCTTGGCTGGCGGTCACGTGGAGCGGCCAACCATGGAGCAGCGGCTCGCTACTGCCAGCAGGGGCCGAACGGCACGTCGTCGTCGAGATCGACGCCCGTGCCGCCGCCATGTGAAGGAGGATTGCGACGAGGTGCCCGCGGCTCGTCAGCCTCGCGCTTGTTGTCCAGGAAGGTCAGCCTGCCGTCATAGGGCGTCAGGTGGATCTCGGTGCTGTAGCGCTTGACGCCTTCGCGGTCGGTATATTCATTGGTCGTCAGCTTGCCCTCGATGTAGACCTTGGCGCCCTTCACCAGATACTTCTCGGCGATGCTGCCCAGGCTCTCGTTGAAGATCACGACCCGGTGCCAGGTGGTCTTCTCGCGACGCTCGCCGCTCTGGCGGTCCTTCCAGCCCTCCGACGTGGCGATGCTCAAGGTAACGATGTTGCCGCCGTTCTGCATGCTCCGCACTTCCGGGTCGCGACCCAGGTTGCCGATTAACTGCGCCTTGTTCAGAAATCCGCTCATCCGATTCCTCATTCTCTCCCAGGAGCGGCGGCGGCCTGTGCCGGCGCGTCTCCTTGGGTGCGGCTTCTGAGAACCGACGCAACAGCCGGGTCAGGTCCGGAGGCATGCGAGCAGGCGGGGTTGGGTTGTGGGCAGCGCGGGCCTTCTTGGAGGCCTGCGATGAACGCGACCCCTGCCCTGCTTGGCCGAGCGTGCCGCAGCCGCGCAGCGGGGCGCCGGCTTCGGCGCAGGCTTGACCCGGCTGTTGCGTCGGATCAGCCGCAACAAACCCAAGGAGACGCGCCGGCACAGGGTGTTGTTGATACACTTCTCCCCATCCCTCCTCCCCAATTGTCGCGTTTCCGAGATCATGCGACGTTCCAAACCTCTCACGCGCGAACTCGAAAAGGTCGCTGCGGCAAAGGAGCAGACATGAAGCGGCCAGAGTACCGGGGCGGCGGGGGGGGGGGGGGGGGGGGGGCGGGGGGGCGGGGGGGGGGGAGGGGTGGGGCCGGGCAAGGGAAGGGC
>CAXTOB010000314.1:0-987 GCA_964245505.1 uncultured Acetobacteraceae bacterium | reverse complement strand
GTCTCGCTAGGGTTGGACCCGGCAAAGGAACGGACGGCTTGCGTGCCTTGCGAGCGGCGCCGGATGATCCCAGTTCGGCGCGATGTCGAGATCGGGTTTGTGGTGCGGAACAGACTTGTCACCAGCTCAGGCGGATTTGAGAAGCAATACGTCGGCACGCGCTATGCTGCTTGCTGTCAATGACATACCGGTGGGATTTCCGTGTGCACTCGTTGAGAAACCGGCTTTTCGGTGTGTGGGGATTGTCGCTCGCAGCCTGCGTCGCGGTCGCTGTCCTGCTGTTCCAACTTTATCAGCAATCCACGGAAGCACAGGTGGGTCGTGCCGAGGCGGTAGTTGCGCGCACCTGTGACCTGATCAGGGAACGATACGGCTTCTACACCATTGGCTGGTCCGGGCCGCAGCCGGGGCAGACCGAAGTCCGTCTGCGCTCCGACCTCGCGACCGCCGTCGGCTTCGCTCTGGCGCAGCAGACAGGCGTCGAGGGCGGCATCTGGCAATCAGAGGCCGGCCCGCTTGCCTACGCCTTCCCCACCTACGAGGGGAGCGGACCGAAGACCGATCTTCCGGCGGCCGAGCGGGAGCAGATCCAGGTCGTGAACCAGCAGGCCGCCCGGGACGAGCAGTCTGTCGAGCACCGCGTATCATCCGGCTCCCAGACGCTGCTGCTGCACGCCTGCCCACTGTCCGGGCCGATCAGCGGGCTGACAGCCTGGACGATGACCCGGGTCCGATCGGTGCAGGGCTTCCAGCCGCTCCAGCTCGGGCTAGGCGTACTGCTGGCGCTGATGGTGCTGATGTCGTCCTGGCTCGGCCGTACGCTTCTGGTCTGGGGACGGCACGTGCGCGGCATCGAGGGAGCGCTGCACACGGCCGGGGCGATCGGCATGCCGACTGTGGGCCGGACCGGCGAGCGGGAATTGGACCAGATCATCGACGCCCTGAACCAAGCCGGGCTGCGGG
The DNA here is from genome assembly GCA_964245505.1 of uncultured Acetobacteraceae bacterium. Lineage (GTDB taxonomy): Bacteria > Pseudomonadota > Alphaproteobacteria > Acetobacterales > Acetobacteraceae > DASWOJ01. Next base: position 24 of record CAXTOB010000314.1, on the reverse strand, counting down.
TGGCAGAGGCGCGGCAGGAAGCCG
>CAXTOB010000313.1:0-7639 GCA_964245505.1 uncultured Acetobacteraceae bacterium | reverse complement strand
GGGCACGGCGCGGCGCCGGGCAGGGGCGGGAGTGCTGCCTGTGAGGGCGCCGAGGCCCGCCGCCTTGGACGCTTCCCCCAGGATGTCCCGGCTGGCCGGTGGCTCGTATTCGGTGATCTTGGCCGCGGGGCGCGGTTCCTGGTTCTGCATCTGCGGCGCCTGCCGCTGCCCCATGCCCGGCAGCACCACGGCGACGATCAAGCCGCCCACGACCACCCCGCCCAGCGCCAGCTTGGTGCCGCCGCGCATCCCGTCCCAGCCGCCTGCCGCCACAGCTTCCACAGCCGGCGCCGGGCCGGCGTCGTGGTTGAACAGGCTCCTCATCTCCCGACGCCCAGCGGCATGGCGCTGGCGACCGTGGCGGCCGTCTTGCCGTCCGGGTCAGACCCGACGTTGAACAGGCACCCGGCCGCGTCGCCGTCGCGGATGAACCACTTGGCTTCCGTGCGGGAGATGCGGAGCACGGTCCCGCCCGCATCCGGCTCCGTCGCGTAGGACGCCAGGCCCTCGTGGCCGTCCGGCAGTTGGCGATACACGTTGGGCACGCGGCGGTTGCCGTTGAAGCGCAGGAAGGTGGTGCGCCCGTCATCCCAGGCTTGATCGGGCCGCACCGCTTCGCTGCCCCGGTAGCCATACCGCCAGTTGGCGGAGGCAGTGGGGGTGGACGGGGACGGCGGGCGCAGGGCCTGGCGTTCCCGCCAGGCGGCGACCCGCGCCGCATAGGCCTTGCGCTGTTCAGTCAGGCGGGCGGCTTTGTCGCGGTCCGGGTAGGTGAAGGTCACGTCCCAGGCCGCGGCGGCGGCGGTCAGCTTGGGATCGCCAGGCTTGGTCAGCAGCTCGAAGGTGTAGGGCACCATCTCGCAGCGGACGGCCTCGGGCGCGCACCGCTTGGTCTGGATGAACAGGGGCTGCGGATCGAGGGCACGCAGCGGCTTGAGGTAGACGAAGTTGCCGGCCACGGAGCGGCACAGGTTGGGGTCGCAGGACGCCGGCCCCTTTTGCGCGGGCGCGGGCGTGCCGAGCGTGGAGCTGACCGTCGTGGCGGCGCCGCCCGCGGGCACCTCCTCCTCCGGCGCTATCGTGGCCTGATCGGACACCACGATCTGCACCACCTCCTCGTCGGCGCCGAGTTGGATACGAAGGGACGCCCCCGGCGCGGCGTAGAGCTGCACCGGGTTGCTGCGGCTGTAGGGGACGACGCGCATCCGCCCATCGAGGCCGCTGGCGGCGGGTGGATCGATGGCGGCGAGGGCAGGGGCCGCGTGCAGCATCGCCGCCGCGGCAAGGAGGGTGCGGAAGGTCATGGGCGAGCCTCTGCGGTGCGGGCAGCTTTGGGCAGGGGGCGTGCGTTCTCCGGCTTGGCACCGGGGTAGTCGAGCACCTGGACGCCAGGGGCGTTGAAGGTCGCCCGGTCCAGCCAGGCGCGGCGCTTGTCGTCGGCGGGGTAGATGCCGGTGCGATAGCGGACGGTGACGCTGTAGACCGGCGCCGTGGCCAGCACGTTGCCCGTGCTACGCCCGTCGTCCTCCCCGCGGCGGAACCGGAACAGATACTGGTTGCCGTCGTCGCCGATGGGTGTTGGCGGGTCCACCAGCTCGCACTGCACGGTGATGCCCTTCTCGCCATAGACGTGCTGCGGCGCGAGGGGATTGGCGAGGATGAACGCAGAGCGGACTTGGCGGCCGACCCGTTCATCCGACATGGCCTGCGCGATGTAGGCTTGCCGGATGAAGCTGCTGCTGCCGTAGCAGTCGCGCGCCTGGACGTAGGTCCACAGCGCGTTCTGCACCGCTTCCTCCTGCCGCGCGGCCGGCGGCACTTCGCTGTAATGCGTGCTGGTGATGACCTCGCCATCCGCCTGGATGGCCGCATAGACCGTGTCCCGCGTTGCGGCGAGTTGGGCCAGGCGGTTGTTGTTGAACACCGCCCAGGCCAGGCCAAGGCTTAGCCCAGCGATGGCGAGGTTCTTGGCTTGCCCGGCGCGGCGTTCGCTGCGGACGGCGGCGGCGTGCTGCTTCCGCACCGCCAGGGCGCGCTGGTCAAGCTGCTGGCGCAGGTCGGCGTGAGCATCGGGCATCAGCGATCCTCCGGGCAGGCGCGCTCCAGCGCGACCATCTCACCTGCGGTCGGCTGCCAGTGCGGGGCGTTGAGCGCGACCAGTGGCCCCTTGCAGGTCGCCAGCGTGTGGCTGGACGTGCATCCAGCGGCGGCGAGGACGAGGAGGAGGGCGAGAGAGCGGCGCATGAAAGCTCTGTCAGATGCGGTTGAGGGAGTTGGCGGGACGCGCGGCGGGGGCGCTGCTACGGCCCGAAGCTGCCGCACTGGCGGCGGCGCGGGCAGCAGCGGCGGCGGCGCGTTGGGGCATCACAGCCGGAGCTGCGAGAGACGCAGCGACACCGGAGCCGTAAGCGCAGATCAGGGGCAGTGCTCCCATCGTGAACAGATCCATCACGACGTTGCCGCAAATCCGCATCAGCACGGCAACGGCCTCCGCACCACTGGTAGGGATGTTGCCGTTGACTGTCCTAAACAGGGTCAGCAGGCCCTGCATCTGGATGCCGAGCAGGATGGATGTGCCGATGCCGAATGCGGTCATGCCGACCAGCTTGCCGATCCACTGATCCACCCAGCCGCGGGTGCGGTCGAACAGCTCGAACCCGAGCAGCAACGGACCGAAGCACAGGATGATGGCCAGCAGCGTTTGGCCGAGCAGCCAAATGGCGGCGATGCAGGACAACAGGAACTGGATGCCGCCGTTGGCGAGTTGGGCGCTCAGATAGTTGACCAGAGACGAGATCGAAAAGCTCGTCTGCTTGGCAACGATGGCCGCAGTCACGGCATCGGAGGCGATGGACACCTTATCGAACTGCTGCGCGATGGTGGCGCTGCTGCTCGTCTGGACGCCGGCCGAAGATAGGATGGTGCTGCTGATCGCCTGCGGCACCTTGTCGAAAATCGGGTCGCGCACGTACTGGGCGAACGCCCCGGAGTGCGAGATGAGGAGCACGACGATTGCGGCGCGGACGGAGGAGCCGATGAACCGCTCCACTGTCATGTTGCCGGTCCAGGTCAGCGTGAACTGCCGCACCACGAACATGACCAGCAGCGACTTGAGGATGGGCACCACGAATTGAAGCTCGGCCGCGATGATCGCGTCCATCGCCGTCTTGAGTAACTGGATGCGCGCGGACGCAATGGCATCATAGCTGATGCCGATGATGTTGGTGCTGTTCACGAACGGCCCCGCCTGCCGACATCAAGGGCGTCACCCTGTTGCGCGGCGGCGCATATGTCCGGCGCATAGATGGTGGGCGGATGCTTGCAGGAGGCGATCACACCGATGCGCGCCAGGCGGTTAGCCGCCCAATACTGCGGCGAGGTCAGGTCGTCGAACAGCCCGCCTCCCTTCTGCGCTTGCGTCTGGCCCGGCCCTATGCCCCTAGCAGCACGCTGGCCATACAGCCGATCCTCTGCAGTTTCCGCGTTGAGGCAGTCCGCGTCGCGGGCAAACCGGTGGTCGTTGCGGCACAGGTTGAGCGTGGCCGCGCGGGCGGCATTGTTCGCCATATACCAGGGGATGTCGTGCAGCGACCTGGCTTGGCCGTGCGCGGGGACGAGGGCGCCACCCATCAGCAGGCCGAAGCCACCCAGGACGGCAGCCCGCATGTTCACCAGCATGGCCATCACTCGTCGCCAAAGGCTTGGGCGGCGGCACGGTCGTGCCAGTCCTCTGCCTCCCGGCGTCCGGCCTGTTCCGCACGCTGCTGGTCAACCCGCGTCATCGTCTGCTGGATCAGGGACAGGCGCGCGACGTTGTTGCCCTCGTTCTGCAGGTACAGGTGCTCGCTCTGGATGCGGGCCTCCACGGCCGCCACGGCGGTCACGTCCGGCTGTTCCTGGATGCTCTGCTGCAACTGGTTGAGGTAGTTGATGCGTTCGTCGGAGCGGTTCAGGCCTTCCTGCGCCTCCGCCTGGATGTTGGCCGTGGACTGCTCGCGGCGGATCATCTCCTGCGCGTTGAAATCCGTCGCCTGCGTGGTCGAGTAGCGGTTCCGGTTCAGGAAGTTGCTGGCCGCAGACGACAGCGACGAGCCGTAGGACAGGCCGGGAATGCTGCTGCCGACCGAGCCGGGGGAGCGTAGCTGCTGCTGCGCCAGGCCCGTGGCGATGCCCAGGGCCTGGTTGGGATGGCTCAGCACGTTGTAGGTCGAGACGAGCTGGTCATACTGCGACCGCATCACCTGATACTGCTGCACCAGTTGCGCGAGGGACTTGCCGGCCTCTGCGGCGCGGGCCGCGATGCTGGCCCCATCAATGACGGGCATCTGGGCGTGCGCCGGGGCAGCCAGGCCAAGGCCAAGGCTGGCGACGGAGGCGAGTAGGGTGCGCTTCATCGAGCGTTTCCTTGCTAGGCCGCAGTCTCGTGGATGCGGCGGTTGAACTCGGCGAGAGCCTTGGGAATGTCGCCGCCGTGGCGCTTGAGGCAGCCGCGCAGCAGCACCACCCGCTTCGGCTCGCCAGCCAAGACGTTCAGGTGCTGCGGCAGCGTGCTCAGGTCGAAGCGGCACAGGCTGCTTTGCCCGTCCTGCCGCTTGATGAGGACGGAGTGGTGCGGCAACGCCAGCATGCCTTCCCGGATGGCGTGGAACTCAGCCACGGTGACGCCCAGGCCGGTGCGGTAATCCGCTTCCACCGCCTTGTCGTTCCTGAACAGGATCATCTGCCGCGCCTGCTTGACCAAGGCAAACCCGGCCTCGTTGCCCAGCATGTCCGAAGGCTGCTGCGCGATGGCGTTGAAGGACGCGTTGCGCTTGCGCGCCCGCAACGCGATGCCCTTGAACGGCTTGGCGAAGGCTGGCGTCGGCATGTAGGCCGGCGCTTCCTCGCACCAGATCACCACCCGGCGCCCGTCCATCACGTCGGAGGCCATCCACAGCAGCGTGAGGGCGATCGGCGGCATGACCCGCGCGTCGTTCATCACCGCCGTCAGGTCCACCCCGACCAGGCGGGTGTTGAAGTCCACCAGGTGCTCGTCGCCGTCGAACACCCAGCCCAGCTCGCCCCCCTCGCACCAGGGCTCCAGCCGTTCGCCGGCGCCGTGCTCCTCGAACCCCATGAAGGACCGGATGGTGCCGAAGCTGCGTTCGTGCGGCTCCATCTCGCCCATCACGAAGTCCACGCCCTGCCGGATGCCGTCGCGCTCCGCCTTGTTGGGCGCGGGCGCCTCGTCCGTTTGCACCAGCCCGGCCACCAGGTCGCGCAGGAAGGCCCGCACGCGCAGGGTGTCCGGCAGGCCACGCAGGGGGGCGATGCCCGAGCGCCCCACCTGCAGCGTCGAGTAGCGGCCGCCCAGGGCGAGGACCGTGTTGTGGTTGCTTTCGTCCACGTCGAGGACGATCTGCGTGCCGCCCTTGCGGCTGACCGCGCCGTCCAGGGCGGCGATGTTCATGCCAAGCCAGACCGTCTTGCCGCCGCCGTTCGGGCCGCCCAGGAAGTTGTGGCCGACGTCGCCCACGAACAGGTCGTGGTCGTAAGCGGTGCCGGCCGGCGACACGAGGCGGAACAGGTGGTGGTCCCAGCGCGCCTTGGCCGGCCCGCGCGGGTAGCCGGCGAGCGTCGCCAACATGGCGACCTGCTTCGTGCTGCACCGCGCCGGCCTGATCCAAGTGGACAACGTCGCGGCGGGGAGCTGCGCCAGGAAGGCGTTGAGCATCTCCTTGCCTTCAAGGCCGACCTTCGCCCCCGTGTTGGCGATGACGTTGCGGGCAGCGGACACCAGGCGGTCAACCTCAACCGGCGTCGTGCCATGCACGACTAGGGACCAGCGGCTGACGCCGCTTTCCGCACGTCCCCCGGCCACGGCGTCTATGGCGTCGTTCAAGGCTGCCGTGTCGGACACGGCGCGGTTGTTGCCGGCGACGAGCTGGCGCCGCAGCAGGTCCAAGCTGTCCTGCACTTCGGCGCGCGACTGGAAACGCATTGCCACCGTCATCACGAACCGGCCCGGCAGCGCCAGCAGGTCATCCAGGCGCGACTGATCGAGGCGGCGCGGATAGGTCAGCAGCCCCAGCACCGCGGCCCAGGTCTGCGACGCCGGGCTGCCGCCGGCCGCGTGGTCGATCCGCAGCATCCGCTTGCGGGCCACCGCGGTCACGTCCACCGCGGCGATGCCGGCGCCCAGGAAGCCGCACACGTCGGCAAGCGGCTGCGGGGAGAACTGCGTGGTGCGGAGCAGGTAAAGGAACTCGGCGATTTCCGAGAACGCCAGCGCCTCCTCCCCCGTGATGGGGTCGCGCTCGATGCGTGTCCCGAGCCGCACCGGGCCGAACGGCTGCAGGGTTGCGAGCGCCAAGCGCATCGCGTCCTCAAGCTGCACTTCCAGCAGGGGATCAGCGGCGTGGGACGCACGGCCCAGCCCGGCCTTGGCCAGCGCATCGCGCACCTTGTCGGTGACGCTGGCGAAGGGCGCCTTGCGAGGCTTCACGCGGACGGTCAGGAACCAGTCCACCACGGCCAGATCGTCCTGAATGCTGGCGTGGTAGTCATCCAGCAGCATCCGGGCATAGGGGGCGGACGCGGTGCCGTGGCTGATCGGCGGCAGCGTCGCGTCATGCTTCACCAGGTGGATGTGGACTTCCACGTTCTCATCGGCGGCAGCGTTGAGGAAGGCGACCAGCCGGCGGCCATGGCCGTTGCGCTCCCTGTTCAGCACCAGGGAGAACGGGGCGCCAGGCATCCGCAAGGTGCCCATGACCGAGCCATCGGAACAAAGCAGCGTTGCCGGGCCGATGTGGTCCACGTAGGGAAAGAACCCGTCGCTGGCCCGTTCCATGCCGCCGGAATAGCCGAGCAGGTCGGCCAGGCGATCAACCCGCATGGTCGTATGCCTCCGCCCGGTAGGACGAACGGAGCGGAAGCGACGCCAGCCGGGCGCCGCCCCACTCCGCCGTGTCCAGGCATCGGGCGTCCAGCCGGACCCAGGCGATGAAGTTGTCCCAGCCGTGGTAGTCGGTGCGGAGCAGGATCTTGGCGGCCGACCAGATGGTGCCGACCAGGCCGACCGCCAGCACATCGGCAACCGCGTCGTTGACCTGGTTGCCGGTGTTGTAGAGCAGGAAGAACAGCAGGCTGCAGGCGATCAAAGAGATCGACAGGGTGTGCGGCAGCCCAAACGTCAGCGGGGGCCGGGTCGCCGCCATGTCGAACTCCACCTCGTCCAGCAGTTCGTCCTGCTCAAGCATGGGTCAGCCGACGCCGAGAAGGGTCGCTATGGTGTCCGCCTTGGCAACACCGAGAGCGCCCACGCCCATCGTCACCAGGCCCTCGACGGTGTGCCGGCCGGACATCATGCGCAGGAACCCCCACACGATGCCGATGATGGCGATCACCTTGAAGGTGGCGACCACGGCATCCTTGACGGTGGACACGCCGAGGGGGTCGGCACCCTGGGCGTGCGCCAGGCCGGCGGCGACGAAGGTGAGAACCAGCGCGGCGAGCGCAATGCGCGCCGGGCTGGCAGGCTTAGCGAGGGTCATCGGCATGGGGGTCTCCAAGCGTGGCGGTGATGACGGGGACGACCGGGGCGGCGTCCGCCGGTGACGGTGCGGGGGGCATCGCCTGCCGCGCACTGCACTGGGCG
>CAXTOB010000312.1:234-7641 GCA_964245505.1 uncultured Acetobacteraceae bacterium | reverse complement strand
CGGTCGTCACCGCCGCCGAGCCGGACACGTTGAAGCGGTTGGCGCCGTTGCCGCCCACCAGCGTCACGCTCTGGCCCGTGGAGTTGAACACCGTCGCCCCGGCGGAGCCGATCAGCACCGCGCCGGCCGTGCCCGCGTCGGACAAGGTGGCGGCGCCCGCGCCCTCCGCTTGCAGCGCGGCGTAGCCCGTGGGCAGGGCGATGGCGGTGCTGGCCGATGGCGCATTGGCCACGGCGATGTTCAGGTTGCCCCCCGTGGCCACCGCGAACGGCCCGGCGCCGGTGACGCTGGTCACGACCGCGCCCACCCCCGGCAGCCCCTGCAAGGCCGCCATCACTGCGCCGCTTGCCGCCGCGTTGTAGGACGAGGCCGACATGTTAGCCGCGACATACGCCTGGATCGGGCCGTTCGCCGCAACGGGCGTGGAGGCCAGCGCCGCGGCGGAAGCGCGCGACGTGCTGGCCTGGTTGGCCAGCGGCGTGGCGGACATGGACAGCGTGAAGTCATTGTCGTTGGACGAGGACACCTGCGCGAAGTAGGTGCCGGCGGCAAGCACGCGCTGGACGGCGCCGTTCCGGATGGCGGTCCCGCTGTCGTACGTGATCTGGTTGCCTGAGGCGTCCAACAAGTAAAGCGTGGCGTTGTTGGACAAGCCCCCCAGGTTCATGTTCACGGCGGACGTGCTGGTGACGGTGAACGTGTAATAATCGTTCGGATATAGGACGCCGGCGTAATCCGACACGGTGATCGCCGTGGTGCTGAGCGCGCCCAGCGCCCTCGCCGTCGCTGTGCTGGGGCCGGCGCTGTCGGTGATGGGCTGCTCGGCGGCAGTCAGGACGTAGCCGGTGCCGAGGCCCGTCTGAACCGTCCGATTTGCTACGCTGTCATTGGTGATTTTGAGGTAGTAGGTTCCGGGAGCATACTTGCCCCAAAGGTGCGCGCCGGACGCTGAGTCTGATGCGAAACTCTTGATCGTGTTGCCCCCCGCATCCGTGAGGGTCAGGGTGGTGCCCGTCGTCGCCCCTGTCACGTCCAGTTGCAGGAGGCCGGAGGTGCCGACCGTCACCTTGTACCAAGACTCCGGGTTGCCGGGGTTGATCCAGCCTGGAGTGGTCAATCCCGTCGCCGTCAGGGTTCCAAGATTGTGGGCCGTGGCGATGTTGACGCCGTCGTTCTGCGTCGCCGGGTCGCCCACAACGCCCGGCGTCACCGGCGCCGTGGTCAGCGTCAGCGAGTAGTTGGTGCTCGTAACGTTGGCGGTCTCGGTGATGTAGGTATAATAGGTTCCGGCCGAGAGCGTCAGGAAGAGGTTGTCGAAACCGTCCCCTGAGCTTTGCAACACAGGCGACGAAGTGCCTGCCTGGATAATGACCACATTTTGGTTTGCATCTAAGATCTCGATGTTGACCGGCCCGGTCAGGACATCCTTGCTGTAAGTGGAAAGGTTGTAGGTCAGGGTCGCCGTATTGGCCAAGGTGAACGAGTAAGCGTTCACCGGATTGACGCTTCCAACGAAGTCCGAAATGGTCGTGCCGCTGGCGGTTATGGTGCCGAGCTTGGTGGCAGTGGCGGCGGTGCTGCCGCCGCCAATCGGGATGGCCATGGCCGTTGCGCTGATGGTGTAGGGCGTCGCGGTGGCGGGGCTGTTGCCCTCCACGGACACGAAGTAGTTGCCGGACGCCAAGGGAGCGAGCTTGGAGTTCAGGACCACAGTGCCGTTCGCGTAGCCGCCGGTCCCGGAGAGGTTCGTGCCGGGCGCGGAAGCGACTACTGCGCCGCTTGCATCGCGGATGTAAACCGTGGCGTTGTCGGTCAAGCCCGACACGGACACGCTGACCGCCGACGGGCCGCCGAGCGAGAAGCTGTAGTATCCGATTTCCGCCAGCGGAGTCAGCCGGTCCGTGTGCTGCGCGGCCGTTGCGCCGAGCGTGCCCAGGGCATAGGCGCCGGACGGCGTGCCGCCCGCGATGGTGAGGACGGGCGATGCGGTAATGTCGAGCGAGTAGCCAGTGGACTTCGAGGTGTTGGAGTCCGCGACTTCAAGGAAGTAAGTGCCTGACGACAACGGCGCCAGCGCCTGGTTCAGCGTGACGCTGGACGTTGGCGAGCCGTTGCCTTGTGCGATGATTTCGCCTTTGGCGTTGAGCAGGAAGAACGCCGCATTGTCCGACAAGCCGGACACGGTAGCCCGCACTTGGGTCGCGGCCGCGACATTGAAGGAATAGTAATCGAACGGGTCGCTGCCGCCGATGGCTTCGGGGATGGACACCGGGGCCGCGCCGAGTGTGCCGAGCGGCCGCGCCGTGATCAAGGTTTGGCCGGCCGTGTCCACGTCCGCCGACCCCGTAGCGGGCGTCCCGGTGGATGCGGTCAGGGTATAGCCGGCGTCGCCGCTGCTGTTGACGTCAACGAAGTAGGTGCCGGCGGCAAGGGTGTCATTGATCCACCCGTCGTTGGTTCGGGTTGCGCCGCCACTCGACGCCACCTGCTTGCCGGACGAGTCGAACAGGGTCATGGACGGGCTGCCGAATGCGGCCTGCAAATCCAGGTTTAGGGTTTGGGGTGAATTAACCTTGACGCTGTACCAATTGTCCTGGCTTGTCGCAGCGAGAATGCCGGATGCAGTGCCAATATTTGTTGTCATTTGTTTTCCAAACTTAACGCATTTAAATTCAGGCAGCTTTTTTGAAGACCTACGCTGGGCCGTTCAAAGCGTCAATCTATTCTAATAGAGAGCCGCCGTTAATTCTTTAATCCGTGTTTTTTGGGCAATACAGGGTGCGGCAACCCATCCGTCCCTGTTCTCGCCATATGTCTTCCGGTCCTGGCTTTCCCATGCCAAGTCGGCCGCAATGCCTAATCCCGTTCAAGCCGCCCTGGCTGCTCCTGCCGCCGCCCGCCACGGCGGCGTTATCGCCGCCTGGCGCGCGGCCCTAGCGCAATCGCCGGACGATTGGCGGCTCGGCCTGGAGCTGTGGGCCAGCATGAAGGCCGCATTGCACTTCCCCTTACTCAGACGCCGCTTTACGCCGGGCCGCGTCGCTTCCCTCTGCGAGAGAGGGATGGGGGAAACCAAGCAGCACGAACTGCCTAGGTCAGATGAGTCATTGAGGTGCCGCATGGCCCAAAATCCGTCCAAGCGGCTTTTCTCACCCCGGCCCTCACCTTGAAGGCCAAGGTGTCCTACTCCCGGTCGTCGTCCAGGATCACCAGCGCCACCACCGCGGCGTTCACTAAGACCTTCCCCGCATGCTCGAAGTTGACGGTCACCCGGTCGCCGATGGCGGACTGCACCTGGCCCACGCCCCAGTCCGGACAGTCCGGATGCATGACGCGCATCCCCGGCTCGATCAGCGATCCCGGCGAATGCCCGCTCATGACATGCCGCCGCGAGCCGCCACCGGCCACAAGCACTCGACCCGGCCGCCGCGCACGCCGACATACCAATCGTAGCGGTCCACCGTCGGGTCGCAGTGGCCCGGCACCAGCCGGACCTTCTCGCCGAGGCGCGGTCCCGTCGCCTCCCCGTCCCACTCCAGCTTGCCATGCTCGTCCGACGCGCCGGTGTAGCGCACGCCAGGGCGCTCCCACAGCAGCGGCAAGCCGCTGTCCACCGCCACTGCCTTGTGCCCGGCATCCAGCACCGCCAGACCAGGCCGGGCCGCGCTCATGGCCGTTGCCAGCACAAACAGCGCATGGCGGAACCCGGCTGCCGCGCCGCCGCCATTGCGCGCATAATCCGCGTCCATGAAGGCGTAGCTGCCGGCCTGGATCTCGGTGAACACGCCGCTTGCCGCCTCGTGCTCGAAGCTGCCGGTGCCGGCGCCGCCGACGATCGCGCAGTCCAGGCCGCGCTGACGCAGTTGCTCCAGGGTGCGGCGGGTGTTGTCCACGGCGGCGGCGATGGTTGCCGCACGTTCCGCCGGATCGCGGACGTGCTGCGCGCTGCCGTGATAGGCCTGCAGCCCGCCGAAGCGCAGGTGAGGCGAGGCGGCGATCACCTCCGCCAAGGCCACCGCTGCTGGACCGGGTGCTACGCCGCAGCGGGCGGCGCCGACATCTATTTCCACCAGGACCGTCAGGCGCACGCCGGCGTCCGCCGCCGCGGCAGCCAGGGCTGCGACCTGCGCCGGGTCGTCGGCGCAGATGGCGACCTTGGCGATGCGGGACAGGGCGGCCAGGCGGGCCAGCTTGCGGGCACCGACGACCTCGTTGCTGACCAGGATGTCCGGCACGCCGCCCCAGGCCAGCGCTTCGGCCTCGGCAACCTTTTGCACGCACTGGCCGACGGCGCCGCGGGCCATCTGCAGGTGGGCGATGACGGGCGACTTGTGGGTCTTGGCATGGGCACGCAGCCGGGCGCCGGTGGGGCGCAGCAACTCGGCCATACGGTCAAGGTTGTGCTCGAACGCATCGAGGTCGATCAGCAGCGCCGGGGTGTCAACGTCGTCCTCGGCCATGCCGGGTTGGGCGGGGGGTGGTTGCAGCATGGCGGCCCTTTCAGCGGACCGCCTACCTGCGGGAAAACGGCTGCTTGGGCAACTGCCTTGCTGCCCAGCCCAGCTTTGTCAGGCCCGGCGACGTCTGGCCAGGACGCTCAGCCCGACTAGGCCCGCAACCATCGCCGCCAGTGATGCCGGCTCTGGTACGGCGGTCGGGGCCACTGCGACGACCGACACCCCGTCGAGCAGTACGAGCGGCGGCAGGCCGGATGGCGTACCATAGGATATGAATGTCAAAAGTTGGCTGGTGCTGGTCGCGATGAAGCGAAAGGTCTGCTGCATCCAGCCCGTGAAGCCGCCGGACACATTGTTGACAACGGTGGTGGTCTGTACGGCACTGCCAAACTGGACGCCGACCCGTTCGGTCGTAGCGCCCGTACGGTTCTGCAACTGCGCGCCGGCCCAGTCGAAGCTGACGTTATACTGGCCGCCGACGGTCAGCCCAGCGATGGTTTGCGACACCGTGCCCCCAGGTGTGGTTCCGTCCCCGCCGGTCCCCGACAGGCTGTCGCCGTCCATGGCGATGAAGTTGCCGCCATCCGGGCTCAGGGCGACGTTGGTCCGCAAGTAGTTCTGGTTGTCACCGAATTCAGTGACGGCCGGGGTCGCGGCCTGCGTACCGGCGATGAAGTAGAGGGTGAAGCCGGTGCCGGTCCAGCCAGTCACGCCCTGGGTGGTCGGCGGGTTGCCGACGGTCGGTGTGCCGGCCCGGGTGCTGAACTCGTGATTGACCGTGTAGGATGAGGCCTCGAAGCTGCCGTTCGTCGCCAATTGAGTCACTGCGGTCGCCTGCGCCGCGCCAACCCCGGCGAGGGCCATCATGCCCACCAAGAACAACCGAACCATGCCCAAACACTCCTACCGCCGTCAGTCCTATTAGCAATTCTATAATGGAATAATTTTGAGACGTCAATAGGTTTCGCAACAATCACATTATCGCAACATTGCATTTCAGGGAGTTTAGCTTCGCGTGCCCGACAGTCCTCCACCGCCGAGACTCATCGCTGCAGGCAGGGCAACGCCGCTTTTCAGGACCACCTGGAGCAGCGCGGGAGCGGTTGGATGGCCGCACTGCTTGGAATAGCCGTCTTGCGCGGGCGAAGGTTCTACAGCCGGCTTGGGTGGGCACCGGGTCAACTCAATGAACCGATGCCGCACCAGCCGCATCCGGTGACCGCCCCGGTGTTACGTCACCGGGGCTGCGGCCCTTTTCGCCCTGCATGGGCTTCCGGGCTAGACTTGAGCCAGCGCCACCCAAGCAAGCTCTCTGGGCGTGGACCTAACAGCGGCCCGTAAGACGGACAGGTGGTCCGGCTCAGCGACTTGGGTCAATGGACGGTGCGGCCCCACTCCGCCGGATGGCCGCAGCATCCTTTTCAACCAGGAGGGCGCCGCGAGAGTCCCGCCCGTCACCAAGAGAACCGGATCTGGCTTGATGCGGGGAGCAGCGCCAATCCCGTCCCGGCCCCAGGCTCCCCCGGGCATCTTCAGCGGAACGGGCGCAAGTCCGTTTCGAGGCTGCCCTAGTGCCCGGCGTTCTCGCCCGAGAAGTCCGGCGCTTGCAATCCCGACGCCATCAGTTGCTCGCTCAGCGCCGCCTTCAGCCGGTCCAGCCCGGCATCGTCCCGCGCCTCGGCCCGTGCCACCAGCACCGCCTGGGTGTTGCTGGCGCGCAGCAGCCACCAACCATCGGGCGTCAGCACCCGAACCCCATCAATGTCGTTGACGTCAGCGCGGGCGGCACGCAGCCGGGCCGCGACCTCCTGCACCACCTCGAACTTGCGCGTGTCGTCGCAGTTGAATCGCAACTCCGGCGTGTTCACGACCTGCGGCAGTGCCAGGCGCACAGCGGACAGCTTGCCGTCCATCCGGGCGACGATGCCCAGCAGACGTACGGCCACATACAGCGCATCGTCGAAGCCATACCAGCGGTCGGCATAGAAGATATGCCCCGACATCTCGCCGGCGAACGGCGACTTGATCTCCGCCATCTTGGCCTTGATGAGGCTGTGCCCGGTCTTGAACATCATCGGCGTGCCGCCGGCCTTGCCGATCTCGTCATACAGGACCTGGCTCGCCTTCACATCGGCGATGATGGTGGCGCCGGGGTGGGTCCGCAGCACGTCGCGCGCCAGCACGACCATGAGCTGGTCACCAGCCAGCATCCCGCCGCCATCGTCCACGACGCCGACCCGGTCGGCATCGCCGTCGAAGCCGATGCCCAGGTCCGCGCCATGCTCCCGGACGGCCGCGATCAACTGCTCCTGGTTCTTGGCGATGGTCGGATCGGGGTGGTGGGCGGGGAAGCTGCCGTCGATCTTCTCGTTGAGCACGGTGTGCTCACCGGGCAGCACCTTAAGCAGCCGGGTCAGCACCTCGCCCGCGGCCCCGTTGGCGTTGTCCCACACGACCCGCAACTTGCGGTCGCCGCCGTCCCAATCCTGCACCAGCCGGGCCACGTAGGCGTCCACCACGTCAACCGGGGCATCGGTGCCCGCAGCCTTATCCACCACGTCCCCAGCCGCTGCCATCCGGCCCAGCATCTGGATGTCGGGGCCGAAGAACGCCTTGCGGCCCAGCATCATCTTGAAGCCGTTGTAGTCAGGCGGGTTGTGGCTGCCGGTCACCATCACGGCCCCGTCCGTCTCCAGCGTGGTCGCGGCGAAGTAAAGCAGCGGCGTCGGCCCGCGGCCCACCCGCAGCACCTCCATGCCGCTCGCCTTCAACCCGTCCACGAGCGACGCGGCAAGCTCGGGGGAGGACAGCCGCCCGTCGTAGCCCACCGCCACCGTCCTGCCGCCCTCGCCGGCGACGATGCTGCCGAAGCACCGGCCGATGGCGAACGCGTCCGCCGGAAGGAGGGTGCGGCCGACGACGCCGCGAATGTCGTATTCGCGGAGCACGG
>CAXTOB010000312.1:0-224 GCA_964245505.1 uncultured Acetobacteraceae bacterium | reverse complement strand
GCGACGATACCCCTTGGTTGCCGGCTAGGTGTACTGCTTGAGGAAGCTCCGCACAGCCGGCGCCATGTCTGGGCGTTTCAGCGCGAAGGCGATCTGCGCCTCAAGGAAGCCGATCTTGTCGCCGCAGTCGAATCGCCTTCCCTCGTAGCGCAGCCCGTGGAACGGGGTGTTGCCGATCATCTTGGCCATGGCGTCCGTCAGTTGCACCTCGTTGCCGGCGCCGC
>CAXTOB010000311.1:0-7652 GCA_964245505.1 uncultured Acetobacteraceae bacterium | reverse complement strand
TGCCCGGACGGCGCCGTGCCCGGCGCGCCAAGGCCGCCGGTCCGGCGCCGTCCGGGCAAGGCGCGTTGGCCGAGTATTATGACCGTGTCGCCCTGCGCGGGCTGGCGCTAGCGCAGGCGGACCTGTCCCGGGACGCCCTGGCCTTCGAACGGCTGGAGGCCATTCACGTGCAGATCGAGCGTCTGCTATCGCAAATGGCCCGGCAGGTAGGCAGCCCGCCGGATGCATTGCCGTCGCCGGCCTGGCAGGCAGAGGGCGCGGTGGTCTGCATCCCTGCCCGCGGCCAGTTGGACGATCTGGCGGCGACGATGGCGATGCAGGTGCTGCAGGGCGCCGGGTTCGGGGCGCAGCAGGAAAGCAACCTGGTGCTCGGCGCGGGTCATGCGGCGAAGGTGGACTTGGGGGCGGCCCGTCTGTGCTGCCTGTCGGTGCTGGACCAGGGCAGCAGCCCGTCCGGCCTGCAATACCTGTTGCGACGCATCCAGCGCCGGATGCCGAGTGCGGTCGTCGTGGTTGGGCTGTGGCATGCGGCGGGGGACAGCGCACTGCTGGCGGCGCTGCGGGCTGAGGGCAGCGCGGAAACCATCGTGCTGTCGCTGGGCGAGTTGGTCGCACTGGTCCGGGCCGTGTCGGCGCGGGAGCCTGTGGCGGCGGTGCCGGCTTGACAGAAGGCCGGACTGCGGGCGGTTTACCGACGTTAGGGTGGAAAGGTACCGCCGCCCTGCCAAGGCCAATGCCGCGGCATGACGAAACGCGCTGACGTTTTCCCGCCAGATAGGCTTGGGCAGGTTTCTAGGCAGGCTTATGCGGACTGTCACACAGATGGCCTGCGGTCGTGCCAGGCCGCATAAGCCTGCTTAGGCCTTCATCTGTGCGCCGGACCTCCAGAGGTTTGCCGAGGTCCTGCGGACCAAGGGGAACGCCACCGTGCGCCCCGCGTAGTACGATCTCTGGCCCGGGAAACCCGTGAACGATGGACGTAAACCCTACGACGGACCACCGCCCGCACCAGTTGTTGGCCAGCCTGCCCAGCAGCCGTGGCCTCGGCGTGCTGGCTGGCGTACTGCTCGCGGTCGGCGTCGCCGCCACGACGTGGTCGCTGGTGACCGTTCAAACGGCCCGCATGGAGGTAGCGGCGCAAAACCGGGCCCTCGTCGGGGCGGAACGGACGTTGTCCATCCTCAAGGACCTGGAAACCGGGGAACGCGGCTATGCCCTGACTGGGGTAGAGTCCTACCTCGAACCCTACGAGGCCGCGCTTGCCAGCCTAGACGGGGAACTGACAGCCCTGGTCGGCAACGATCGCGACAACGACTTGATCCGGCAGGTTCAGGTCAAGCGCGACTTTGCCCAGCAGGTGATCGAAACGCGCCGGACAAGCGGGCTGGATGCCGCAGTCGCGCTGGTTCTGACCGGGGTGGACAAGGCGTCCATGGACCGCGTCCGCCGGACGGTAGCTGGGATGCAGGAAACGTTCCGCATCCGTCTCGCCAAGTGGGAGCGCGACCAGGCCGGGATGGGGCTGCTGCGCCAGGCGCTTGCAATCCTCTCGACGCTGGCCGCCTTTGCTGTAATGGGCTTGTTGCTGCTGCGCCGGCGCCGGGCGGAGCGTGCCAGCATGGCTCTGCTGAGCAGCGTCATGGACAACGCGCCGGTGGGCCTGGGTTTCCTGGATGGCGGCCTGCGCGTGCAGCACATGAACCGGGCGCTGTCGGACATGAGCGAGCGGGCGCTGGATGCGGACGTGGGCCGCAGCCTATGGGAAGTGCTGCCCGGCACGCGCGAAACCCTGGAACCGCGGTTGCAGGAGGTGCTCAGCGGTGGCCGCACTATCACCCAGGTCGAGGTCGCTACCAAAAGCCGGGTGAACCCGGCCCAGACCCGGGCATTCCAGTTTGGATTCTTTCCGCTGACGGCGGCTGGCGACGGCTTGGACGGGGCTGGGCTGGTGGTTACCGATGTTACGTATCGCAAGCGCGCCGAACGCCGTCTGAAAGAAAGCGAGGAACGCTACCGCACGCTGATCGAGACCACCGCAAGCATCGTCTGGACGACGACGGCCGCCGGAGAATTGACTCCGCCGCAGGTAAGCTGGACCGCATTCACCGGGCAGCCGCAGGCAGAGTATGCCGGCACAGGCTGGCTGCAGGCCGTGCATCCCGAAGATCGTGGTTTCACCCTGCACGCCTGGCATGAGGCAGTGGCCGGTCTGACGATGTATTCGGTGGAACACCGGCTGCGCCGTGCGGATGGCGAGTGGCGCACGATGTCGGTCCGCGGCGTGCCGATCTTGGACGACGGCGCGGTGCGGGAATGGGTCGGCATCCATGTGGACATCACCGCCCGCAAACAGGCCGAAGAGGAGCTGAGCGCCGCCAAGGACGCCGCCGAGGCCGCTAACCGCGCGAAGAGCCAATTCCTGGCCAACATGAGCCATGAACTGCGGACGCCGCTATCCGCCGTCATCGGCTACAGCGAAATGCTGGAGGAGGAGATGGAGGACGGCGGCGACGAGGGCTTGCTGGGCGATGTCCGCAAGATCCAGTCCAATGCCCGCCACCTATTGAGCCTGATCAACGATGTGCTCGACCTGTCGAAGATCGAAGCCGACCGCATGACCACCTATGCCGAGGACATTCCGGTGCAGGCGCTCGCCGAGGATGTCGCAGGGACCGTGGGCAACTTGGTGGAGCAGAAGGGCAATAAGCTGATGCTGGACCTGGCGCCCGACCTTGGCGTCATGCACAGCGACCAGACGAAGCTGCGTCAATGCCTGTTCAACCTGGTCAGCAACGCGGCCAAGTTCACCGAGAACGGCCGGATCACGGTACGGGTGCGGCGCGATGGGGAGTGGGTGGAGTTCAGCGTGGCCGACACCGGCATCGGCATGACGCCGCAGCAGTTGGCCGGGTTGTTCGAGCGGTTCGCGCAGGCCGATGTGTCCACGACCCGGCGCTTCGGCGGCACCGGGCTGGGCCTGGCGATCACCCGCGCTTTTTGCCGCCTGCTGGGCGGCGACGTGACGGTGGAAAGCACCTATGGCGTGGGTTCCACCTTCACGATGCGCGTGCCGGCAGTCATGCCGGAGCAGGTGGAAGAGGCCGCGGAACAGTCTGGGGCATCCGCGCAACAAGATAAGCACTTGGTGCTGGTGGTGGATGACGACGCGGCGCAGCGCGACCTGCTGACTCGCTTCCTGGAGCGGGAAGGCTTTGCCGTCCGCACCGCACCAGACGGCCGGACCGGGATCGAGCTGGCCCGCACCTTGAAGCCCCGCGCCATCCTGCTGGATGTGATGATGCCGCAGATGGACGGGTGGTCGGTGCTGACCACGCTCAAGGCGGACCCGGTGCTGGAGCTGATCCCGGTCGTCATGGTGACGTTCGTGAACGAGCCGGCGCTCAGCGCTTCGCTGGGAGCGGCCGACATGGTGCTGAAGCCGGTCGAGTGGACGCAGTTGAAGAGCGTCATGGAGCGGTTCCGCGGGGATGCCGGGGATATCCTGGTGGTGGACGACGATCCCGACGCTCGTGCCCGGCTGCGTCAGGTGCTGACCCGGAATGGCTGGACCGTGGCGGAGGCGGCAAATGGCCAGGAGGCCCTGGACCAGGTGCTGCATGCGCCGCCGCAGCTAATCCTGCTGGACCTGACGATGCCGGTGATGGATGGCTTTACCTTCCTGCACGAGCTGCGCGACCGGCCGGGCTGCCGCCACATCCCGGTCGTGGTGCTGAGCGCCCGCGACCTGGACGCCGGCGACCGCAAGCGCTTGGGCGGCGCGGACCGCGTGCTCAGCAAGGGTGGCACCGACCTGCGCCAGCTTGCCGGAGAGTTGCGCGGGCTGGCGCCGCATCAAACCTTAGGTGAGGCTGGGCAGAGCCTGGCGGATGGCACGCCAGCCCCAATTTCAGAGAACAATCAGGCCGCGATGAGGACTCCATGATGCGTGTATTGCTGGTCGAGGATCACGAGGAAATCTGGGACTTCTTGTCTCGGCGGCTGAAGCGTCGCGGCTTTGAGGTGACAGTTGCGACTGATGGGCAGGCCGGGGTGGACCGGGCACGGGCGGACCTGCCGGACATCGTGTTGCTGGATATGAACCTGCCGGTGCTGGATGGCTGGTCGGCTGCCCGTTTATTGAAGGGAGACCCGGCGACGGCGGGGATCCCGATCATTGCCTTGACGGCGCATGCTATGGCGGGCGACCGGGAAAAGACGGTAGCGGCCGGGTGCAATGACTACCATCCCAAGCCGGTGGATTTCTCCAAGCTGCTGCAGCAGATTGAGGCGTTGGCGCCAGGGGCAGTTGCCCGGGCGTGAGGATCTGCCCATGCTCCGCTCCCTCTCCCTCCGGGAGAGGATTGGGGTGAGTGAGGCCGCACGCACTTCCTGCGATCCGCTATTGGCAGAAGACTTTACTGGGCTAAGTGGGCGCTGGCGTTTTCCCTCACCCCGACCCTCTCCCGTAGGGAGAGAGAGCAGGAGTAGGCTCTGGTTTTAGCCTGGTGCGTGTTCGGCTTCGCCCAGGGAGCGCCGTAACCGGCCCTCCTCATAGTCGAACTCTTCCTCGATGGCATGCAGCAATTCGGCGTCCATCCGGTCGGCCCGGTCCAGCACCGTGCGGCGTGCAGCGTCAATCGCGTCAAGTTCCAGCCGTAACCGGGCAGCGCGGCGGCGGGCGGCTAAGGCTGGGCCAGCTTCCAAGCCCTGGGCATCCGTAGCCCTACGGCGGAATTCACGCAGCATGTCGCTGTCCGGCATTCCTAACTCTCGCCCGGTGAACACCCGATGCTCCACCACCGCCAGCGCCGCGTCTGCAGCGGCGCGGCGGACCGCAGCTTCCTCATGCGCCGCGGCGGCCTCTGGCACCTCGACCACGCGCAGTCGGGAGATGACCCAGCCCAGAGTAGTGCCCTGCACCACGAGCGTCACCAGGATGGCGCAGAACGCCAGGAAGATGATCAGGTCACGTCCTGGGAAGCCCAAGGGCAGCGCCAGCGAGGCCGCCAGGCTAACCACGCCGCGCATCCCCGCCCAGCTTACGACGACCTGGTGGCTGGGCAGCAGCGACGCCTTGCCCAGGTGCAGGCGCCGGGGCAGCACCGACGCCAGGCCGGAAGTCCCGAATATCCAGACGAAGCGGCTGACGATCATGGCTGCCGACACCGCCAGGCCCAGCCCGAGCAGTTGCAGCGGGCCGTAGTTGCCCAGGCGTCCCAGCACGTCGCGCAACTGCAAGCCGATCAGGATGAAGACCAGGCTGGTCAGCATGAATTCTAGGAAGTTCCACACTGCCGTGCTCTCGACCCGGGTGCGGGCGGAGAGCACCTCGTGCTGACCGCGCCCGATCACCAGGCCGCAGGTGACGGCTGCCAGCACGCCGGACAGGTCGAACAACTCGGCGCCGAGGTAGCTGACGAAGCCGGCCAGGACGATGGCGGTGATCTCCAGCAGGGTATCGTCCAGGGCGCGGGCGGCGAGGATCACCAGCCGGCCCACGGCGTAGCCCGCCAGCGCGCCGCCGAGCGATGATAGGACGAAGGCGCCCCCGGCGTCGGTCAGGTTGACGCTGCCGGCCACCGAAGAGCTCACGCAGAAGCGGTAGACGATTACCGATGAGTAATCGTTGAGCAGGCTCTCGCCTTCCAGGATAGTCACGAGCTTGCGTGGTAAGCGCATGGATTTCAGCACGGCCGTGGCGGCGACGGCGTCGGGCGGCGCGACGATAGCGCCAAGGGCGATGGCAGCGCCCCACGGCAGGTCGGGCACCAGCAGCTTGGCGACCACGGCGACGGCGGCGGCGGTGAACAGCACCGCGCCGAGAGCCAGCAGCAGGATGGGGCGCAGGGCCAGCCGGAAGGCTTCCCAGTCGGTGCGGTAGGCGCTGGCCTGGAGCAGCGGCGGCATAAACAGGGCGAGGGCGAGGTGGGGGTCCAACTCGACGCCGGGCATTCCCGGCACCAGCGCCACGGCCATGCCGCCAAGGACCAGAGCGACGGCGTAGGGCACCTTGGCGGTGCGCGCGGCCAGGGCCAGGGCGACGCAGGCTGCAGACAGGCCGACAATGGTCTCAACCGGGGACATGCCTGAACGCTCCTGTGCCGGCGCCGCGCCGTGCAACCTTGCCGGGTCCAGTAACTTTGTAGGCCATGAGCAAGTTGCAGCCGGCCGCGCGGCCATCCCCATGCAGGGCGGTGCCGGGAATGCCGGCGTGACACACTCACAGGCGGTGCTGGCCGCGATCATGGCGGCGATGCTGCTGCTGATGGGCTGGCGGCGCTGGCGGCACGACCTGGTGGCGGCGGTAGCGTTGCTGGTGGCAGCCGGGGCGGGTCTGGTGCCGGAGGACCGTGTGCTGGCCGGGTTTGCCGATCCCGCGGTTGTGGTGTTCGCGACCTTGCTGATCCTGGCTGCGGGATTGCGGAATTCCGGGGCGCTGCTGGTGCCGGTGCGGGGCCTGGTTCCCTGGCTGGACCGGGTCGGTGCACAGGTGGCAGTGCTGGGCGGCATCGGGGCAATGGCCGCGGCCTTGCTCGGAAGCTATGGCGCAGCATCCGCCTTTGCGCTGGTACCGGCGCAGGCGTTGCGCCGGTCGGGCCGGTGGCCATCCCGTGCGGTGGTGCCGATCAGCCTGGCATTCAGCCTTGGGGGACTGGCGACGCTGGTCGGCAGCCTTCCAAACCTGTTGGTTTCCGGGGCGCGGCGGGAGGCGGCGGGCTTCGGTTACGAGTTGTTCGACTTCGTCCCGGTTGGGGGAGTCGTTGCGCTGGCCGGGCTGGTGGTGCTGGGCGCGGCCTGGCGGTTCCTGCCACGGCCGGCGGAGGGTGCAGCGGCACCAGCAGCCCGGATCGAGCGCTATACCAGCGAGGTCCATGTTCCGCCGGGCTCCCCGGCCGTCGGATGGAACCTGGCCGAGGTGGAACGCCGCGGCGACGGGGTCGTCGGTGTCGCTGCGGTGATCCGCGAGGGCTACCGCCGCCTGGCGCCGCGTCCCGGCCTGGTCGTTGAAGCGGACGACGTTCTGGTGTTGGTAAGCGGCCTCGACGCGCTGCAGCGCGTGACTGGGCGGCTGGGCCTGCGGATCGAGAACGCGGTCGGCGACCTGCAGGCGGACCCCGAGCGGGTAGGGGTAATTGAGGCAGTTGTTTCGCCCGGGTCCCGCCTGGTGGGCCGGTCCTGCGCAGAGGCAGGACTGGCGGAGCGGGTCGGGCTGCTGGGGATCGGGCGCGGGTCAGGGCAGGCGCTGACGCGGTTGCGCCGGGTCAAGCTGCAGGGCGGCGACGTGCTGGTGCTGCAAGGCGAACTTGCGGTGATGCCGCCGGTGTTGGCGGAGTTCGGTTGCCTGCTGTTGGCGGAACGGCGGCTGCGGCTTGGGCGGCGGCAACGGATTCTTGCCCCGGGGCTGCTGCTGCTGATTGCGCTGGGCCTGGCCGTTGGGGGAACACTGCCGCTGGTGGTCACGCTGCCAGGGGCGGCCGTTTTGCTGGTGCTGATGCGGACGCTGAGCCTGGATGAGCTGTATGCCAGCGTGGACTGGTCCGTGGTGGTGCTGGTGGCCGCACTGCTGCCGCTGTCGGCGGCGCTGCGCGACACCGGACTGGCGGCACTGCTGGCGCAGGTGCTGGCCGGGCCGCTGCTGGGCCATTCCACGG
>CAXTOB010000310.1:0-7654 GCA_964245505.1 uncultured Acetobacteraceae bacterium | reverse complement strand
CCGGCCGGGGCGGCGCTTCAGGCCGCAGCACACCGGGGGGACAGGACGGCACGGGCGTTTGTCGCTATGCCTCGCCCCGTCTGCGTTCTCGCCTCCTTCATGGGGTCCCGCTTCCTGCCATCTGCTGATGCACCTACATGCTTGTGCCGAACATCTTGGCTGCCGCAGAGCCAGCGGGGTGGATGCAACGACACGGAGGCAAGCCGTACGATGTCATGGACGCGCCTAGACCCCGGCAAGGTTGCGCAGCAGCTCCGTGCCGGGTTCGACCGGCCTGGCCCGGATGACGCCGTGCTGACGGAGAAAGCGCTGGCGCACCTGCGCCAGCAGCTCCTGAGCGGAGCTTACATCGCAGTGCAGGACCACACGGGCTCCACCTTCATCGGCACGCCGGAAGAGGCGATGGAGCACATGATGGGACGCACCGGCGCCTGACCCGCCTACACGACACCACAGCGAAAAGCATACAACGATGGCAATGGTCTAGTTTGAAACCCTCGGTGTTTCCGCCCTATGGTGGGTCTATAAGTCGATAGAGGCCTGCAATGCCTACCGAGACGCTGGGTAGTGTCTCAGTTTGAACGGTGAGCGTGCTTGGTCGTCCGGTGATCCGGGGTTCTGGTTTGTACGGCACGCTTCCCCTGTACTGGTCTGTGTTGGGCTGGCAGTAATTGCTGCGTGGGAAAAAGCGCGCGGGTTATCCCAGCCCAAAGGCAAGTTGGCCGGTGTCGGCGTTCTGGCGTGGTGTGCGGGCAACGTGTTTCGCGGGGACTGGCACATACACCGTCCGTACCGGTCCGGCGGCGGCCTCCGCTGTTCCCGCGCTGGCATACTTGGCCGCCAGACGCGCAAATTCGGCTCGGTCTGCCGCTTCCCGTTCTTCGCAGAGGTGGCCGAGGAGATACGGGTGGAGGGTGGCGGCTCGCACGCGGCGCGAGACTTCGCGTTCGACGTCGCAGAAAGTGTGTTCCGGGCTGCCCCAGCCGGGATGTCCGGCGACCTGTTCCACGAATGCAGCACGGCTCCGCATCGAGGCGAAGTGCTCGGCCCAGAAGCCTGCGCGATCGTAGCAGGCGCAAAAGCCGAAGCAGTGCATGAGCTGGCCATAGAACTGCTGAGTGAATTGGTGTTCGGGGAAGCCCGAAGCCAGGAAATGCAGCATGTGCTGGCCGAACCAAGCCTTGGTGGTGGCGGGAGTGAACCGGGTGGGCCGGAAGGCTGCCTCGTCGAGTGGTGGCTGGCGCAGCAGGTACTGCACCCGTTCGGGCAGCACGACCGGCGTCATGGCGCATCCGCCAAGCTGGTAGCCATGATCCTCAGGTGCTCCCGGCGTCTGACGGCAGCCTCGCCGGCGAGGTCGGCGTCTGCGCCGGAGAGATGCCAGCCGCGGACGGCCCTGTAGGGCATCGCCTCGATCTGCTGGCGGGTCGGCAGGGTGGGCAGGGCGGCGGCGGCCAACCCGGTGCTGTCGTTGGTTGTGTCTGGGACACCCCGGACGACCTCGATGACGTGGGGTCCGCGGTATTCAACGTAGAACTCGACAAAGCGGCGGGGCGGCAGCTTGGCGAGTATCGCCAGCACGTCGGGCGTGTGCATGAGGGGCTCCTATGTTTGAAGGGGGCGTTGGTGGGCGCGGGAATGGAACGGGATGTCGGCGAACAACCCCGGCGCCACCTGAGCGCCGGGGCTTGCCGGGCTGGCGGCGTCAGCTGGGCGGTGCGATCCCGTGAACCCCAGCTCGCTCGTCCACCGCGATGTCGGCGGCTTCTTCCGGCGGCACCCGCTCGTTGTACTCTTCTCGCCAGTTGCGCCCTGGGAAGTCGGATAGGTTCCAGGGGGAGATCTGGGCGATCTGGATATCGCTCAGGCCGAGCCAGCCGTAGTACCCGAGATGCCCGCCGCTCAGGTCCCTGATCGAGTCTGGCAGGTTGGTTGGCCGTGGCCAGATCGTGCTGTCATCGCTCAAGCGCAGCGGAGCGTCCGGGCCGCCCCAGGCGGCGACGCCCAGGACCCGGCTCACGTTTCCCCCGTCGGCTTGGACTCTTGTGTCGCCCGGATTGTGGCGTGACAGGTTGGTTTGGCTCCCGGCACATCCCAGCCGAACATCGATCCCACAAGCATGGCCTCTATCTCGGCCGTTGTCGGTGGCCTCGGCGGCGTGGCGTTCAGCTGCGCGGCTGGAAAGGGACTGGAAGCCAGGTGGTAGCCGTCCCCTCCCCTGACGATCAGCACCACCAAGCCGCTGGTGGGTATCTCGGCGAAGCAGCAAGGTGGGAGACTCAGCGTGATGTCCCGCTCGGGTGTGTGCTGTCCCATGGCGGTCACGCTGCCACAGCGAGGTCGAGCAGCCGCTCCAGCCGCGCGATGTCGTCGCGCAGCCGGCGCATCCGCGGGCCGTAGCAGCCTTCCAGCCGCGTAGCGGTGTCGAGGTAACGGCTCCAGGTCGAGCGGTCCCAATGGCCCTGGTCGTCCGGCGCCGAGGTGCGAGGGTCGCCGCGGTGTGCCGCGGCCTCGCAAGCCGAGACCATCTCGGTTTCCAGGTTGGCCAGGCACTCGCGCCGCAGCGCGACGCCGAAGCGCAGCATGGCCCGGTCCAGGCGTGCTGGTAGGAGAACGGCGGGCGGGTGCAGGACCGGGACTGGACAGCTCATGGCGGTGGCGGGACCCGGCAGGGTGCCGTGGCCCGGCATGTGGTGGGTCATGGTGGGCTCCTTCTGGGTGGCCTCTGCCCCGGCGGAGGTGCCGGGGCAGGCAGGTGGGGTTGATCAAGCTGCGGTGCGAACCTCGTCACCTTCGGGGCGCGGTAGGCGTCCAGGGTCTGGCAGGGCATCGTCCGGCTCGCCGTCGTCCTGGTCGTCCATGTCCAGGGCATTCGGGAACTCGGTTTCCTCCTGACCGGTGGGGTCGCCGCCGTTCTCGCTGCCGGTGTTAGCGTCGCCCTCGTCAGTGTCGCTTGCGGTGTCCACGCTGTTCCATCCGGGAAAGAAGGTGCTGCCCCTGGATGTTGCGGCGGCCGTGGTGCCGGTTGCGAAGGCCGCTATCGGATGCACCCAGCGCCCGCTGCCGGCGCGGGCGACGACGGCCCCGCGGGTGGCCTTGCCGGTGGGCTGCACCGGCACGTTGAGGCTGATGGCGACGGTCTCGATCTCGGCCTTCGACAAGCAGGACAGGAACTCCACCGTTGCCATGTTCGGCAGGTGCGCGTCCGCGCCGATGGCTTCGGCGGCGACGCAGGCGAGATGGCCGCTGCTGGAGTGGTTCTCCCGGCAAGACAGGGCGTGGACCAGCATCGTCCGGGCGGTGTCCCGAAGCAGCGCCGGGTCCTGCGTCAGCGCGCCTCCTTCGGCCAGGGTGCCAGCGATCCGGGCTGTGGCGCGGTGTCCCAGGTCGTTCCAGCCAGCGATCCCTGTCTTGATCTCGACGTTGTTGCCGCCGAGTGCCAGCACCAGCAGGCCGATCAGCACGTCGTCGGTGATCGGCTCGCCTCGCAGGGCGGCGTGCAGGGCTTCCGTCCGCATGTCGCCGATCATCGCCTCGCCCTTCTGCGTCACCGCGGCCCGCGGCTTCTTCTGATCGGCGTCCGGTCCGGCTGCGCCGGGGCCAGCTCCGGCGCTGTTGGAGGGCTGGGCTTTCGGGAGGCGATAGACGATGGTGTCCACCTTGCCGGTGCGCTCTTCCAGGTGGTAGCCGACGTGGTCCTCCGGTCCTGGCTTGCCGTAGGTCCGTATGGCGTCTCGTGGCAGCTTGGCCTCGCCGTATTGGCCGGAGGACAGGATGACGCCCCGCTCGGGCAGGTTCGCCTCGATCCACGCCTGCTGGGCCGAAAGGAACCCGTCCACGTTCGTGGTGGTGCGGCTGTCCTGGTCGGCTGGGGCGAACAGGTCCTCCGTGTAGCTGACGCCGTAGGCTTCGGCGTAGTCGGCGTCGAACAGGGCGTCGGCGGCCTTCATCTCCCGACGCCTTAGCGCCTCGGCCAAGGCCCACCAGGAGACCCTCTCACCCTTCTTGGGCTTGTTCTTCTTCCATGCCGCCGCTTGCTCCTCCGTGGCCGCGGAGGCAATGGTCCGCAATTCGCCCTCGGCCGGCATGTCGCCGGCGTGCATGCGGTCCAGCATCGCAGGCAGGATGCTGGCCAGCAGGCGCAATTTGCGGATGGTGCGGACCGTCAGCACCAGCACGTTGCTGATGGCCTCCTCCGTCCAGCGGTCGGAGACCAACCGCTCTATGGCACGCCACTGGTCCACCGCCGACATCTGCTTGCGCACGATGTTCTCCAGCACGGCGCGGATCTGGTCGTCGTCGGCCCGTTCGTCGGCGCCGAGCACCAGCACCTCGATCACCTCAAGCTTGAGGGCAAGGGCAGCGCGCAGGCGGCGACTGCCGTAGCGCACTGTGAGGCCCTTGGGCATCTCGCGCACCACGGGCGGCTGCAGGATGCCGACGGCTGCGATGCTGAGGCGCATCTGCTCGTCGGCGTGGTCGGGCGCCGCCTTGCCGCGGGGGTTGTCAGGATTGTCGATCAGGCTGCGTGGGTCAATGGTCCTGAGTTCCATGGGGTGCTGCTCCTGGGTGGGGTCTTGGTCCTGCCCTTTTCTCTGGCCTGACCCCTCCCTAGCCCCGCGTCCCGGCGTGCGGGGCAAGGGCGCGCGCAGCGCGGGCCGCGTGCGGCCTTTACCCTTGCGGCGCGCGCCGGGACGCGGGAACGACCCGTTGTTTCCGCCCGTTCCCGTCCCCTGCGCTCTCTCCCTGTCCGCCACTCGCCCATTGCCGTTCAGCCCTGGGATGCGTCGATGCTGCGGCGCACAAAACTTAACTTGCCGCTGGATACGTAAATGCTACGTTACGGATGCGATGCGTGCCTTGGCCGCGTCGCAGGACGTTTCCTCCCTAAACTTGGCGGCTCTCGCGGGAGCCGCCGTCCTTTTCGGCTAGGCTGCGACCTGGGCTTCGTCCGATAATTCCTGCATCGCGCCGTCTTCCGCCGCTGTGCTCCCCTTCAGGCTGGCCTCGATGGCGGCAAGCTCCGCTTCCTTTGCGTTCAGGTCCGCCTCGTAGGCGAACGCTTGCCCCAGCCGCTGCTGGAACGATGCCACCCGCGCCGCGCTCTCCTCCACGGTCCGCCGGTGCCCGACCAGGTCCGCCTCGAAGCGGTCGAGCTGGTATTCCAGACGGTTGATCAGCCCCATTGCGGTCAGATCCCCCTCGACCTTCACCTCCTGCTCATTGCCGGTCCGGTCCAGCCAAACGTCCAGGCGGTAGCCTGCGACTTGGCCCCAGGACCGCCCCTCGGCCTTCACGTCGAAGCCGCCAATGCGGCCCAGCGTCCAACGCCCAACCTCCCTGCCCACGTCCAGGATGCGGATGCGGCTGAGCAGCGATGCGCCCGCCACCTTGCGCTCCGTCACCGGCGTGCTGCCCAGTTCCATCGTGAAAAGGTCGCCCCGTGTCGGCGTGCGCCGCTGCAGGTCGGCCTCGATCTGGGTGCAGCGGGTGCGCGCATGGGCCGACTGAGCGTGGGCGTCCGCGATGGTGCGCCGCACCGCGTGCTGGTCGTCCAGGTGCGCCGCCCTTAGCCGCCGGAGGCGTGCGATCTCCGCATCCAGCCCGGCTTTCTGCATCAGCCGCGGGTCGCCGCTGGCGAGCGCCTTGGCCATGGCGAACTGGTTGGCCTGGTCGCCCATGTCCTCCAGCCGGCGGATGCTGCGGTCGCCGGCCAGCGCCGCCCCGATGAACCGGGCCTTGCGCTCCAGCAGCTGCCACTGCGTCGCGTCCATGCTGCCCAAGGTCGCATAGGCGTAGATGGCGATCTCAGCGTTCTGGTTGCCCTGCCGCTCGATGCGGCCCTCGCGTTGCTCGATGTCGCTCGGCAGCCAGGGCACGTCGAGGTGGTGCAGCGCCACCAGCCGTTGCTGCGCGTTCACGCCCGTGCCCATCGTCGGCGTGGACCCCAGCAGGAACCTGATCTTGCCGCCGTTCACGTCCTGGAACAGCCGCTGCTTGGCAGCGGACTTCTTGAAGTCCTGCATGAAGGCGATCTGCTCGGCGGGCACGCCGAGGCGCACCAGCTCCTGCCTGATCCAACGATAGGCGGAGAAGCCGCGCGTCTCCGCAGCCCCTTCGGTGCCGAGGTCGGAGAAGATCATCTGCGCCGCGCCGCGCAGGGAGTAGGGTGTGCCGTCCGGCTGCACGTACTGCCGGTCCGCCGTCTCCAGCCAGATGCGGTGGACGTTGCGGATCAGCAGGTTCAGCTTGTTCTCCGGCTCGTCCTGCGCAGATGGGTCCACGAAGCGCAGGTCGATCGCGGCGTGCCGCCCGTCGGTGATGACGGCGAGCAGGATGTCGTCGCCCTTCTTGGGCGGACCCTTGCGCGCCTCGATCTCCTCGATGCGATCGGCCAGCACCTGCTGGTAGTCGCGGAAGGCCGGGCTGGCGGGGGCGGTGACGATCTGGCGCTTGCCGGTCTGGATGGCCGGCAGGGTCATGAAGCCCCGCAGGTCGTCCTTCAGCACCACGTCGGCGATGCTGCGGAACATCGCCACCAGCTCGGGCACGTTGACGAACTCGGCGAAGCGCGTGACCGGCTTGTAGAGGCCTGACGGCTGCAGCTCCAGCTCGGTACGCGCGTCGCCGAACATCGAGGCCCAGGCGTCGAACTGGTGCAGGCCGCCCGCCTCCAGCGCCGCCAGCTGCATGAACCGCTGCAGGCTGAACATCTCCCCCAGCGTGTTGGTGATCGGCGTGCCCGACGCGAGGACCAGTGCCCGCGTCGGCTGGGACAGCGCGATGAAGCGCGACTTCACGTAGAGGTCCCACGCCCGCTGCGACCCGTCGGGGTCCACGCCCTTGAGGCCGCTCATGTTGGTCGGGAACGAGAGCTTCCGGAACTCCTGCGCCTCATCGACGATGATCTGGTCCACGCCGATCTCGGCGATGGTCAGCATGTCGTCCTTGTCGGTGCCGAGCGTCTCCAGCTTGGCCTGCATCGCCTCCTTGGCGCGCTCGATGCGCTTCGTGGTGATGCGGTCCCCGCCGTCCACCAGCAGCAGGAGGGCCTCGAAGGCGCGGATCATCGCCTGCATCATGTCGCGCTCGAACCAGGCCGGTGCAGCGAGGAACTTGAACGCCGAGTGCGTAACGATGATGCAGTCCCAGTTGGCCGTCGCCGCGCGTGCGAGGAACCGCGCCCGCTTCTCCTTGGCGAAGTTGGTCTCGTCGGCGACCAGGATGCGGGCGTTCGGGTAGAGCATCAGGAACTCGCGCGAGGCCTGCGCCAGGCAGTGCCCCGGCACCGTCATCAGCGCCTTGCTGATGAAGCCCAGGCGCTTCTGCTCCATCACCGCCACGGACATCGCCATCGTCTTGCCGCTGCCGACGGCGTGCGCCATGTAGGTGCCGCCGGCGCTGATGATGCGCCAGGCCACCCGCTTCTGGTGGTCGCGCAGGGTGACGGCGCTGCTGATGCCGGGCAGCTGCAGGTGCGAGCCGTCGAAGGCGCGCGGGACCAGGTTGTTGAACGCATCATTGTAGATTCGCGCCAGCCGGTCCGTGCGGTCGGCGTCGGTCCAGACCCAGCCCTCGAACGCCTGCTTGATGGCCTGCATCTTCTCCTTGGCGACCTCGGTCTCCTTGGCGTTCAGCGTGCGCGTCTCAGTAC
>CAXTOB010000309.1:0-7659 GCA_964245505.1 uncultured Acetobacteraceae bacterium | reverse complement strand
AACCAGGGCAGTGCGCCCCTGCAAACCCATATCCATATCTTATCCTTCAATCACAAGCGGTTGCAGAGCACGGCGCCACTCGTCCGGCAGCGGCGCCGGACGCCTCGTTGCGCTATCCACGCACACATGGACGATAAACCCCTCGGCCGAGGCCAAGTCCTCATCGCCACGGAACATCCCGACCTCATGCCGAATCGAGCTCCCGCCCAGCCGCGCAATCCGCACACCGGCCTGAACCTGATCGGGAAACCCAATCTCCGAATGAAACCGGCAGCCGCCCTCGGCGACCATCACGATACGCGGCGATGCCTTCCAGCTCAGCACGCCAGCGCGCAGCATCAGGGTAGTGACGGCAGTGTCGATATAACCGTAGTAAACGGCATTGTTCACATGGCCGAACACATCGTTATCCCCCCACCGGGTGGTGACGGGGACAAAGCTGCGATAGTCGGCGCGGGCGCCGGGCGGGGGTCTGCTCATACCGGCGCGATCATGGACAGCCCGGCGGCTGCGCGCTAGATGCCCGCGCCCCTTTCGAGGACCTTTGCTTGCGCATCTCCCCCCAGCCGTTCCTGCACACCCCCCGCCGGCGCATGCCCAGCCTGCTCATGTCCAGCCTGCTCATCACCGGCCTACTCATGCCCAGCCTGCTGCTGCCGGGCGCCGCCCACGCCCATGCCATCCTGATCGACAGCCAACCTGCCGCACGCAGCGTGGCCGAGCCAGGGACGGAGCACATCACCCTGCGCTTCAACAGCCGCGTGGACCACAACCGCTCACGCCTGGCTCTAAGGACCGGCGGCGCGGAGCAGGTGCTGCACGTGGCCCCCGCCGGCGCCGAAGACGTCCTGGAAACCCAGGCCGATCTGACCCCCGGCGACTACGTGCTGCGCTGGCAGGTGCTGGCGGTGGACGGCCATATCACCCGCGGAGACGTCCCGTTCCAGGTCAAGGCGCCCTAGCTTGAGCCTCCTCGTTGACCTGTTCGGCTACCTGTCCATCGTCCTGCACGGCGTCACCATCGTGGCGCAGAGCATGGCGCTCGGCGGAGTGCTGTTCCTGCTGTTCCTCGCCCGGCCCTTCCAGGCCTCGCTCCCGGACGGCGCCGGCCTATCGCGGCGCACGGCGGTCATCGCCGGCTGGAGCGCCCTCGCCCTCGTCGTCTGCGAGGCCCTGACCGTCGCCATGCAGTCGGCCGTGCTGATGGACACCCTGGACCTGCCGCTGCAGGGAGTGATCGGCGCGAACTTCGCCGTGGCCGGCCTGGTAAAAATGGCGGCGGCCCTGGCGCTGGCAGCCTGCATGTTCACGCGCCGCCCGGTCCCGGCTGCCCCGCTGCTCGGCCTGGTCGCCGTGACGGTCGTGGCAGCGACGCTCACGACCCACTCCGTCGCACGCCTGCAGGACGAGGGCGTGCTGTTCGCGGCCAGCGCCCTGCACATCCTGGGCGCGGCCATCTGGATCGGCGGCATCCCATGCTTCTTGATGGCACTGGGCCGGCTGCACGATGGCGCCGCGTTCCGCCGGGTCGGCGCCCGCTTCAGCCGGATGAGCATGGTCGGCGTCGGCTGCATCCTCGTGTCCGCCACCGTCTTCAGCCTCCTGTATATCGGCTCCTGGAGCGGGGTTTACGGCACCGCCTACGGCGTGATGGTCACCGCCAAGGCAGCCATGTTCGGCGCCCTGCTGCTGCTGGGCCTCGGCAACTTCCTGGTCGTTGAGCGCCTGCGCCGCGACCCCGCCACCTCTGTCCTGCGGATGCGCCGCTTCGCCGAAGTAGAGATCGGCATCGGCTGCAGCATCTTCTTCGCCGCGGCCTCGCTGACCTCGGTACCCCCCGCCGTGGACCTCAGCCAGGACCGGGTCGTCTGGTCCGAGATCGCCGCACGCAACACGCCGCAACTGCCGAGCCTAGCCTCCCCCGATCACGACAAGCTCGCCCTACCGGCCCTACAGGCTCAACTCGACGCCGAAGCCGCCCAAAAGAAAGCAGCCCCGCCACCCGCCTTCGTTCCTGGCTCCGGCGAACTGCCGGACCGCAACGCCGCCGACATTGCCTGGAGCGAATACAACCACCACTGGTCCGGCCTGTTCGTGGTGCTGATCGGCGTGCTCGGCCTCCTGCACCGCGCCGGGATACGCTGGGCGAGGCACTGGCCCCTAGTGCTGCTAGGCCTGGCCCTATTCCTGTTCCTCCGCAGCGACCCCGAAGTATGGCCGCTCGGCGAGATCGGCGTTTGGGAAAGCCTGCGCGACGTCGAGGTGCTGCAGCACCGGGTCTTCGTGCTGCTGATCATCGCCTTCGCGCTGTTCGAGTGGGGCGTGCGCACCGGGCGCCTGCGAGACCCACGGGCGGCACTGGTCTTCCCCCTGCTGACCGCGCTCGGCGGCGCCTTGCTGCTGACCCACAGCCATGCCATCGCCAACGTCAAAGATCAGCTGCTGATCGAACTGTCCCACACCCCGTTAGCCCTCGCCGGCATCGCCGCCGGCTGGTCGCGCTGGCTGGAACTGCGGGCCGATGGACCGGTGCGCCGCTGGGCCGGCTGGGTCTGGCCCGTCTGTTTCCTGGTGATAGGCGCGATCCTGCTGAACTACCGCGAAGCCTAGGCTACCGCCCCACGCCCCGGACCGCGGCCTGCTGCACCGGACGATCCACCGTGCTGCTTCGCCCATCCAGGAAACCCGGCCCGGCCAGCAGCAGCCACATCACGCCGGCAAAGCCCAAAGCCGCCGCAACACGTCCGCAGACCCACACCACGGCTCGTGCCGTCGCGGTAACGTGTTCAATCTGTTCTTCCTGACGCAGATGAACCGCGCCCATCGGAGACCATTGCGCTGTGCGTGCGTACATAATAAGAACATCTCCAGGTCGGGCCGAGGCGCCCCTAACGAGCGACTCCTGATGTTCTTATTTTGTTCTGAATGGTTCGGCAGAGTCAAGCGTTCAGGCTGACCCCCTCCGGCAACAGCGCATTGATCTGGGCCGCCAAGGACGCACCCTGGACCGGCTTCTGCACCAGGATCACGCGGCCGCCCGCCATCTGCGAAACAGCCGCCTCCAACTCCGGCCCGGAATGCCCAGTCAGCAAGATGGCCGCCAAGCCCGGTCGCAGCAGCCGTGCCTGACGTATCAAGGTCATGCCGTCCGTACCCGGCATCGAAAGGTCGCTGATGAGCAAATCAGGGGCGTC
This sequence comes from uncultured Acetobacteraceae bacterium, assembly GCA_964245505.1. Classification (GTDB taxonomy): domain Bacteria; phylum Pseudomonadota; class Alphaproteobacteria; order Acetobacterales; family Acetobacteraceae; genus DASWOJ01. The sequence continues at coordinate 4,465 of CAXTOB010000309.1, read as the reverse complement.
ATCGGCGATGCGCGCCAGCGCCGAAACCGCATCGGCATAGCCGGAAACCCGGCAGCCTTGGGCCACCAGGGTATCCGCCAACACGTCCCGCACCTCGATGTCGTCGTCCACCAGCACGACCGCGGGCCGGATATCGGGCCGCACCGGCGGCGCCGCGGGAATGATCGCCGGAAGCCAAAGCCGCACAGTCGTGCCCTCGCCGGGAACGCTCTGGATCGCCAGCATGCCGCCCGACTGCTCGGCAAACCCGCGCGCCACCGACAAACCCAGCCCAGTGCCGCGGCCCCGCGGCTTCGTGGAGAAAAACGGCTCGGCCGCATGGGCCAAAGTGTCATTATCCATCCCCGGCCCGCTATCCGCCACTTCCAGCCTGACATAAGCGCCGGCCGGCAGTCCCGGGGCCGCATCGTCCCGGGCGGCATGTAGGCTGACCCGTTTGGGACCCGCCCCTGGCAGCCCGGTCTCATCCAGCAGGGCATCACGCGCGTTGGTGGCCAAGTTGACCAGCACCGTCTCCAACCCCCCCTTATCCGCCATCATCGCTGGCAGGTCCGCCTCGGCGCTGGCCTGAACCGTAATGCCCGACCCCAGGGTGCGCGCCAGCATCTCACGCAAGTCTTCCAGCAGCGGCGAAGCCTCCACCGGCCCCGGCTGCAACGACCCGCGCCGGGCAAAGCTCAGCAGCCGGCGAGTAACCGACGCCCCCCGGTCCGCGGCATCAACCACCAGCCCGGCCAGCCGCCGCACCGAATCCGGGTTGTCCGGACGCCGCTGGATCAACCGCGCCCCGCCGGCAATAGCTTGCAATACATTGTTGAAATCATGCGCAACGCCACCGGCCAACTGACCCAGCGCCTCCATCCGCTGCGCCTGGCGAAGGCTTTCCTCGACCCGGGCACGCTCCGCCACCGCATCCGCCACCCGCTGCTCCAGAGTGGCGTTCATCGCCTGCAGTGCAGCCTCCGCGGCACGGCGATGGCTGATATCCTGAACCGCGGCGATGATGTGCTGCGGATGCCCCTCCGCATCATGCGTCACGCTCATGTGACTGATTACCCAAACGTCGCTCTCATCCGGGCGCACCAGCCGCTTCTCGATCACGAACGGCTCCCCGGTCGCCAGCATCCGCGCCTGACCCGCCCGGTGCCGGTCCTGGTCCTCCGGATGGGTCAAATCATGGATTCGCAACGTCCGCAGCGTCTCCATTTCCCGCCCGAGCAAAGCGCAATACCGCTTGTTCGCCAGCAGGAAACATCCCGACAAATTAGTCTGGCAGATTCCGACCGGCGCCTGGTTCAACAGGGTATGGAACCGCTCCTCGGCGTCATGCAGCGCATGGGCCGACTGGTTCAACGCCTGACGCATCCGCCCGCCGCGCCGCAGGGCCATCAATCCCACCGGCAGCAATAACGGCAACAGCCGCAGCAGCTTATGAGCTTGGCCGCGGCTAGCTATCTCGGATTGGTTTCCGGGCAACCGCCGGCGCAGGCCGGAGTCAGGCGCAAAATAGAACGTCATGATGAAGCAACGCACAAGTAGCGGATCGGCTTCCCGTGCTGCTTGTCAACTTTTACTAAGGCCAGGTTTTACTGAGGTCGGAACTTCCGTCTCTCGTCGCCCCAACAGGCCCTACGCAGCATCCCGCCGCCGGCGGGAGCTAGGCACCGGCTCCGGCGTACCCTCCTCCGGCAACTGCAGCGCGGACAGCAGCGCCTGCCGGAGGGACGCCAGCTTGCGCTCGTTCTCCACCTTCAAGCCGAACACGTCCTTGACATAAAACACGTCCACCGCCCGCACGCCGTATGTCGTGACGTGCGCGGACGCGATCTGCAGCCCCTGTTCGCTAATGGCCGCGGTCACGTCATGCAGCAGCCCCGGGCGGTCGCGCCCGTTGACCTCCAGCACGGTGTGGGTATGGCTGGCGCGGTTATCCACCACCACACGCGGCGGCACATGGATCGCCCGCATCCGGCTGCCAAGCACGCTGCGCGAAGCCCGGCTAATCTCCCCCGCCAGCCCCAGCCGACCCGACAGCGCCTGATCGATCAGCACATGCAGCCGCGCCAGCCGGTGCGGCGCCTCGAACGCCCCGCCGGCAGTGTCCTGTATCCAGAACGTATCCAACGCACTTCCATTGGTCAGGGTATGGATGCGCGCATCCACGATGCTGGCCCCCGCCACCGCCAGCGCACCAGCAATCCGGCTGAACAGCCCCGCATGATCGGCCGTGTGAACCGTCACCTCTGTAACCGCCCGCGACGGCAGCGGCTGGGTGTCCACGGTCAACGGCGCATGCCGGGCCTCGGCCTCCCGGATCAGCCGGGCATGCCGGATATGGGTCTCCGGATCGAAGCTGAGCCAATAGCCAGGGTAGCCCAGCCCGAGGAAGAACTCCCGGTCCGCCTCCGTCCAGTCCGCCAGATGCTCGGCCACCACCTCCTTGGCCCGGGCCACGCGCACGTCCCGCTCCGTGCTGGCCAGCCCGCCCGCCAGCACATCGGCCACGCGCGAATACAGCTCCCGCAGCAGCGTCGCCTTCCACCCGTTCCAAACCTTGGCGCTCACCGCCCGCATATCGGCCACCGTCAGCACCAGCAGCAGCTTCAGCCGCTCCGGCGACTGGATCGTATCAGCCAAGTCCATGATCGTCTTGGGATCGTCGATGTCCCGCTTGAACGCGGTCTGGCTCAGCAGCAGGTGGTGCAGCACCAGCCAGCTCACGGTCTCCGTCTCCTCGGTGGTCAAACCGATGATCGGCCCAATAGTGGCCGCAAGCTCCGCCCCCAGCTCGGAATGGTCACCGCCCCGGCCCTTGGCGATGTCATGCAGCAGCGTCGCCGCATACAACGCCCGCCGCGACTGCAAATCCTCGACCAGCCCAGACGCAACCGGCGCGACCTCCTCCAGCTCCCCACGATCCAGCGCGTTCAACACGCGTATCGCCTCAATCGTATGCTCATCCACCGTGAACACATGGTAGGTATCGAACTGCATCTGCCCGACGATCCGCGCCCAGTCCGGGATATACCGGCCCATGAACCCCGTCTCGCTCAGCAGCCCGATCCACCGGGCGCCGTCGGCCCGCCCATGCTCGCCCTCCCGTCCGCTGAGCAGATCGAGGAACATCTCTCCCGCCGCCGGATCCCCGCGCAGCAGCACCCCGCCGCGTTCGTGCCGGATCAGCGCGCGTATCGCCAGCGGATGCAGCTCCAGCCCGCGCTCCCGCGCCACCTGCAGGATACGGAGCATCGCCAGCGGGAACCGCCCGAAGTCATTGCCCGGCATGCAGAGCAGCTTGCCATCCGCCAGCATGAACCCCTCATCGAGCAGCGCCGGCTCCCCGGCATCCCCAGCCAGGGCAGGCGGACCGAGGGCCGCGCGCACGATCGCCGGCTCCAGCACGGCGGTGATCCGGGTGATCTCTCGCGCCGTCAGGAAGTAGTGCCGCATAAACCGCTCGACCCCATCCTGCCGCCCATGCCGGGTGTAGCCCATCCGGGCGCCGACCACGGGCTGCAGGTCGAACGTCAGCCGGTCCTCCGCACGCCCAGCGACGTAGTGCAGGTGAAAGCGCACGGTCCACAGGAAATCCCAGGACCGCCGGGCATGCTTCGCCTCCGCATCCGTCAGGATGCCGCCACCGGGCGACTCCGGCCCAACCAGCTCCCCCATCACCTGCGTGCCGAACAAGTAGCGGCTCATCCAATACAGCGTCTGCAGGTCGCGCAGGCCGCCGCGCCCCTCCTTGATATTAGGCTCGACCAGGAACGGCGTCTCGCCATAGCGATGGTGGCGCATATCGCGCTCGGCCTGCTTGGCGGCGATGAAGCTGCCAGCGCCAGCCTCGTTGCAGAACAGCAGAAAGCGGTTCTCAAACAGGCCGAACAGCGCCGGGTCGCCCGCCAACAGGCGCGCATCGATCATGCTGGTCCGCACCGTCAAGTCCCGCTCGGCATCCGTGATGCACTCGTTGACGGACCGCGTGGCGTGGCCGACCTTGAGCCCAAGGTCCCACAAAAAATAAAGCATGAACTCGACTGCGGCCAAGCTGCGCTGCCCCGGCACATCGGCGGTGATGAACAGCAGGTCGATGTCGCTGAACGGCGCCAGCACGCCACGGCCATATCCCCCAGTGGCGACGACCGCCATCGGCTCCTGCGCCGCCGCAGCCTCGACCTCGGCGACATGGCTGCGGGCATAGTTATACAGCGACAGGATAACGCCATCCGTCAGCCGCCCCAGCAGACGCCCGGCCTGCAGCCCACTCATGCCGCCGTCCTCGAATCCCTGCTGCACATGATGCTGCAGCCGGGTCAGATAACGCCGGAACACGCCGAGCACCGCATCGCGCGGCGGAGGCTGCCCGGTATCGGACAGGGCATCCAGCGAGGACGCCAGGATCGCCACGGCGTCGTCGGGCTGGTCGGGCAGGGGCAGGGGGCTGAGCATTACGACGATGCTAATC
>CAXTOB010000308.1:0-7665 GCA_964245505.1 uncultured Acetobacteraceae bacterium | reverse complement strand
CTCCCGGAGGGAGAGGGAGCAGGCAGGGGCTTCATCCTTCGTGCAGGGGGGCATCGGCCCATGCAACTGACGCTTTGGACCTACGAAGGGCCGCCGCATGTTGGTGCGATGCGGGTGGCTGCGGCGATGCAGGGCGTTCACTACGTGCTGCATGCGCCGCAGGGCGATACCTATGCCGACCTGCTGTTCACCATGATCGAGCGGCGGCAGAGCCGGCCGCCCGTTACTTATACGACGTTTCAGGCTCGCGACCTTGGCGGCGATACGGCGGAGCTTTTCAAGTCTGCTGCCCGGGATGCTTATGAGCGGTTTAAGCCGGAGCTGATGCTGGTTGGGGCAAGCTGCACGGCGGAGCTGATCCAGGATGACCCTGGCGGCCTTGCCCGGGCGTTGCAGTTGCCGGTGCCGGTGGTTGCGGTGGAGCTGCCGGCCTACCAGAAGAAGGAGAACTGGGGGGCGGCGGAGACATTCTATCAGATCGTCCGGGCCTGCGCCGGGCCGCATGCGCCGCCGCCGGGCGCGGGTTTGAAGGTGGGGCGCGAGCGTAGCGGGCGTCCGCGGGCCAATATCCTGGGTGCGACGGCGCTGGGGTTTAGGCATCGCGACGATGTGGTTGAGGTCGCGCGGCTGCTGGAGCAGCTTGGCGTGGAGGTGAACGTGTCGGCGCCGGCTGGGGCGACTCCGGCCGATTTGGCGCGGCTGGGTGACGCCGACTTCAACGTGGTGCTGTATCCCGAGGTCGCGGGGACGGCCGCGGCCTGGCTGTCCCGGACCTTTGGCCAGCCGGCGACCAAGACCGTGCCGATCGGCATTGGGGCGACGCGTGAGTTCGTCCAGGAAGTGGCGGCGCTTGCGGGCGTGGACCCGGCGCCTGCGCTGGCGGGGGCGCCTAGCCGGATGCCCTGGTACTCGCGCTCGGTGGACAGCAACTACCTCACGGGTAAGCGGGTGTTCGTGTTCGGCGACGCGACCCATGCGGTTGCTGCCGCCCGCGTTGCGCAGGAGGAGTTTGGCTTCACCGTTGTCGGTCTTGGCACCTACAGCCGCGAATATGCCCGCGAGGTGCGTGCTGCCGCCAAGCTGTATGGAATCGAGGCGCTGATTGCTGACGATTACCTGGAGGTGGAGGCTGCGGTGACCGCCCTGCAGCCTGAGCTGGTGCTGGGCACGCAGATGGAGCGGCATATTGCCAAGCGGCTTGGCGTGCCTTGCGCGGTGATCTCCGCCCCGGTGCATGTTCAGGACTTTCCCGCCCGCTATGCCCCGCAGATGGGCTGGGAGGGCGCCAATGTCCTGTTCGACACCTGGGTTCATCCGCTGATGATGGGGCTGGAGGAGCACCTGGTCGGCATGTTCCGCGGCGACTTCGAGTTTGGCGGCGATGCCGCGCCGAGCCATTTGGGCGCTGCTGCGCCGGGTCATCTGGGCGCTGCTGCGCCGGGTCATTTGGCTGCTGCCGCGCCGGGCCACCTGGGTGCCGCCGAGCAGGTCCGGGCGCCGGAGGCGGTGGCTTCCTCCGCGATCAGCTGGGCTGCCGATGCCGACAAGGAGTTGGGCAAGATCCCGTTCTTCGTGCGCGGCAAGGCCCGGCGGAACACGGAGCGGTTCGCCCAGGAGCACGGTTTAGCGGTCATTACGGTGGAGACGCTTTATGACGCCAAAGCGCATTTCGGCCGCTGAGATGGAGGCTCCGGTGTCCCCCAGCCTGCGCGTTGTCATCGTGACGATGGACAGCCACCTGAGTGGCGCCGTCGCGCGTGCCGAGGCGATGCTGGCTCACGAGACACCCGGGCTGAGCGTCGTCGTGCATGCCGCCGACGAGTGGGGCGGCGATGCCGAGGCGCTTGCGGCGTGCCATCGGGACATCGCCGCGGGCGACATCGTGATCGCCACCATGCTGTTCCTGGAGGATCACATCCGCCCCGTCCTGCCGGCGCTGCAAGCCCGGCGTGAAGGCTGTGACGCCATGCTGTGCTGCATGTCGGCGGGCGAGGTGACGAAGCTGACCAAGCTCGGCCGCTTCGATATGTCGCAGGAGGCGAAGGGCGCACTGGCGATGCTCAAGCGCCTGCGCGGCGGCGGCAAGTCCGGCGCGGCGTCCAGCGGCAAGGACCAGATGAAGATGCTGCGGCGCTTGCCGAAGCTGATGCGCTTCATTCCGGGTACGGCGCAGGATGTGCGGACCTACTTCCTGGCGCTGCAGTACTGGCTTGCCGGATCGGACGAGAACCTGGCCAACCTGGTCCGGATGCTGGTCGGACGCTACGCCAGCGGCGAGCGCCGGGCGCTGGCGGGCAAGGTGCAGGCGGGGGCGCCGGTCGAGTATCCGGACGTGGGCCTGTATCACCCGAAGGCGCCGGGGCGTGTGGTGGAGCAGTTAGGTCAGTTGCCGCGCGGCGGCCTGGCGGGGACCGTGGGGCTGCTGCTGCTGCGGTCGTACCTCATCAGCGGCAACTCCGCGCATTATGACGGGGTGATTGCCGCCCTGGAGGGGCGCGGCCTGCGGGTGGTGCCGGCGTTTGCCAGCGGCTTGGACGCGCGTCCGGCCATTGAGCGGTTCTTCATGCGGGACGGTGTGCCGGCGGTGGATGCGGTGGTCAGCCTGACCGGGTTCAGCCTGGTTGGCGGTCCCGCCTACAATGACAGCCGCGCCGCCGAGGACATCCTGGCCCGGCTGGATGTTCCTTACGTCACCGCGCATCCCGTCGAGTTCCAGACGCTGGACCAGTGGCAGTCCGACCCGCGCGGGCTGCTGCCGGTGGAGGCGACGATGATGGTGGCCCTGCCGGAGCTGGATGGCGGCATGGCGCCGATGACCTTCGGCGGGCGTTGCGGACGTGCCGAGACTGCTAGTCCCTGTGCCGGATGCGACGGCAAGACGTGCGCGCGGAACATGGTCTCGCACCCCGAGCGTGCGGCGATGCTGGCGCATCGGGTGGCGCGGCTGGTGGCGCTGCGGCGTACGGCGCGGGCGAACCGGAAGGTGGCGGCGGTGCTGTTCAACTTCCCGCCCAACGCCGGGGCGACGGGGACGGCGGCCTACCTGGCCGTGTTCCAGTCGTTGCACAACACGCTGATCGCGTTGCGGGATGCTGGTTATACTGTGGAGGTGCCGGACACGGCGGAGGCACTGCGGGAGCAGGTGGTGACCGGGAATGCGGCGCGGCATGGCACCGACGCCAACGTTGCTGGCCGGGTTACGGTGGATGCCCATGTGCGCGGCCAGCCTTGGCTGCGGGAGATCGAGGCTGCTTGGGGGCCGGCGCCTGGGCGGGCACAGGCGGATGGGGCTGGCATCTTTGTTTTGGGTAAGCACTTCGGCAACGTGTTCGTCGGGCTGCAGCCGGCCTTTGGCTACGAGGGCGACCCGATGCGGCTGCTGTTCGAGCGCGGGTTCGCGCCGACCCATGCGTTCGCGGCGTTTTATCGCTACATCGCCGAGGAGTTCGGCGCGCATGCCGTGCTGCACTTCGGCACTCATGGTGCGCTGGAGTTCATGCCGGGCAAGCAGGCCGGGATGTCCGCGGAGTGCTGGCCGGACCGGCTGATTGGGCATCTGCCGAACTTCAATTTGTATGCGTCCAACAATCCCAGCGAGGGGATGATCGCCAAGCGCCGGGCCAATGCGGTGCTGATCAGCTATTTGACGCCGCCGGTGGCGCATGCCGGGCTGTATCGCGGGCTGCTGGACTTGAAGGCATCGCTGGACCGTTGGCGCTCGATGGAGCCGGATACGGACGCCGGGCAGCGCGACGACTTGGCGGTGTTGGTGCAGGCGCAGGCGGCGGCGGTTGACTTGGCGGCGGCGGAGCCGGCGTGGACGGATGCTGTGCCGGAGATTGACCGGCTGGGCGCGGCGCTGCTGGAGCTGGAATACACCCTGATCCCGCACGGCCTGCACGTGATCGGCGTGCCGCCCAATGCCGACGAGCGTGCGGAGATGCTGGACGCGGCCCGGGTGACGGAGCCGGTGGAGCGGGCCCGGCTGGATGCGTTGCTCGCGGCCGATCACGAGTTGCCGGCTATCGTGCATGCGCTGGATGGCGGCTACACGCGGCCGGCGCCGGGTGGGGACCTGCTGCGGACGACGGAGGTGCTGCCGACCGGGCGCAACCTGCATGGCTTCGATCCTTTCCGGCTGCCTAGCGCGTTTGCCGTGCAGGATGGGGCGCGCCAGGCGGACCGGCTGCTGGCCCGGCATGCCCAGGACGGCAAGGGGCTGCCGGAGACGGTGGCGATGGTGCTTTGGGGCACCGACAACCTGAAGACCGAGGGTGGGCCTATTGCTCAGGCGCTGTGGCTGATGGGCGCGGCGCCTCGGTTCGACAGCTATGGCCGGCTGTCGGGGGCGCGGCTGTTGCCGCTGGCCGAGCTGGGCCGGCCGCGGGTGGATGTCGTGGTCACCCTGTCCGGCATCTTCCGCGACCTGCTGCCGCTGCAAACCAAGCTGCTGGCCGAGGCTGCGCTGCTGGCGGCGCAGGCGGATGAGGCGCCGGAGGACAACTTTGTCCGCAAGCATGCCCTGGCGTTCATCGCGGCCAATGGCGGCGAGATGGAGCAGGCGGCGTTGCGGGTGTTCGGCAATGCCGATGGGGCCTATGGCGCCAACGTCAACAGCATGGTGGGCGCGGGCGTTTGGGAGGATGAGGACGAGCTGGCCGATGCTTATGTCGCTCGCAAGGGCTTTGCCTATGGCGTGACGGGGCGGCCGGAGCGGCAGGCGGCGCTGCTGACCCATGTGCTGGGCAGCGTGGACGTGACGTATCAGAACCTGGACTCCATCGAGCTGGGCGTCACGACGGTGGACCATTACTTCGATACGCTGGGCGGGATTACCCGCGCCGTGCGGCAGGCTCGCGGCGGGGTGGCGGCTAGTGTGCTGATCGGCGACCAGACCCGCGGCGATGGGACCGTGCGCTCCTTGTCCGAGCAGGTGTCGCTGGAAACCCGCACCCGGGCGTTGAACCCTAAGTGGTATGAGGGGCTGCTCAAGCATGGCTATGAGGGCGTGCGGGAGATTGAGGCGCACGTGACCAACACGCTGGGCTGGTCGGCGACGACTGGCGAGGTGTCGCCCTGGGTTTATCAGCAGCTTGCCGAAACCTATGCGCTGGATGACGCCATGCGCGAGCGGTTGGCGGCGCTCAATCCCAAGGCGTCGGCCAAGCTGGTGGGGCGGCTGATCGAGGCGACGGAGCGCAAGTACTGGCAGCCGGATGACGCGACCTTGGACGCGCTGCGGCGTGCCGGGGAAGACCTTGAGGACCGCCTAGAAGGCGTTGAAGTGGAGTTGGCCGCATGACCGTCGCAACCCTTCCTTATCCCGTACGCAACAAGATCAGCCGGCGTGGCGATGGCGAGGGCAGCCTGCAGGTGCAGCTCGACCCGGCGCTGAATATCGGCACCGCCAAGGTGTTTGCCGTTTATGGCAAGGGCGGCATTGGTAAGAGCACGACCAGCAGCAACCTGTCGGCGGCGTTCAGCCATCTTGGCAAGCGCGTGCTGCAGATCGGCTGCGATCCTAAGCATGACAGCACATTCACGCTGACCAAGCAGTTGCTGCCGACGGTGATCGATGTGCTGGAGGGGGTGAACTTCCACTCGGAGGAGCTGCGGGTCGAGGACTTCGTGTTCCCTGGCTACAACGGCGTGATGTGCGTGGAGGCGGGGGGGCCGCCGGCGGGTACCGGGTGCGGCGGCTACGTCGTGGGGCAGACGGTGAAGCTGCTGAAGGAGCATCACCTGCTGGAAGAAACCGACGTGGTGATCTTCGATGTGTTGGGGGATGTGGTTTGCGGCGGCTTTGCCAGCCCGTTGCAGCATGCGGGGCGGGCGGTTGTGGTGGCTGCCAATGATTTTGACAGCATCTTTGCGCTGAACCGGATTGTTGCGGCGATCCAGGCCAAGGCGAAGAATTACGACGTGCGGCTGGGCGGGGTGATCGTGAACCGTAGCGCGGCTACGGATCAGGTGGACCGCTATAACGCGGCGACTGGGCTGCGGTCGCTGGCGCACTTTCCGGACTTGGATGCGATACGGCGTAGCCGGTTGAAGAAGTGCACGCTGTTCGAGATGGAGTCTTCGCCGGAGCTGGAGGCGGTCAAGCTCGAATACATGCGGCTGGCGGCGCAGCTTTGGGCGGGGACGGAGCCGTTGCTGGGCGCGCCGCTGCGCGACCGGGAGATTTTTGACTTGCTGGGGTATGACTGATGCCTGCTTCCTTCTCCCTCTCCCTCCGGGAGAGGGCCGGGGTGAGGGAGGCGGCACGCGCCGGCCTTGCCTTTTATGGACGCTTTCCTGCGCGGGACAGGACTGCGCTTGCGGTTTCCCTCACCCCGACCCTCTCCCGGAGGGAGAGGGAGAGGAAGCAGGCAGCGACAGCGGGTTGGGGTTGGTGATGGGTAGCGCTTCTTACCTTGCCCGGCGTGGGCAGTTGGAGGCTTATTTTGACCGTACCGCGGCGGCGGCTTGGGCGCGGCTGACTTCGGATGCGCCGGTTAGCGGCATACGGGCGACTGTGCGGGCCGGCAGGGACCGGATGCGGGCGACCCTGCTGGCTTGGCTGCCGCAGGATCTGCAGGGACGGCGGCTGCTGGATGCCGGGTGCGGCACCGGGGCGCTCGCGGTGGAGGCGGCGCGGCGCGGGGCGGAGGTGGTCGCCATAGATCTGTCCCCGACCCTGGTGGGCGTGGCGCGCGACCGGATGCCGGCGGGCCTGCGGATTGATTGGCGCAGCGGCGATATGACTGACCCGGCGCTGGGGCGCTTCGATCATGTCGTAGGGATGGACAGCCTGATCCACTACCGCGCCCCGGACATGGCGCGGGTTGCGGCGCAGTTGGCGGGGCTGGCGGAGAGTTCCGTGCTGTTCACCTTCGCGCCGCGCACGCCGCTGCTGACGGTGATGCATGCCACTGGCCGGCTGTTTCCACGCGGCGACCGGGCGCCGGCCATCGAGCCCATCACGCACGGCCACCTGACCCGGCTCATGGCCGCCGACCCCGGCATGGCCGGCTGGCGCCCAGCACGGACCGAGCGGGTGGCAGGCGGCTTCTACATTTCCCAGGCCATCGAGATGGTGCGCGCATGATCGCCCGGCTGAACCAGCGTATGCAGGGGGTGTGGCGCGGGATCGGGCCGGGGTTCATGCCGTTCGCCGATGCGGCGTCCGACACGCTGCCGATGTCGCGGCTGCTGCGCTTGGCGCTGTTCCAGGTCACGGTTGGGATGGCGGCGGTGCTGCTGATCGGCACGCTCAACCGGGTGATGATCGTCGAGCTGGGCGTGCCCGCCTGGCTGGTGGCGACGATGATCTCACTGCCCCTGCTGTTTGCGCCGTTCCGCGCCGTGGTGGGGTGGAAGTCGGACACGCACCGCTCCGTGCTGGGGTGGCGGCGGGTGCCTTACTTGTGGATGGGCACGCTGGTGCAGTTCGGCGGCCTGGCGATCATGCCGTTCGCGCTGATTTTGCTGTCGGGTGACAGCAACGCGGCGCCGTGGGTTGGGCAGGCTGCGGCGGCGCTGGCGTTCCTGCTGGTGGGCGCCGGGCTGCATACGACGCAGACGGTTGGGCTGGCGCTGGCCACCGACCTGTCGCCGCCGGAATCGCACCCGACGGTCGTTGCCCTGCTGTGCATGATGCTGCTGCTGGGCATGGTGTTCAGC
>CAXTOB010000307.1:3032-7689 GCA_964245505.1 uncultured Acetobacteraceae bacterium | reverse complement strand
GCGTGGTGGGCGGGTCGAGGAAGTAGGCGATCCCCGCCGCTGCCACGAAGGGCAGCAGGATGGAGGCGAACAGGTGCAGCACCAAGTAGGCCACGAGCAACAGCCCGGCCAGCAGGCCCAGCCGCTGCGCCCGCGAAGCGGTCTGCGTCGGTGGCGGCACGGTGGGCGACGGGGCAGGCTGCGGCGTGGGGCGGGGCAGGTCTAGCGTCGTCATCGTGGCCCCTTCATCTCCTCGTGCCCCGGCGGATGCGACGCCCGCCAAACATACATCGCGCCAGACGACACCGTGGACGCTGCAGTCGCCCATAGCAGCACCGTCCGCAGCCCCGGCGCGCGCAGGCCGAAGGATTCGAGCCCCATTATTACGCAGACCAGCAGGATTTGCACCGCCGTGTTGAGCTTACCCAGCAGCAGCGGCCGAATGCGGATTGGCCACCGCCGCCACCGCATCACAGCGATGCCGCTCAGGATTACCAGGTCCCGCCAAACGACCAGCGCCGCCATCCAGACCGGCATCAAGCCGGTGGCGGCCAGCGCCACGAACATCCCGACCAGCAGCGCCTTGTCCGCGGCCGGGTCCATCCATGCGCCTAGCACGGTGCCGCCGCGCTTCCGCGCCAGAAAACCGTCCAGCGCGTCCGATGCGCCTGCCGCAGCGAACACCGCCAGCGCCCAGGCCATCCGGCCTTCCAGCACCAGCCAGACCGCGAACGGCACAGCGCATAGCCGGGCAAAGGTGATGGCGTTTGGCAGGTTCAGCACCTCGCCTCCCCAGGCCAGACGGGGTGGCGTTGCCGTGACGGGACCGCTGTGGTTGTGTCGGCCGAACTGTTCCGGACGCTGCATGGCCCGGACCCTACCGCATCCGCGCCGGCAACGCACCCGGCAGACCGACGAGGACCCCTGAATGACCTTGCCGCCGAACGGCGCCACTTACCGCCAGGCCGGCGTGGATACCGAGGCCGGGGACGCCCTGGTGGAGCGCATCAAGCCGCTGGCCCGTGCAACCAGCCGCCCCGGCGTGATGGGCGGGCTGGGCGGCTTCGGCGCGCTGTTCGACCTGCGCGCCGCCGGGTTCACCGACCCGGTGCTGGTCAGCAGCACGGACGGCGTCGGCACCAAGCTGCGTCTGGCCATCGAGACCGGGCGCCATGATACCGTCGGCATCGACCTCGTCGCCATGTGCGTCAACGACCTGGTGGTGCAGGGGGCGGAGCCGCTGTTCTTCCTGGACTACTTTGCCACCGGCGGCCTGGATGTGGAGCAGGCGGCGGCCGTCGTCGCCGGCATCGCCGAGGGATGCCGCCAGGCCGGCTGTGCCCTGGTCGGGGGCGAAACGGCGGAGATGCCCGGCATGTATGCTGCCGGCGACTACGACCTGGCCGGGTTCAGCGTCGGCGCGGCCGAGCGCGGCACGCTGCTGCCTGCCGGCGTGCAGCCTGGGGATGCGCTGATCGGGCTGCCGAGCAGCGGGGTGCACAGCAACGGGTTCTCCCTGGTGCGGAAGGTGATCGGGATGTCGGGAGCATCCCTGGACTCGCCGGCGCCGTTCGCCCCCGGCATGACGCTGGACGAGGCCCTGATGGCGCCGACCCGCATCTACGTGGCGCCGCTGCTGGCGCTGCACCGGGCCGGGCTGCTGCACGCTGCGGCGCACATCACCGGTGGCGGCCTGCCCGGCAACGTGCCGCGCGTGCTGCCGGACGGGATGCACGCGGTCCTGGACGCCGGCGCCTGGCCGCTGCCGCCGGTGTTCCGCTGGCTCGCGCACACCGGCGGGGTCGCGGCCGAGGAGATGCTGCGGGTGTTCAACTGCGGCCTCGGCATGGTGCTGGCCGTGTCCGATTCGGCCGCGGCACTTGCCCTCCTGACCGAACATGGCGAGGCCGCGCACGTCGTGGGCCGCATCGAGTCCGGCGACGGCCCAGCCGAAGCGCGGGTCACGGTCCCGAAGGATTGGTTGGGATGACCAAGTTCGTTGCCTGCTCCCTCTCCCTCTGGGAGAGGGAGCAGGACGTCTTACACTTGCTAGGGCTGCTGCGTCCGCATGACGCCCCCCGTCCGCGTCGCAGTCCTCATCAGTGGACGCGGCAGCAACATGGCGGCATTGCTGGACGCCGCGGCCAAGCCGGGCTACCCGGCCGAAGTCGCGCTGGTGCTATCCAACCGTCCCGACGCCGCTGGGCTGGACCATGCCCGGGCTCGCGGGATCGAGGCGCTGTGCGTGGACCACCGCCCCCATGGCCGCGACCGTGCGGCGCACGAGGCCGCAATCCAAGCCGAGCTGCAGGCGCGCAGCATCGGGCTCATATGCCTGGCCGGCTACATGCGGCTGCTGACGCCGTTCATTGTGAACGCCTGGGCCGGGCGGATGCTGAACATTCATCCCAGTCTGCTGCCGGCCTTCCCTGGGCTGGACACCCATGCGCGTGCATTGGCCGCAGGGTGCAAGCTGCACGGCTGCACCGTGCACCTGGTGACGGAGGTTATGGACGAAGGCCCCATCCTAGCCCAGGCCGCCGTGCCCGTCCTGCCCAGCGACAACGCCGAAACCCTGGCCGAGCGCGTGCTCCGGCAGGAGCACCTGCTCTACCCCCTAGCCCTGCGTTTGATGGCGGAGGGACTGCCCGGCCGGTCCGACGCGGACGCAAGCCTGAGCAACCCCCAAACCTATGAGGCCCGGCTACCCTTGCCCACCTCCGCCGCCGGGACGTAGAACCGGGCAACACCACGAGGCGCATCATGGCAACCACAGACACCGCTCCCGCGGCCACCCAGCCGAACCCCCGCCAGAACTTCTCCTCCGACGCCGCCCCGGCGCCAGTCAGCGCTGCCAACACTGAGGTTACCGAGGGCGGTATTGACGCCGCCTTCGTCGCCGACCGGCAGATGTTCTGGACGCGGTTCACCAGCTTCACGACCTATGCGGTGATCGCCGTGGTGCTGCTGCTGATCGCGATGGCGATATTCCTGGTGTAGCTGCCCTGCATCGTCCGGCATCCCGCAACAGTGTTCTGGCGGCTTCCGTCTTCAACGTCTCTTGACTTGACAGGGTGTGACGTCGTTTCGTCCGGCAACGGCAGCGTAGGAGCTGACGGAACCGGAGGAATTCATATGACCCGTTTGCTTGCGACATTTCTGCTGTTCGGATTGGCCGCGCCCGGCCTGGCCCTTGCCCAGAGCTCAGGCGCCCCGAGCATGACCGACGCCCATGCCCGGTCCGCCATGATGGACTATGGCTGCACCGCCATCAGCGGCCTCAGCAACCGGCCCGACGGCCAGTATCAGGGCCAGTGCACCAAGGGCGGCAAGGTCGTCAACGTGTCCATGGACAAGACCGGCAAGGTGAGCGAAGTCTCAAGCCTCGACCACGTCACCGACGGCCAGGCTCGCTATGCCCTGACCCAATTCGGCTGCGGCAACATCTCCAACCTTGGCACCGGCCCCGGCGGCACCTGGCACGGCCAGTGCTACAAGGGCGGTGTGCCGACCAACGTGATGGTGGACGCCAAGGGCGTTGCCTCTGCCGGTTCGCCGACGCACGTGACCGAAAGCGCCGCGCGCTCCATGCTGACCGGCTTTGGCTGCAACAATATCTCCACGCTGACGATGGGCGCGGACGGCTCCTGGTACGGCCAGTGCGCCAAGGGCGGCAAGACGCAGAACGTGTCCGTGGACAGCACGGGGAAGATGGCGACCAACTAAGCAGGCTAGACTCTGGCCGGACCACGATGCGGGTCCGGCCAGGTTACGCCAGCAACAGGGCGTCACCGGAACGAGCGAACCGGCGTTGCCCTCCAGCTTCCAGGGCTGCTGCCCGTCCCATGGCTGTGCCACCCCAATAGTCCTTTGACTCGACTCTGCCGCATCTCCGCAAGCCGGTTGCTGTCTGGCTAATGACAGGCCATCAGAGTTGCGGCAGCCGCCCTGCAACGCCGCATCCTCAAGGCCTGCCATGACGCGGAAACGGTAACACCGGCGGGATTTTAGCTTCACCCAAAACGAAGCTTAGTAGAATAAGCCCGGCAACGTCCGGGTGCCCTCGTTCCTGACGGCCTGAAGCTCGTCCTGCGACAGCCCAAGCGCCCACAGGATGGTCGGCGCGATCTGCGTGGTCGCAACCGTCCGGCCCTCTGTTTGACCCTCCAGTCCACTCGCGCTCACCAGCAGCGCCACATGGCGGTCATCGTCGGCGGCGCCGCCGTGCTCGGCAAGCTTGCTGCCTCCAGTGTAGATGACGCCCTTCTGTGACACGACGAAGAAGTCCGGCGTGCGGCTGCTGCTGAAGAAATCGCGGAACAACTGCGTCAACTCGGCGCGCGTCAGGATGCGTTGGATGCCGAGCGCCGTGGCATTCGCCTGCAGATCGGCCAGCGCCGCCGCGTAATCCTGCTTCTGCAACGCCGGGTCGAGCCAGATCAGGCTGGCGTCATCAGAGACGTCGAAAGCATAGCCGTCCTTGACCACGGTCGGATAGGTGTTCGGAATCGCCCGCCGCAGGGTATGGTCAATCGGGTAGCCGGAGGGCCTCGCTACACCCGCACCAACTTGATCCGTTTGCCGTCCACGCCGAGCGTGATCCCACCGGACTTCAGCAGCAGCGCGTCGGCGCCGAACACGTCGCGGCGCCAGCCGTGCAGGGCAGGCACGTCCGGCT
>CAXTOB010000307.1:0-3022 GCA_964245505.1 uncultured Acetobacteraceae bacterium | reverse complement strand
GGCTCGTTCTCCGAGGCCAGGCGGTCCAGGTCGGCGCCGCTGGCCAGCAGCTTGGGCGCAACGTTATGCGCTTCGCACTTCGCCGCCAGCAGCACTTTCAGCAGCGATACCAGCGCAGGCGATGGCCGGGACCCCTCATTGCGGCCCGGCGCCTCAGGCAGCGCGTCGTCCGGCAGAGCCGCCGCGTCCTGCAGCGCCGCGAGCAGCCCGGCACCGCTCTTGCCCTCGGCAAAACCGCGCGTCACCCCGCGGATACGGGACAGGGCCTCCGGCGTGGCCGGGGCAACGGCGGCGATCTCCAGCAGGCTTTCGTCCTTCAGCAGCCGGCCGCGGGGGATGTTAACCCGCTGCGCCTCACGCTCCCGCCAGGCTGCGGCGGCGCGCAGCATCCCCAGCATGCGGCGATTCCCGGTGCGCGGCCGCAGGCGCTCCCAGATGCCATCCGGGTCGGGCCGGTAGGTTTCAGGCTGTGCGAGCACCGCCATCTCCTCTGCCACCCACTCCGTCCGGCCATCGCGCGCGAGACGCTCACGCAGCCGCTCATAAACCCCACGAAGATAGGTGACGTCGGCAGCGGCATAGGTGACCTGGGCCGCCGACAACGGGCGCGCCGACCAATCGCTGAACCGGTGCGCCTTGTCGATGTGCCCGCCGGTCAAGCTGGACACCAAGGCGTCGTAGCCCACCTGGTCGCCGAAACCCGCGACCATCGCCGCGACCTGGGTGTCGAAGATCGGCGCCGGAACCTGGCCGAACAGGTGCAAAAAGATTTCTACGTCCTGCCTGGCGGCATGGAACACCTTCACCACCCCGGTGTCCGCCAGCAACTCGGCCAGCGGCGCCAGGTCTATGCCCTCCGCCTCAGCATCGATCACCGCCACGTCGGACACCCCGGCCAACTGCACCACGCATAACTCCGGGAAATATGTGCGCTCCCGCATGAATTCGGTGTCTATGGTGACATACGGCTCGGCCCGTAGGCGGGTGCACAGGGCGGCGAGGGCGTCGGTGCCGGTAACAAGAACTGGCTCGGCGAAGCTATGGGTCCGGTGGGGCATGTCGGGTTCTACCCGGCAGCGCTTGACACCGCAAATCCCCGCGGTTTGTGTGCGTCCTTGGCAAAGGACGCCCCAAACATGCACGCCTACCGTACCCATACCTGCGGCGCCCTGCGCGCCAGCGACGCCGGACAGGCGGCCCGGCTGTCCGGTTGGATCCATAGCAAGCGCGACCACGGCGGACTGCTGTTCCTCGACCTGCGCGACCACTACGGCATCACCCAATGCGTGCTGCCGGCAGGCTCCGCCGGCTTCGCCACCGCGGACGAGCTGCGGGTGGAAAGCGTCGTCACCGTCACTGGTCAGGTCGTCCCGCGCAGCCCCGCCACGGTGAACCCCCGGCTGCCCACTGGCGAGATCGAGTTGCAGGTGCAGGCGCTGGAGGTGCAGTCCGCCGCCGACACCCTGCCGATGCAGGTCGCGGGCGACGAGAAGTTCCCCGACGAAATCCGCCTGAAGTATCGCTTCATCGACCTGCGCCGCGACAAGGTCCACCGCAACATGATGCTGCGCGCCGGCGTCATCGCCAGCCTGCGCCGCCGCATGATCGCCGAGGGCTTCACCGAGTTCCAGACGCCGATCCTGACCGCCAGCAGCCCCGAGGGCGCCCGCGACTTCCTGGTGCCGTCGCGCAACCATCCCGGCACCTTCTACGCCCTGCCGCAAGCACCGCAGCAGTTCAAGCAGTTGGCGATGGTCGCCGGCTTCGACCGCTACTTCCAGATTGCCCCCTGCTTCCGCGACGAGGCCAGCCGCGCCGACCGCAGCCCCGGCGAGTTCTACCAGCTCGACTTCGAGATGAGCTTCGTCACCCAGGAGGACGTGTTCGCCACCCTGGAACCGGTGATGGCCGGCGTCTTCGAGGAGTTCGGCGGCGGCCGCACCGTCACCCCCGCGCCGTTCCCGCGCATCCCCTACGACGAGGCGATGCTGGTCTATGGCTCCGACAAGCCAGACTTGCGCAACCCCCTGCGCATCGCCGACGTAACGGCGGCCTACGCCGGATCGGGCTTCGGCCTGTTCGCCCGCATCACCGCATCCGGCGGCATCGTCCGCGCCATCCCGGCGCCAGGCGCCGGCAGCCGTCCCCGCGGCTTCTTCGACAAGCTGAACGAGTGGGCGCGCGAGCAGGGCGCCGGCGGCCTCGGCTACATCATCGTCGAGGAGGATGGCGGCCGCGGCCCCATCGCCAAGAACCTGGAAGCCGAGCGCATCGAGGCCATACGCGACGCCTGCGGCCTGCAGCCCGGCGACGCCGTGTTCTTTGCCGCGGGCCAGCCGGATGAGGCCGCCAAGTTCGCCGGCCTGGTCCGCACCCGCCTGGCGCAGGAACTCGGCCTGATCGAGGAGAACAGCTTCCGCTTCTGCTGGATCACCGACTTCCCGATGTATGAGCGCGACGAGGAAACCGGGCGGATAGACTTCAGCCACAACCCGTTCTCGATGCCGCAGGGCGGGCTGGAGGCGCTCGATACCCAGGACCCGCTGACCATCAAGGCGTTCCAGTACGACATCGTCTGCAATGGCATCGAGCTATCGTCGGGCGCCATCCGCAACCATCGCCCCGAAGTGATGATCCGCGCCTTCGAGATCGCCGGCTACTCGGCCGCCGACGTCGAGGCGAGGTTCGGCGGCATGCTGGCCGCTTTCCGCTTCGGCGCACCCCCGCACGGCGGGTCGGCGCCAGGCATTGACCGTATGGTGATGCTCCTCGCCGACGAGCCGAACATCCGCGAGGTCATCCTGTTCCCGCTGAACCAGCAGGGCGAGGACCTGATGATGGGCGCCCCGGCGCCAGTGGACGCAGCCCGGCTAAAGGAGCTGTCCCTACGCCTTGACCTCCCACCAAAACGCAAAGCCGGTTGAAAAGGAGAAACTTCTTTCCTCCTTCCCCCCAGAAGCGGGCCGGGGTGAGGGGGGCTCGGCCGCCGTCGCACAAATCGCCAGCGCGGTCCGCACATAAC
>CAXTOB010000306.1:0-7693 GCA_964245505.1 uncultured Acetobacteraceae bacterium | reverse complement strand
GGCGGGTTCCTGCGGTGAGGGGGCTTGGGGCCAGGACGGCGTTTGTGCTGCGCGGTTGCCGGTCCCGGCTCCTGGCCGGACCCTGTTCATGCTTTTTGAGGGACAGCGCCGCTCCTAAGCAGGCTTCCGCGGCCTATCACACAGATGGCCTGCGACCGTGCCAAGCCACGCAAGCCTGCTTAGTTTTTCATCTGTGCGCAAATTTCCAGAGGTTTGCTTAGGCTGCTGTCAGCGCCGGCGCTGGAACACCTGACCCGGGGATGCCGCGGGTTGCCGCGGGTGGGGGCGGCATGGTCCTCTCGCATCAGCCGCCTGCCCGCATCGCGGCTGGGCAAGCCCTCGCAGGAGTTGCCATGCATCGCCGTAGCCTTCTCGCCACCGCCGCCGGGCTGGCGCTGCCGTCCATTGGCCGGGCGGAACCGGCGCGGCTGCTGCGCTTCATCCCCCAGGCGGACCTGTCCACCTTGGACCCGCACTGGAACACTGCCTACGTCACCCGCAACCACGGCTTCATGGTGTTCGATACCCTGTATGGGATGGACAGCACCTACCGGACCACGCCGCAGATGGTGGCGGGACACGTGACGGAGGCGGATGGGCTGCGGTGGACGCTGACGCTGCGCGACGGCCTGCTGTGGCATGACGGCACGCCGGTCCTGGCGCGGGACTGCGTGGCAAGCATCCGGCGCTGGGGCACGAAGGATACGTTCGGCCAGGCGCTGATGGCGGCGACGGACGAGCTGTCGGCGCCGGACGACAAGCGCATCGTGTTCCGGCTGAAGCGCCCGTTTCCGCTGCTGCCGGACGCGTTGGGTAAGCCCGGCGTTTATATGCCCGCGATGATGCCGGAGCGGCTCGCCCGCACCGACCCGAACACGCAGGTTACGGAGATGGTCGGCAGCGGACCGTTCCGCTTCTTGGCCGACGAGCGGCTGCCCGGGGCGCGGGCGGTGTATGAACGCTTTGCCGGCTATGTTCCGCGCGATGGCGGGGTGGCGGACCGCACCTCTGGCCCGAAGGTCGTCCACCTGGACCGGGTGGAGTGGACCACCGTGCCCGACGCCGCCACGGCTGCGGCGGCGCTGCAGCGGAACGAGACGGACTGGTGGGAGTATGCCAGCGCCGACCTGCTGCCGCTGTTGCGCCGTAACGGCAGCATCAAGGTGGAGGTGCAGGACCCCGCCGGGCAGATCGCGCTGATGCGGATGAACCACCTGCAGCCGCCGTTCGACAATCCGGCGATCCGCCGGGCCGTGCTGGGCGCGGTCAACCAGGCCGACTTCCTGCAGGCGATGATGGGGGACGATACCTCGTTGTGGCACGCGGGCGTGGGGATGTTCACGCCGGGCACCCCGCTGGCGAACGACGCCGGGCTGGAGGTGCTGACCGGGCCGCGTGACCCCGCGCGGTCCCGGCGGGACCTGCTGGCGGCGGGCTACAAGGGGGAGCGCGTCGCGCTGATCGTGCCGACGGATTTTCCGAATTTGAAGGCGTTGGCGGACGTGGGCGCGGAGATGCTGCGCGGGATCGGCATGACCGTGGACTACCAGGCGACGGACTGGGGCACCCTGCTGAGCCGGCGGGCTAAGAAGGAGCCGGTGGATCAGGGCGGGTGGAGCGCATTCTTCACCTTCGGTGCGGGATTGGACCAGGCGACGCCGGCGGCTAACCTGATGCTGCGGGCGAATGGGGCGAACGCCTGGTTTGGCTGGCCGGACGACCCGCGGATTGAGGCGTTGCGCGATGCGTGGTTCACGGCGCCGGACCTTGACGCGCAGCGGCGGATTGCGGAGGACTTGCAGCGGGAGGCGTTCGAGACGGTGCCGTATATCCCGCTTGGGCAGTATTTCCAGCCGACTGCCTACCGGACCAGCCTGCGCGATGTGCTGGGCGGGTTCTCGATCTTTTGGAATTTGCGGAAGGAGGGGTAACGCCAACGGCCCTTCGCACTGACCTTCATGTTACCGAATCGTCATTGCGAGCTGTGCTTGCAGCGGGGCAACCCAGTGGCGCTAGCATATTGCTTGCCGCCGGGAATTGCCGTGTGGCTGCGCTCCTCGCATCGACGGAAATGGTTAGATCGGAGGGCGTTTCGTATCACGCAGACGGAGCGTCCGGGACGGCATCGGGCGGCGCCGGCCATCAACGGCCGGGCCGGTATGGCGACGGATGGTGCAGTCCCTATCCCTACGGGGTCTCCCAGCCGACATGGCGCCGCAACATGGCGTCGAAGCCAGCGAACACGCGGCGCATCTGCGCGGGCTTGTAGGGAAACAGGTCAGGCGGGTCCATCATGTGGATGATCGCGGCGACGTCCACCTCGAACACCAAGAGGCGTCCGTCCGGCGTTTCCGCGCAGTCGATCTGGAAGTAGTCGAGTCCCATCCAGCGGTTCAGCGCGGCGAATGCTTCCTTATGGCGCGCGGCGAATCCTGCATCGAACTCCGCCATGGCCTGGGCCTCGTCTGCGCGGCGGCTTTCGCTCTCGGCCATGCCGGCGTTGAGGTAATGCACCATCCAGTGGTCCGAGGCAGCCATGTGGCACAGGAAAGGCCGCCCGCCGATCACCGCGACGCGGAGCTTGCGGAACATGCCGTCCCCACCGCGGTAGTCCACGAATTGGGTCACGAAGAACTCGCCGGCGGGGTTCGCGTCCAGATATGCCGCAAGGCCGGGTAGGCAGTCGAGCTTCTCCAAGTTCTGCCCGGCATGGGAGCTGACCGGGCGGATCAGCACTGGGAAGCCCGAAGCTGGCGCAGGGGCCGCGGCCCCGCCTCTGCGATACGCAAGCAGGCAGTCTTGCGTCAGGCGGGACACGGGGGGGCTGCACAGCCCCGGCAGCCCAGCCAACCCGGTGGCGACCGTGTCGCGCGACAGGCGGGCGATGGCGGCGGGGTTGTTCAGGACCGGACGCGGCCAGGAGGCATGGAGCGGCATAAGCCGGCGCAGTGCCGCCGGGTCAGACTCGCTGACGGCAAAGAAGGCGGCATCGTGATCCGGGATGTGGGACGGCAGGGGATGGCCCGGCACCACGAACAGCAAATCGAGCTGCACGTCCAAGTGGCCGGTGATGAAATCGAGCGGTGTGTTGATCATCAAGTCGCCCGGCGCGACCAGGGCCAGCAGACGGAACGGGCGCGCCGAGCGGACGCCGAACCCGTCCGCAACCCGGAACAGCCTGTGGTGGTCTAGGGCCAGGCGCTGCAACGCCACGGCCTGCTCATGGCTGAAGTGCAGTTGGTGCGCCACGGACGCATCCAGCAGCAGGGCCGCCTGCTCTGCGGTGGTCTTGGTGGGCCGGGTGACGAAGGCAAGCAAGTCCTCCAGCGTTTCGCCGGTGAAGGCACGGTGCGCCAGCACGGCCGTGCCGTGGGTCAGCGGCGGCGTCAGGGACGGCATCAGGGCCGGAACGAAATCCTGCACGGCGATGGAGCTGAGGTGCATTGCGGTCTCCTGGAACGCTGGCGTCGTCCGGCACATGGACCCACGGTGCTGAAGGCCGCGTTAAGGGCGCGCCATCGTGGCCGGCCCATCGAAACGTTTATGGAAGCCGTGCGTCCCAGCCACCCGGACAGCCGGCGAATCTCCAAAGCGGAGTCCACCGCCTGCGACGCCCGGCATGGACTGTCTGAGCGCCTTGCGCGACGATGGCCGATGGCCGATGGGTGCGCGACCATTCGGACAGCAACGACGTGCCGATGAGGCAGAGGTTGCTATTCTACACGTCCGGCCTGCGCCGGGCCGGGGGCATCGGTGGTCACGGCTGCACAGCAGGTGCAGGGCTTGATCCAGCAGCCACGCGGCCGCCTGGCCATCCTGGACCGCGCCGGCCCGGGGGAATGAGGCGTGCACATGCCGCCGGCTGATCAAAGACGGCCGGCGACGGATCATGGGCCGGTCGGAATGGACCTATATGCCAAAGAGCATGGAACAATGCGCAACCGCATGATATTGATGCTATGGTAGAGGTTGCAGCTTTATCTTGCTGTAACCCGGTTCGCCGGACTTTACTGGGCTCTGCGAATGGCGATTGCTCCGGGAGTCCAAGAATGGAACAGGCAGTATGGCAAACCGGTCGGGGCGGAGTGGTGGCTGCCCATCTCGGCGAATGTCGCACGCGCTTTGTGCGGGTGAACGGGTGGGTGCGCTATCAGGTTTTCCGGCGTGAGGGCGTGGGTAACGCGGGTAGGTTCGTCCTTCTTGCATCCGGCAACCATGATGGCGTCTGCGCGGCGATGGATGCCGCCGAGCGGGTGGCGCGGACTGCGGATGACGGCCGCGGCTGGCGCGCAGGAGCGCGGGCAGCATGACCGTGCTGCTGGCTGAGCAGGATCCCTTGGTGCGCCATACCTTGCAATCGATGCTGGGCCGGGCTGGGTTCGGGGTGGTTGATGCCGTGGCCTTCCCGGAAACATTATCGCTGCCGCACGCCGCCGTTGACACGGGGGTGCTGGTCGTCAGCACGCAGCATGGCCGGGACAAGACCGTCTCCGACCTCATTCTCGAAGCCAGGCGCTATTGGCCGCGCCTTCGCGTCGTGCTGATCAGCGCGTGCGCGGAAGGTCTGGACGAGATGGCGATGGCCGACCGTTTCCTGCCGAAGCCCTTCAGCGGCAAGGTCTTGATCCAGACCGTGAGGGAGCTGGAGGAGGCTGGCCAGGATTCGCGTCCGGCGGCACGCCCGCCCCTGGTCCAGGGCCGGGCGGCATGATGGGAGGCCCCGTCCTGGTTTTGGTCGACGACTCAGTGTTCCTGTCGTGTGTCGGGGAGGAGTTGGCCGCGGGCCGGGTTCTAGCCCACCCAGGCTATGACGATTGCGGAAGCGGAGGATTTGGCGCTGCATGGCTCCGTGCGGTTCGGGGCATTGCTGCTCGACGTGGGATTGCCGGACGGCGACGGGCGGGACTTGTGCGCCCGCCTGCGTGCGGCTGGGCTGTACGTTCCCATCCTCATGCTGACCGGCTCCGACGGGGAGGCGGATGAGGTGTGTGGGCTGGCTTCCGGGGCGAACGACTCTGTGGCCAAGCCGTGCAGCGCCGCCTTGCTGACGGCCCGCCTGCGGACGCATCTGCGGCTGCACGAACCCAGCAGGGATGCGGTGTTCAGTTTTGGCCCATTGGCGGTTTTACCCGGCAGAGAGGGTGCTGCGGGACGCCAAGGGCGCGAGGAGCTGGCTGACCGCCAAGGAGGTGGCCATCCTGCGCTACATGCAGCGCAGCGGCGGCATCGTCAGCAAGCAGGCCATGCTGTCCGAGGTTTGGGGTTACAAACCTTCGGTCACCTCACATACGCTGGAGACGCATATCTACCGCCTGCGCCAGAAGATCGAGGCCAATCCCTGTGCCGCCAGACTGCAGCTGACGGCAGAGGACGGCTACCAGCTTGCGAGCGCCTGATGATGTAACGGCGTGCGGCGTGCCTGGCGTGGTGCGGTGAGCCGGGGGCTGCCGCTGCTTACTGCCAGAATGGATTCGCCGGATACTCCACCCGCATCAGCGTCAACCCGGCTGGCGGGGCTGTCGGCCCGGCGGCGCGGCGGTCCCGTGCGGCCAACGCCTGCGCAACCTGCCCCGGCCGCCACCGACCCTCGCCGACCAGCTTGAGCGTGCCCACCATGTTGCGGACCTGGTGGTGCAGGAAGCTCGGCGCCTCCGCCCTGATCCCTATGCTGTCGCCGTCGCGCTCCACATGCAGGCGGTGCAGGGTCCGCAGCGGGCTTTTCGCCTGGCAGGCGGTGGCGCGGAACGAGGTGAAGTCGTGGTGTCCGACCAGGTGCGCCGCGGCGTCAGCCATCGCCGCCGCATCGAGCGGACGGTCCACGTGCCAGGCGTGACGGTCCAGTACCGGTGGCGCGCGGCGGTTCAAGATACGGTAGGCGTAGGCCCGCCCGGTCGCGGAAAAGCGCGGATGCCAGCCCGGCGGCGCTGGCACGGCTTGTAATACGCAGACGGGATGCGGGCGCAGGTGGAAGTTGAGCGCATCCCGCACCTTGCCGGCCGGCAAGTCGCGCGTCAGGTGGAGCAGGGCGGCCTGGCCCGCGGCATGGACGCCGGTGTCGGTGCGCCCGGCGACCGCGCAGGATGCCGGCAGGGGGCCGGCCAGGCGAGTGGCCGCTTCCTCCAGCACGCCCTGTACGGTTAGCCCCCGGGCTTGACGCTGCCAGCCGAGGAACGGCGTGCCGTCATACTCCAGCAGCAGCGCCCAGGGCGTTCCAGGCGGGGTGTCCGGCGGAGCAGTTATTGGGGTGGCCATGCCGGCGGCTTCACGTCAGCCGCGTCCCTGCTGGGACCGGGAAGCCGCGCAACAGGTTGGCGGCATCCATCGGCGCGCGTCCTGGCCGCTGCAGGCGCAGCAGCCGCAACGACCCAGTGCCGCATGCCACCAGCAACGCCTCATCCAATACGGTCCCGGGCGGGCCGGACCCGGCCTCGGGCGCGGCGTCCAGCACCTTGAGCACTTCGTCTCCCAGCATGGCCCATGTGCCGGGCCAGGGCGTCAGGCCGCGCACCCGGCGGTCGAGCACGTCGGCCGGCGCCGTCCAGTCCAGGCGGCCGTCGGCGCGCGTCAGCTTGGGGGCATAGGTCGCGCCTTCAGCCGGCTGCGGCTCGGGCGACGGGGGATCGGCCAGGGCCTGCACGATCAGCCGGGCGCCTAGCGCGCCCAGGGTCTCGTGCAGTTCCGCCGCCGTGGTGCGTGGGCCGATCGGCACGGCCTCGCGCAGCAGCATCGGTCCGGTGTCGAGCCCTGCGTCCATCTGCATGATGGTGATGCCGGTTTCGTCGTCCCCGGCCAGCACTGCCGCCTGGATCGGCCCGGCGCCGCGCCAGCGCGGCAGCAGGCTGGCATGGATGTTCAGGCAGCCCCGGCGCGGCGCGTCCAGCATGGGCTGCGACAGGATCAGGCCGTAGGCCGCCACGACTGCCGCATCCAGGCCAAGCCCTGCGAAGACAGCCTGATCGTCAGGCGAACGGCGCAGCCGTTCCGGCGTGTGGACCGGCAGGCCCAACAGTAGGGCGGCGGCGTGGACGGGGCAGGGCGTCAGGCGGTTGCCTCGTCCGGCCGGACGGGGCGGCTGGCAGTAAACCGCCGCGACCTCGTGCCCGGCGTCCTGCAGGGCATGGAGCGCTGGGACGGCAAAATCCGGGCTGCCCATGAAGGCCAGGCGCAGCCGGGGCGCGGGCATCACCCGGCGGCCTTCTGCTTCAGCTCCTTGGTCAGCCGGCGCAGGATCATGTTGCGCTTCAGCGCCGACAGGTGGTCCACGAACAGCACGCCGTCCAGGTGGTCGATCTCATGCTGGAGACAGGCCGCGAGCAGGCCCTCGGCGTCCAGGTCGTGCAGCTTGCCGTCCAGGTCGGTGTAGCGGACGTGGACGCGGGCCGGGCGGCTCACGTCGGCATATTGGCCGGGCAAGGACAGGCAGCCTTCTTCCCGGATGGCCCAGTCCTCGCTGACCCTGGTGATCTCGGGGTTGATCAGCACGATGGGTGCGGGGGCGTCCTCCGGCTGCAGGTCCACGACGGCCAGGCGCAGCAGGACGCCGACCTGGGGTGCGGCGAGGCCGATGCCAGGGGCGGCATACATCGTGGCCAGCATCTGCGGCACCAGGTCACGCAAACGGTCCATGTCGTCCGGGCTGACCTTGCGGGTCTTGGCGCGCAGCGAGGGGTGCGGCGGCGTGAGGATCGGCAGC
>CAXTOB010000305.1:0-7712 GCA_964245505.1 uncultured Acetobacteraceae bacterium | reverse complement strand
CGGGGACCATGAGGAAATGTGTTGTGCCCGCGACGGGGTAGGGCCGCCCGCGGTAAGCTGTCCCGGTGCCAAGACCTGCGAAGCAGCCCGAACCAGCCGCTGAGCCTGGCTCCGAACCGCCCAGCCCGGACCTGGCCGGCGTCGTGCAGGTCAAGGTTTGGCTGCTTGGGATCAGTCCGATGGTGTGGCGTCGCCTGCTGGTGCCGGGCACCTGCACCTTGCGCGAGCTGCACGGCGTGATCCAGGTCGCGATGGGCTGGGAGGGCATCCACCTTTACCAGTTCTGCCTCCGCTCCCGTCGTTACGGGTCGTGGGAGGTGTCGGCGTCCTCGCCCGACGTGACCCTGGCGTCGCTGAAGCTGCGCCGCGGCGCCCGGTTCACGTACGAGTACGACCTGAACATCCCATGGCGGCACGAGGTCAGGATCGAGGAGAGCCGGCTGGATGCGGCGCCGGGCAAGACGTACCCGACTTGCGCGGCTGGTGATGGCGCCTGCCCGCCCGAGGACTGCGGCGGGCCGCGCGGCTACCTGGCCGGCCTGGACCGGGCTTCGTCGTGGGACGCCCTGGAGGACCTGCACACGATGGCCGACATCCTGCGCGAAGTCGTGCTGGAGGACCGGCCTGAGTTGCTGAGGGACCAGGAGACGCGTTGGCGGCTGGAGGACGCGATTGAGCGGAGCAAAGCCCGCGAGCACGCCCGCGGCCTCCCGTTCGTGCGGCGCACCGTCAACGCCCGGCTCCGCAAGGGTGAGCACCTGGTGCTCATGCACCAGCAGTGGTGATCTTCTCGGCCCGGCGCCGCACAAGGAGTTCGGCCGCCATGAGCGCGGCATCGTCGCCACGCTGCTGCCGGATGCTGGCCACCAGCGTATGGGCGGCAGGATCGGTCAGCTGGTCGAACCGGCGCTGGAGGGTGGCGGCCGTCGTCTCGGCGTAGAGTCGGGTGGTGCTGATGCTCTCGTGGCCGAGGAAGCGCTGCAGGTCGGTGATGTCCATGCCCAGCGCGAGCAGTCGGGTAGCCACTGTGTGCCGGAGCAGGTGCGGGTAGACGCGCTTAGTGATCCCGGCGGCTTGGGCCACCTCGCGGACGACTTGGCCCACGCGCTGCCGGGTCAGGGTGTGCGGCACGGCGCCGGACCCTTGCTGCCGGCTGGCGAACAGCGGCCCAGCCCGGCGCGCGCCGATGTGCAACCGGAGCAGCTGCGCAAGGTCGCGCCGGATCGGCACCTCGCGGCGCTTCCCGCCCTTGCCGTGTTGGATCGTGACCACGCGCTGGGCAAGGCTCACGTCCTCGACCCGGAGCTGCACCAGTTCGGACGCGCGTGCGCCGGTCTCCAGCAGGGTTTGCAGCATCAACCCGGTCCTGCCGCCCTGGGCGTAGGCTTGGTCCAAGAAGCGCAGCTCCTCCTCGACCGTCAGCCGGTCTACGCCGCCGCGGCGCTCGGGCGCGGCGCGCAGGCCGGCCCGCGCCCTGGCGGCTTTGAACACGGCCTTGCTCTGGGCGTAGTCCACGCCCTCGCGGACGAGCACGGCGGCGATGGCGGCGGCGGCACGCGCGATGGCGGTCATGGCGCAGTTTGCCTTGCATGGTTCGGAATGCAAACTGGTGGCGTTTGGGATGCCAGATGCGCCATGGTCGGGCAGCGGGCAGGCTGCCGGACCCGCTTGGGCTTTCCACTCCGGCTGTTGTGGAAAGCTCGCCTGCACCCCTGGCATCGGAGGCCGTCCATGCGCGTCAGCATCCTGCTCCAAATCACCGACGACGACGGCACTGCCGGCAGTACCGAGGAGGTTGTCGCGTTTGAGAAAGCAACGGAGCGGGCCGAGGACGTCGGCCTCTCGCTCGCGCAGGGCAAGGCGCTGCTCGCCGCCGTCCAGCACCGGGTGGTGCGGCGCCAGGCTGGAGAGTGGGCCGGGCGACACCGCTGCTGCATCGAATGCGGCGTTCCTCGACGAAGCAACGGCAGCTACCCCGTCCTGTTCCGAACCCTGTATGGAGACGTGCAGCTCGCCAGCACTCGGCTGCACCGCTGCGCTTGCCTGGGCGGGGACGGCCCGGCGACCCTGTCGCCGTTGCGGGACCTGCTTCCTGGCCATGTTGCTCCTGAGCGGCTGTACCTGGAGGCGCGCTGGTCATCCCTCGTGCCTTATGCCGCCGCGGCCGACTTGCTCGCCGACGTGCTGCCAGCCGCTTCGGGCACGAACGCCACCACGCTGCGCCAGCACGTCCTGCGGGCGGCCGAGCGTGCCGAAGGCGAACTCGGGAAGGAGCAATCCAGCTTCATCGACGGCTGCCCGGCGCAGTGGGCCGAGTTGCCGATCCCGGAGGGGCGCATCGTCGTCGGCTTGGATGGCGGCTATGTCCGGGACTGGGACGACAGGAAGGCCAACTTCGAGCTGATCGTTGGCCGGTCCATGCCGGACGACCGCGACTCACGCTACATCGGCCTGGTGCATGGCTACGACCGGAAGCCGAAGCGCCGGCTGTTCGAGTTGCTGAAGGCACAAGGGCTGCAAGCCAACCAGGACGTGACGTTCCTGACCGACGGCGGGGAGGAGGTGCGCTCGCTGACCGAGTTGGTCACCCCGGAAGCCGAGCACGTCCTGGACTGGTTCCACATCGCGATGCGCCTAACGGTGCTGGAGCAGTATGCCCGCGGGGTCGTCCACCACAACGCTGACGAGGGCGCGCGGCTGCTGCAGGAGCTGGAGCGGACCAAGTGGCTGCTCTGGCACGGCAATGGCCACCGTGCCCGGCAGCACGCCGATGACCTGCGCGACGACGTGAAGGGGCTGGAGATGGACTACCCGCACCTGGGCAAGTTCGCCCGGTCGGCACAGGAGTTCGCCGTCTACATCCGGTCGAACGCTGGCAGTCTGATCAACTACGGCGAGCGGTTCCGGTCAGGAGAGCGCATCTCGTCGGCCATGGCGGAGAGCACGGTCAACGCCGTGGTCAGCAAGCGTTTTGCCAAGCGCCAGCAGATGCAGTGGACCCGGCGCGGCGCCCACCTCCTGCTGCAAACCCGCACCCGTGCCCTCGACGGCACCCTCCGGCCGTTGTTCGAGCGGTGGCACCCGGGGCTGGCAAACGACAACCCGGCCAGCGCCGGTCAGGCGAACGCGGCGTGAACGCCACACACTTCCTCATGGTCCCCTCGCCGGGCGCGAACGCCAGCGGCACGAACACGCCCCGTCCAGTGGTGCGCTCCGCCACCGCCCGAGCTGCCCGCCAATGGCGGACAAAGGCTGCAACCCGCGCGTAGGAACCCTCGTAGCCCAGGGCGACCAGGTCCGCGTGCAGCCGCCGCGCGGTCCGGCGCACCTTGCGGCCCTTGGTCACCTCCGCCTCCAGCCAGCCCGACAACTTGTCGGCGAACGGGTCCAGGCGGCTCGGGCGCTGCGGTACCTTGAACCGCACCTCCACGGCGTCGGACCGCAGGTATTTGCGGATGGTGTTCCGCGACAGGCCCGAGCGCCGCTCGATCTCGCGGATGGGCAGATGCTCCCGGTGATGCCACCGGCGAATGACACTCAACAACTCCATGTCGATCACTCCGATACCCCCGACCGTGAGGCCGGGGAACGTGGTCAGACACGGGTCAAATCTCGACGGAAACTCAGGCCCTCGCCGGGTCAGATCTCAATGCAACTCAACACCATCTGCTCGCTCCGTCATAAGCCAGCAGCTTAACCAAACCGCTTAGTAGCACTCTAGTAGCTACCTAGTAGCTACTAGAGTGCTACTTGATGCGGGCTAAGGCTTCCACAGCCTTTTGGAATGCTTCCCCTAGAACCCAACCGTGCTCATCGGCGAGCGCATAGAAGGCGTCGACGTCTTCCTGTCTTACCTTGAGGTTGAGCTGCACGTTGCGACCCGTCCGATGCCGGCGCTGTTCCCGGCGCACTACTTGTGCCGGATCGCGGCTACGGAAGGAGGCTGGTTCCGCAACGGCTCTCACCTGTTCGCGTTGCGCACCGTTCCCAGATGGCGTCGGCTTGAAGTCGCTGATGTCCAACTCATCGTTGAACACAGGCGCGCGGCGTCCGGTCATCAAGCAGCCTTTCCTTTGGACCGCTTCGGCATGGCCGGCCGCAGCAGGCTTACGATTTCGGCTGCGACAGCCCGCGCATTGGCGGAAGCAGCGGCTAAATTGCTCACCTGCGAAGGGAGTAGGGCGTCGATGGTGCCGCCAAAGGAGAAGATCGCCCGAAACGCTTCTCGCTCATGCATCTGGGCAGTCATGATTGGCACGTTGGCTGCCTGCAACTCTTCCCTGATATGCCCGAGCAACCGAGGGCGGATCGCCGTGCTCGTGCGCGTGAATAGAACGGCATGGGGGATATGGCGGCCAAACGCTCTTTCTTGCTGGCGGATGAGCTTGATCGCCTTTGCAGCCTCAGCGGCATCAAGCTGACTTCCTTGGACGGGAATGACGACCAAGTTTGCCCGGCTGATCGCATAGGCGACGGTCATGCTGGCCGTCCCTTCCAAATCCACGACAACGAAGGGGATGCGGGCCGCCCAAGACTTGATTTCATCGATGACAGTCGCCTCTGTCACATCGGCGACCACAGCCAGATTGGCGGGCCTGCCCTCAAGCCGGCCCCATTTCGAGACGGGACGGTTAGGGTCTGCATCGATAATCACCACGTCCGCCCCGCTTTGCGCAAGCTGACATGAGAGCACAACGGCGCTGGTTGACTTGCCAGCACCCCCCTTTGGGCTGGCGAACACGATGGTGGCATAAGCATTTCGCCCGGGACATTCGGAACTGGATTGCTCCCTGAAAGCTCCCCGAAAGTCAACAGATATCTACTAGATAGCCGTTATGCTCGGACCAGTGCTCTGGTGTTTGTGCCACGCATTTGCTTACGCAGAGTCGGCTACATCGGTATTAAACTTATTCACGCTGCGAGCACAGGCTTTTGCGCAGAGTTGGCTACATCCCAGAAGTTGTTTTACGCAGAGTTGGCTACGTACACCCCCGGTTATCCACGCAGAGTTGGCTACACACTCCTATAAGAGACCTATAAACGCTTCCTATAGGGCGCGCCGTGTAGCCAACTCTGCGTGGATAACTTCCATGCTGTAGCAAACTCTGCGTGCGGTAGCTCAGGAGATCAGGTTAAAAGCTTTGCAGGAGATATCATGGTCCTAAAGCTCACTAGCCAACTGGAAATGCTCGGCTTGGAGGAAACTAAGCGTCGTGTCCGAGGCGAGGGAGCTAGTCAGCACGAACGTAAGCGGCTGGAACGCCGGGTCGAAGTTGCTCACGAGCTGATGTCTGTATTGCCTACTCCGGACGACCTGTCTTTCCTCCATTCCGGGTTGTGCCAGGTCGCTCTCCCACACAGTCGTCCAACCGACAACGGCCTGATTTGGCGACGACAATCCGGTCGGTTCTCTCTACTTGTGCAACCTGGCGTCATCGATACGGATGGGGTCGCTGGATACGTTGGCGTGCCGTTTGGCCCCAAAGCACGACTGATCATGATTCACCTGCAAACAGAGGGGCTGAAGTCACGCACCGTGAACCTTGGTTCATCGTTCAGTGCCTTCATGCGCAGTCTGGGCTTGGCTGTTACCGGTGGTGCACGCGGTACAATTGGAGCCGTGCGCGAACAGGCGCTTCGCATCGCGCAATGCCGATTCACCATGCAATGGGATGAAGCCAACTCTGCGGGAGAGGGAAGGGCGATTATCGCCAATACCTCGATCGTCGATGGACTAGAGTTATGGCGTGCCGGTGGACAACAATGGGCGGAAACGGTCGAACTGTCCGAGAAATTCCATAGTCATCTACAGGAACACGCTGTCCCCCTGGATAAGCGGGGCTTGGCTCAACTCTCGGCCAACAGCCTGGGGCTCGATCTTTACGCACTACTTGCCTACCGGCTTCCTCGGCTCGAGCGAGACATTCATTTACGCTGGGGTGCTCTACAAGCTCAAATTGGTTCGGCAGAACGTACAGTTAATACGTTAGCGGCACGCATCCGGGAAGTCATGCCTGATGTCCTCACGGCCTATCCACATGCGCAAGTCGAGGTGACGTCACACGGGCTAACCCTAAAGCCATCAAAGCCTGCCGTGCCGAAAACGATGGTAAGTGGGTTCAAGCTATTAGAGGGTAGAACAGGGAATCTTTAACTTAAGTAAGGGCTACAAGAGTCCACGAGTTCAACTAAAAATACTTCATTGACGCGTAGATGTGAAACGGACGCCCACGCCGATCCCATCTTCCTCAAGCAACTGCACACCGGCACCTTCCAAAGCATGCCTAATGGCTGCCAACGTGGTCTGGCGCGGTCGGACGGCCTCGTTCTCGATCATATTCAACGTGACGGCCGAAATGGCGGCCCGATGCGCGAGAGTGGCCTGGGTCCACTTCAGCAGGCCGCGTCCTGCACGGATCTGCGCAGTGGTGATCATAGAGGCACGCCTTACACCAAACTTGAGGATTTCTAAAGTTGTCAGTTGACGTGGCGCAACGAACGACGGCATACCCCGCCCGGACGGGCCGGATCGCGTTGGGTTTTCCTTTTAAGAGCAAGCCCCAACCTGGGTCTTCCATGACCGTCACAGAGTTCGGCGCGGGCCGGACGACGAGGGTTACCTTGCCATGGTCTGGCTGCCGGCTTGCCGGCAGTTGGAATTTCCTCGGCACACACATGCCCGCGTGTCTAGCGTGCGTTGGCCCGGGCGGGCCGAAGTTCGACGATTACCCGGTCATGGGTTCGAGTCCCGTCGATGCCGAAAGGGTGTCGTAGCTCAGCTGACAGAACAGACAACGTCTGCGATCCCATGACCGCCCCGCTTGAGACTAAAAAGGAGGCTGCCGTGACACGACTTAATCGACCCAAATGCACCGGCATGCGCTCCGGCAGCTCTGGCCCATCCGGTCGACTGCTGACCCGGCGTTCCCCGGACCAAGCATGAGCATCAATCCAGACATCATTCCGGCGGGCCGGAACGTGAGGGTTATCGCGAGTCGGAGTGGTTAACACCGCCGACTAGACCTCTCACCACCATGCCCGCCGGTCCTTGCGACACAAGGCGGGCCATGAAGAGCTATCTTTCTATCCTTTCGCGCCGGGCTGCGGCGATCAACCCGCAGCACCAGGCCATCCCCGGCACCGCGCCGAACAGCGCGGGCGGGCACGCCTTCCCGGTCGATAACTGGACGCGGCTGGACCGCTTCCTCGTGCTCGGGTCCGAGGGCGGCAGCTACTATGCCGGCGAGGCCACGCTCACGCGTGACAACGCCCAGTCCGTGCTGCGCGCCATCGCCGCCGACGGAGCACGGGCCGTGGCCCGCATCGTCGCCGTCAGCGAGGGTGGACAAGCACCGAAGAACGATCCGGCGCTGTTCGCTCTGGCGCTCGCCGCCGCGGCAGAGGATCTCGGCACGCGCCGGTCTGCCTTGGCTGCGCTGCCCCGCGTCGCGCGGACCGGCACGCACCTGTTCCAGTTCGCCGCCTTCGCCGAGGGCGCGCGTGGCTGGGGCCGGGCGCTGCGCCGGGCCGTGGGGGCGTGGTATGCCGACCAGCCGACGGAGCGGCTCGCCTACCAGCTGGTGAAGTATCGCCGGCGCGGCGGTTGGTCGCACCGCGACCTGTTGCGGCTCTCCCACCCGGACGTGACCGACCCGGCGCGGGCGGCGCTGCTGGACTGGGCCTGCCGCGGTACGGAGGCGGAGGCGCTTCCC
>CAXTOB010000304.1:0-7761 GCA_964245505.1 uncultured Acetobacteraceae bacterium | reverse complement strand
CGCCAGCATCGGCATACCCGCCCGCAAACCCGCAACCGGACCAGCACGCCCACCATGATCTACTTCAGCCGCCTCAAGATCGCGCTGATCGCCGCGGCCTGCCTGCTCGGCGCCCTGCTATGCCTGCCCAACTTCCTGCCAAAGCCCGCCTCTTGGATACCCTGGCCCCAGGTCCGCCTAGGCCTAGACCTACGCGGCGGCAGCTACCTGCTCCTAGAAGTGGACATGGCCACCGTCATCAAGGAACGGCTGGACAGCCTAGCCGACAGCGCCCGCACCACCCTACGCGGCAAAGTCCAATACCTGCCCCCGACAGTCCAAGCCGCCCAGGACCGCGTCCTAGTCCGCATCGGCAACCCCGCCCAGCTAGACGACGCCGCCAGCCTCCTCCGCAACGCATCCACCTCCGCCGGCGCCGCCGAGTACGACGTCACCACCGAGCTCGGCGCCGTAGCCATGACCCTATCCCCCGCCATCCTGCGCGAACGCTCCGACCGAGCCATCGCCCAAAGCATCGAGATCGTCCGCCGCCGCATCGACACCACCGGCGTCCTAGACCCCGTCATCACCAAGCAAGGCGACAACCGCATCGTCGTCCAGCTCCCCGGCATCGAGGACCCCAACCGCGTCAAGGAGCTGATCGGCCGCACCGCCCGAATGACCTTCCGCCTGCTAGACGAGACGGCAAACCTCAACGCCCCCCCACCTTCCGGCGTGGACTTTCTGCCAGTGGACAAGCAGCCCGGCGTCAAGGAGCCAGTCCGCCGCCGCGTCGAAGTGGACGGCGCCAGCCTAACCTCCGCCACCGCCGAGCAGGACCAGCAGAACGGCGGCTGGAAGATCTTCTTCACCTTCGACAGCGTAGGCACCCGCCGCTTCGCCGACGTCAGCAGCGCCAACATCGGCCACCGCTTCGCCGTCGTGCTGGACGACAAGGTCATCAGCGCCCCCGTCATCCGCAGCGCCATCCTAGCCGGCAAGGGCGAAATCAGCGGCAGCTTCACCGCAAAAGAAGCGCGAGACCTAGCCAACCTCCTAAGCGCCGGCGCCCTACCCGCCCCCCTAGCAGTCGTCGAGGAACGCAGCGTCGGTCCAGAGCTAGGCGCCGACAGCATCTTCCGCGGCGCAGTCGCCCTAGGCGTCGGCCTCCTACTGGTCATGATCTACATGGCCGTATTCTACGGCCTGTTCGGCTGGTTCGCCAACGCCGCGCTGCTGATGAACCTCCTGCTGCAAATCGCAGTCCTATCGCTCCTAGGCGCGACCCTGACCCTACCCGGCATGGCAGGCATCCTACTGACCCTAGGCGTCGCCGTGGACGCCAACATCCTGATCAACGAGCGCATCCGCGAGGAGGTCCGCAACGGCCGCACCCCGATCAACGCTTTAGAAACCGGATTCCGCCGAGCCTACGGCACCATCATCGACAGCAACGCGACCGCCTTCCTGGCGCACGTCATGCTATTCGTATTCGGCTCCGGCCCCGTCCGAGGCTTCGCCGTCACCATCACAGTCGGCATCGCCACCACCATGTTTACCGCAACGGTCGTAGCCCGGCTGCTAATGGTGCGCTGGTTCGTATCCCGCCGCCCCGCCCTGTTGCCGGTGTAACCTTCATGTTCATCCGCCCCCTATTCCGCCTAGTCCCCGACCACACGACCATCCAGTTCATGCGAGGCCGCTTCCTCGGCCTAGCCACCTCGGCCGTACTATCGCTCGCATCGGTGATCCTCTTCTTCCACCCCGGCCTGCACCTAGGGATAGACTTCCGCGGCGGCGTCGTGATGGAGGTCCGAACCCCCGGCCCCGCCGACTTCGGCAAGCTCCGCCAGGCACTGACAACCGCAGGCCTCCCCGACGCCGGCCTGCAGCGCTTCGGCGGCGACGACAGCGTCAGCATCCGCCTAGACCCGCAAAACGGCCAGAACGCCACCGAGGCCCTAGTCTCCCGCGTCCGCGGCGCCCTAGAAACCGCCCAGCCCGGCACCCGCCTAGTCCGCACCGACGCCGTAGGCGCCTCCGTATCCGAGGAACTCTTCCAGAACGGCATGCTCGCCCTAGGCATCAGCCTGCTGATGATCCTGGTTTACATCTGGTTCCGCTTCGAATGGCAGTTCGCAGTCGGCGCAGTCGTAACCCTGCTCCTAGACGTGACCAAGGCCATCGGCTTCCTAGCCGTCACCCGCATCGAATTCGACCTGGTGATGGTCGCAGCAATCCTGACCGTGATCGGCTACTCCACCAACGACAAGGTCGTCGTTTACGACCGGATGCGCGAAAACCTGCGCAAGTACAAGACGATGCCGCTCCGCAAGCTGATCGACCTATCCATCAACGAGACCCTGAACCGCACGCTGGGCACCAGCATGACCGTGTTCCTCGCCAGCCTGCCCCTGGCGATATTCGGCGGCCCATCGCTATCCG
This sequence comes from uncultured Acetobacteraceae bacterium, assembly GCA_964245505.1. Classification (GTDB taxonomy): domain Bacteria; phylum Pseudomonadota; class Alphaproteobacteria; order Acetobacterales; family Acetobacteraceae; genus DASWOJ01. Next base: position 5,337 of record CAXTOB010000304.1, on the reverse strand, counting down.
GCTTCGCCATAATGATGCTGTTCGGCATCGTGGTCGGCACCAGCAGCAGCATCTTCATCGCCGCACCAATCCTGTTGCTGCTAGGCGAGAACCGCCTACGCCGCGACGCCCAAGCCGTGCCGAAGCCAGCAGGCAAGCAAACCGTCTGACCCTCTGGGATCAGCCCCGGTCCCAAGGGGGACAGTCGCCGAACCGCCCCACCAGGAACTCGATCATCACCCGCGACTTCAGCGGCAGCATCCGGTCCGGCCTGAACACCGCCTGAATATCCCCCGCCAACGCCGTCGGATAATCAAGCGCCAAAGCCACCAGCCCCCCACGATATATATTCCCGCCAACCAGGAACGTCGGCTGATAGATCACGCCAAGCCCGGCAAGCGCCGCTTCACGCAACGCATCCCCGTTATTGGCCTGCAACGTGCCGGACACCGGCGCCACCACCTCGGCATCCCGGCCAAAGCTCCATCGGCTCGTGCCCATACGCTCCGACAACGTATATCCCAGGCAGTTATGGCCCGCGAGGTCCGCCAAGGTCCGCGGCGTCCCATGCGCCCCCAGATAACCCGGCGAAGCGCACACCACCATCCGGCAAGGCGCCAACCGCCGCGACACCAGGCTGGAGTCCCGCAACACGCCAATCCGGATGGCAAGATCCCATCCCTCCTCGATCAAATCCACCACCCGGTCATTCAGCCCAACATCAAGCCGCACCTCAGGATAGCTCGCGGCAAACTGCCCCAGCAGCGGCGCAACCTGCGACGTCCCAAACGACACCGGCGCATTCAGCCGCAGCAGCCCCCGCGGCTCCGCCTGCCCGGCGGTTGCCGCCTCCTCGGCCTCCTCGATCTCCGCCAAAATCCGCTGGCACGCCTCAAGATAACCCCGTCCCGCCTCCGTCAACGTCAGCCGCCGGGTTGACCGATGCAGCAACCTCACGCCCAACCGCGCCTCGATCGCATCCACATGCTTGGTCACCATCGTCTGCGACAAATTAAGCCCGCGTCCAGCCGCGGCCAGGCTGCCCGCTCCTGCCACGCGCACGAAGACCCGCATTCCCGTAACCTGGTCAAGCACCCGCCACCTCCAACCAACAGTATGAGATGATCCAACACTTCTACCAATTATCAAGAGAACAGCGAGGAACGATCTAGGGTGCATCTTAAACGGAGAGCACCAATGACCGACCCGCGCACCGCCCCCTACGCCGCCTTCATCCTACGCATCAGCCTCGGCCTGATGTTCCTGGCCCACGCCGGCGTAAAGCTGTTCATCTTCACCCCAACCGGAACCGCCGGCTTCTTCGGCCAGCTTGGCCTGCCGCCGGCCCTGGCCTACGTTGTCATCGCCGCCGAGGTCGTGGGCGCCGCCGCACTGATCGCCGGTCTCTGGGCGCGCCTAGTCGCCCTGGCCCTGGTGCCCATCCTGCTCGGCGCCATCACGACGGTACACGGCGCCAACGGCTGGCTGTTCACCAACACCGGCGGCGGCTGGGAGTACCCGGCGTTCTGGGCAGTCGGTCTAGTCGCGTTGGCCCTAGTCGGCGACGGCGCCTGGGCGCTGGTCCCGACGCCCGCCTATCGCCAGGCGCCCCAGCCCCGCATCGCCTAGAGCATTTGTTCGGATCAAACGTCTTCGTTTGACCGAACAAATGCTCGCAAAAACAACAGCTAGAGTGGGCTTGATGCTTCTATCTGCACCAAACCCGCTCTAACTCCACCGGAACGGAGTGTCGAACATGTCGTCCACCATCACCCTATCCCCGATCCAGTCCCCCACCCAGCCGATCGCCGCAGGCGTCCGCATCGGTCATGTCCACCTAAAGGTGTCAAACCTCGACCGCGCGCTAGGCTTCTACGTCGGCGTGCTAGGGTTCCAGTTGATGCAGCGCTACGGAACCCAGGCCGCCTTCATCTCCGCCGGCGGCTACCATCACCACATCGGTCTGAACACCTGGGAGAGCCTAGGCGGCCCGCCCCCGCCCCCAGGCACGACGGGGCTATATCACACGGCAGTGCTTTATCCGTCCCGGGCCGACCTGGCCGACGCGCTCCGGCGCCTAATCCAAGCCGGGATCGAGCTGGACGGCGCCTCCGACCACGGCGTCAGCGAGGCGCTCTACCTCTCCGATCCCGACCGCAACGGCGTCGAGCTATACTGGGACCGCCCGGCAGACCAGTGGCCGCGCAACCCGGATGGCACCCTGGCGATGGTCACGCAACGGCTAGACCTGGAAAACCTGCTGCAAGAGCCGGCGCCGGCAGGCTGATGACGACGCGCCGGACCCGCCGCCCGGCGCACAACCCACGCCCTGCGCCCCACACGCCGCACCGGCACGGTCCCAGGCTATTCGCCCAAGAGGATGCCGCGCGCCCTCACAATCGCAAAACCAAGAAGGTTGAGGCCAGGCCAAGCAAGGGGATCATTGGCGCCGGGATCATCCCGGCCCAGCCCAATCCCCCAACCGAGGTCACCTGGAGCAGCCTCCACCAGCACATCGTCACCAGTCGAAAGCAGGTAATCCCTCAAGACCTCATCCTGGCCGAACTTCGCGACGGTCCCACGGGTAACCAAGTCAAACCGCACCGCTGCCCATCGGTCGTCATCATAGCCGGCCACCTCTCGGCCGAGTCGCTTGCAGTCCTGCGCAGTCGGCGCAGCCATGATCGTTCGCCTGGCAGCATCGTCGCCGAACAGGCGCGCCTTTCCAGCCATCATCCACTGCTCCGCCCAGCGAAAGACCTCACCCTCAATTTCGAAGCGGCACGGATAGAATTGGCTGAAAACGGCATCCGAAATACGGCCATCTTTACGGGCGGTATGGCCGTAGAAGTGCCTGAAGGAAAACACCTCACCGTCCAGCACACGGCGTCTAAGCTCCTCGGCATCAAGCGGCAACGACATCCTGAGCAGCCTTCGAACTGGACCACCCGACCCTATGCCGGCCGGATACTGCGGCACAACGCTGCACCTCCAAGCGGCAGCCGTTCAGGCCCTCCCTGCTCCCAAGAGCTTACGAGTTCCCAGACCACACCACCCCATACAGCGCCACGATCTCCTCCTTCGTCGGCACCCGCGGGTTATTGCCGGGGCTGCCAGACGCCAGCGCCTGCTCCGCCATCACATCCAGCCGCGCATCCCAGTCCGCCTTGTCGATCCCAAACGCCGCAGGCGTCGGCACGTCCAAGTCGCGGTTAAGCTGCGCCAATCCCTCCGCCAGCTTACCTGCCGCAACGGCATCGCTATCCCGGTCCAGGGCACAACCGACCGTCCGCGCCGCCGTGGCATACCGAGCCTCCGCCGCCTCCAGCCCAAACCGGGTGATCGCCGGCAGCAGCATGGCATTGGACAAGCCATGCGGCACATGGAAGTGCGCCCCAATGGGACGGCTCATGCCGTGCACCAGGGCGACGCTGCTATTGGTGAACGCGATGCCAGCCTGCATCGCTCCAAGCATCATCGCCTCCCGAGCCCGCGCATTACCCGGCTCGGCATAGGCGGTGCGAAGGTTAGCGCCGATCAGCCGCATCGCCGCCACCGCCTGCACGTCCGAATACGCGTTGGCCCGGCGCGAAACATAAGCCTCCAACGCATGCGTCAAACTATCCACGCCGGTGTCGGCCGTAATGCGGGGCGGAACCGTAAACGTCAGCTCATAATCCACCACAGCCGCCAACGGCATCGCCGCCATGCCGGCGATCAGCATCTTCTCCCCGCGCTCGGTGTCGGTGATAACGGTAAACCGCGTAGCCTCGCTGCCCGTCCCCGCCGTAGTCGGCACGGCAATCACCGGCAACGCCGCAACGTCCGCCGCCACCGGCACCTTAAAGTCCCGCATGTGCTTGCCAGCGCCAGACGCACGGCCCGACGCCAGAATAGTCATCGCCTTAGCGGTATCGATCGGCGACCCCCCGCCAAAACCAATCAGGCAATCATACGACCCCGCAGCCAGCAGCGCCGCCCCCGCATCAATCACGACATCGGTCGGCTCCGGCACGGTGTCGCTGAACACAGCCGGATGCAGCCCGGCCGCCTCCATCGGGTCCAGGCACCGCCGCACCAACCCGCTGCTGACCATATAAGGATCGGTCACCACCAGCGGCCGCGACAGCCCAAGCTTAGCCAGCACGCCCGGCAATTCCTTCACCGCCCCACCCCCCACCACCATGATGCGCGGATGGACCAGCGTGGCGAGCATCGGAATATCGGTCACTGCGCCGCTTCCACCTGCGCAGCCCGCCGCTCGGCATAGAGCGCCAGCCGGCGCGCGGCATTCGGCGGAGCGGCATGGACCTCCTCCGCATCCCAGGGCGGCAGCTCCGCAGCACGGTGGCAGGCAGACAGGTGACCGGATTCAACTGGCAGCAAAGCGGGATCCTCGGTTCGGCAGACAGCAATGACGTAGGGACACCGCGTATGGAAACGGCAGCCGGTAGGGACATTGGCCGGGCTGGGCAGATCGCCCTGTGCCGCCTGCCGCGCCAGCCGGCGATGCGGGTCGGGGCGCGGGATCGCCGACAGCAGCAGCCGCGTATAAGGATGGCGCGGATCGGCGAACACCCGCTCCTTGGGCCCAGTCTCGACGATGCGGCCCAGATACATCACGGCCACGCGGTCCGCGACATGCTTCACCACCGCCAAGTCATGCGCGATAAACAGGTAGGCCAGCCCCAGCCGCGCCTGCAGGTCGCCCAGCAGGTTCACCACCTGCGCCTGGATCGACACATCGAGCGCGCTGACCGGCTCGTCCAGCACCACCAGCGCCGGCTCCACCGCCAGCGCACGCGCAATGCCAATCCGTTGCCGCTGGCCGCCGCTGAACTCGTGCGGGTAACGCGCAGCGTGATATGGCGCCAGGCCAACAAGACCCAGCAGCTCCGCCACCCGGGCCTGCCGGGCCGCAGCGTTGCCAATCCCGTGAACAACCAGAGGCTCCTCCAGGATGGCCCCCACCGTCATCCGCGGGTTCAGCGAGGCATAGGGGTCCTGGAACACGATCTGCATCCGCCGCCGCAGCGCCCGCAACGGCGCGCGCTGCAGATCGGTAATGTCCATGCCCTCAAACCAGACCGTCCCAGCCGTAGAATCAATCAACCGCAGTGCCAGCCGCGCCGTCGTGCTCTTACCGCACCCGCTTTCGCCAACTAGCGCCAGCGTCTCCCCCCGGAACACCTTGAACGACACCCCATCCACCGCTCGCACCGCGCCAGACGCACGCGACAGCAGCCCGGCCCGGATCGGATAATGCTTAGCCAGCCCCTCCACCTCCAGCAAAGCGGTCACGCCAGCAACGTCCCGATAAATGCCGCCGTCCTGCTCCCTCTCCCTCCGGGAGAGGGT
>CAXTOB010000303.1:1833-7767 GCA_964245505.1 uncultured Acetobacteraceae bacterium | reverse complement strand
AGGGTGCCCTGGCCGGTAACGTCGCCGTCGTAAACGGTTACGTTGCCGAAACCCGCGTTTGACGGAGGGATCAGGTTCATCGTGCCGTTCAGTACCAAGGCCGCGTCTATGTCGATGTTGGCGGCGCCCGTGAACGTCGCGCCGGCATCCACCGTCAGCGCCCCCTGGGCCGCGCCGCCGGCCGCGCCGGCCTCGATCGCGCCCAGCGGGTCAACGGCGATGACGTCCTTGTCGGTTGCGTTCGCGCCCTGCGTAGCGCTCAGCGCCCCGGCCTGGATCAGCCCGCCGTTCAACGCCATCAACTGGCCGTGGTAGATGTCCGAGTGTACCTCCAGGTTGCCCGACACCCGCAGCGCGGCGCCGGCGCCATCGGCCTCCACGCTGGACGACACGGTTGCCGCGGTGGCGCTCAGGCTGGCTCCGGCCTCGATCAAGGCCGCGTTCAATGTGTTGACGTCGCCACGCGCCACCGTGAGCGTGCCGGCGGTGAAGGCGCCGGTGACTGCAATGTCGTTCGTTATGGCCAGCGTCGCCGCCGCGCCTGCGCCGGTCAGCAGCTTGTACGAACTGCCGGTGCTGCCTACCACCGTCCCGTTCCCCAGTCCGGCCTGCGTGGCGTTGGGCAGCGTCACTTCGCTAGGGTTGGTGACGCTGCCGTCCAGCGTGGTGGTGACGGCATCGGTGAGGAAGATCTGGTTCGTATAGTTTCCGGCCAGGGTCAGGGTGTGGATGACTACGCCGTCTTCGGTCAGCGTCAGCGTGCCGGTGCCGTTCGTCCCCTGGGTCCAGGTCGCGCCGGTGTAGGCAATGCGGCCGAGGTAGAAGCCCTGGGTGTAGCGGAAAATCCGGTCGGACGTATCGAAGCCGCTGACGGTTCCCGTGATGCTCCCCGAGTCGCCGATGACGAGTATGTTGCTGCCGGCCAGGCTGACCGGCGGCGCCACGCTGCCGTCCACGATCAGCTTGGCGCCCGTGCCCAGGGCGACCCCGCTCCATCCCGTCAGCGGGCCGCCGGCCGATAGCGTAGCGTTGGTGCCGACGCTGATGGCGCCGGTGCCGGATGCGGCGGCCCCGAAGGTGAGCGACGCTCCGTTTGCGAGCGTGACGGCGCCCAGCGCCGTCGCGGCGCCTTGCAGCGTCGCCTGCGCATTCGCATCCAGCAGCAGCGAGGTTAGCCCCGTGGTGGCGCCGCCGACCTTCAGGGTGCCGCCGACTTCGAGCGGTATGGCGTCAACCAGGTTGGCGCCAACGGTCAGGGTGCCGGTGTCGGTGATTGCCGACAGGCCAGACAGGCTGCCATCCACGTAAACGTCCGAGTTGGCAATCGTCGTCAGGGTGCCGTTGCCGGTCAGGTCGCCCGTCAGATGCAGTTGCGACAATCCCTGGGCGGAGGGCGTCATGGTGATGGCCCCGTCGTCTCGGACGGTAGGGACGTTGATCTCGCCGCTCTCGACCGCGCCGGTCAGGGTGGCGCCGGGGTCTATGGTCAGGGTCCCGGCGGCGGCCCCGCCGCGGCTGCCCAGTTCCAGCACGCTGTTGCCCAGGATGGCCACGTCCGGGTTGCTGTTGATGCCGCCGAGTTGGGCGGTCTCCCCCAGCAGGGTCATGCTGGCGGCCTGCAGCCGGGACGCGCCGAGCAGCATGACCTCGCCGAAGTAGCCGTTGCCGCCGCCGGTGGTCAGCCGGCCGCCGACCGTCATGGCGCTGTGGTCGGTCAGCTCCAGGTTGGACTGCACGCCTGCGTCGCCAGACACGGCCAGGCTGCTGTTGGCCTGCAGGTCCAGCGCGTCGATCGTGCTGGCCGCCGTACTGTGCAGCAACAAGCTGGCCGCGCCGTAAGTGCCGGACATGGCGAGGTTGCCGCCGATGCTCAATGCCCCAGCACCGCCGCCGCCGGTCAGCAGGTTGAAGAAGCGTGCAGCGCTCCCGGTGAGGTTCTGCGTGCCGGCGCCCAGGCCGTTGCTGACGGCGCCGGGCAGCACGACATCGGTGTCGCCAAAGGTGATGCCGACCGAGTTGGTCAGGAACGGCTGGCCCGTGTAGTCCCCGGAGAGCGCGATGGTGGTGACGGCCGTGCCGCCACTGGCCAGGGTCACGAGGCCCGGCGTCCAAGTGGCCTGGTTCACGATCAAGGTGTTGGTGAGGGTCGGCACGTTGCGGATCAGGTCGCTGCTGTCGAAGCCGGTGACGGCGCCGCCGACGTTCGACCCGGCGCTCAGGTTCAGCGCCACGTTGCCGCGCGTGCCCAGTGCGATCGGCACGTTCACATCCTGTCCCGACAGGTTCAGGACGGAGCCCGATCCCATGCTGACGGCCATGCCGTTGCCGGCGCTGTGCTGCAGGGCGCCGGACACGTTGAATGTGGCGCCCGTCCCGATGGCGATGGCGCCGTCATCCTGCAGGGAGGTGGCGCCGAGTGTGCTGCTGGCGCCAATGGTGATTGGGCCGCTGCCGGTGACATTGCCTAGGACCAGGCTGGCCTTGACGCCCGCGTTGATCGCACCGATGCCTGACGTGTTGTTGGTGGCGGTCAGGGTGCCGCCATCGTTTACGGTGATCCCGGCCAGGCCGGTGATCCCGCCCTTGACGGTGCCTGCGCCGTTGGCGCTTACAAACAGGCTGCCGGTGCCGCTGACCCCACCGCTTGCCGTTCCGCCGGTGTTCGCGGTTCCCCCGAAAATCAGGGAGCCGTTGTCCACCACCGGGACGTAAACATAGGTCGAGTCGCCAAGGCTGAACGTGGTGCCGGGATCAACGGTGACTGCGCCTTTCCTGGAGCCGCCAAGCAGGCCGATCTCCACGATGGAGACCGGGTCAACCACCAATCCCCCGCTGCCGAGGTTAAGGCTATTGGCAGCGACCAGCGCAGCGTTGTTGGCGACGACGACCTGCCCGCCCTGGGTTGTGCTCAGGGTGTTGAGGTTGGTGCTGAATGCCGCCGCCGCCAGCAGGGCGCCGGGGCCGTCCACCTCTAGGTTGGAGTAAACCGAGGTATACGTGCCGCCCAGTGACCAACCCTGCTCCACATCCACCGCATCGGTGTCATCTGCGGCGGGCGCATTCGGCGGAAGGCCATACGGCGTCACGAAGCTGCCGATCAGCAGGCTGTTGGTCGTAAGCTTACCCTCGATCGCCGAGTTGCCGGGCAGATGAAGTGTGGCAGTGCCCAGGGTGCCGCCCACGATCTGCTCGTTCACGCCGGCCCCACCCTGTAGGACGGCGATGTCGGCAGCTCCGGGCGTAACCGCAGCAGGGTTAACGCCGGTGGTGGCGTCCTGCCAATTCGCAGCCGTTGATGCGAGCCCGCTGCGGGGCGCGCCCAACCAGAAAAATGTATCCGCCACCGGAGTGCCTCCCGAATATCGTTGCGGGGGCTGTAACCTGTGTTCCGTTCAGCGGCAACGGATGCAGCACAAAATTTATCCGGCGTGCTCCGCGGAAGCTAATAGTGAGCCCTTACCGACTTTTAATATTTTTGTAACGTAGGGATTCGTCGTAAAGTAACCGCGCCATTACCATAAAAATGGTAGCAATATCAGGTTTTTAGCTTTCTATGAAGCATATTTCTGATGCTCCCAACCTGTTTGGTCTTCAGGTTGCCGAACTGGCGCTTGCTGTTAGAGTTCGGCGTCCATGCGTCCGGGCGTTTATGCAACCTACTTTAATGCAGCAGCCTGAATACCTGCATAGCCCCGAGCCAAAGTACCGATGATGCTGCGGCCGCTGCGGCCAATCCGCGCATCGCGCCGAGGGGGTCCTTCATGCCGTTGACCTCCAGCTCCGCCAGCACTGCTGCGCGGCCAAAGCCCGGGTCAGTCGCAACCGACCCCGGCATGGCGACGTAGGTGCCCTGCATCTCGTCACAGCCATGCGCCAGCAGGAAGGCATACTCCTCTGCCGTTTCCAGACCGGTCGCGCACAGCGTCGCCCCCAACGCGCGACCGAGCTGCCATGCGGCCTTGACCACCAGCGCGGCTCGGCCATTCATGCCGATTCCCTGCAGGAGCAGGCGGTTGATCTTGATCTTGTCGAACGGCAGGTCGGCCGTTTGACTGAGCACGAAGCACCCGGCGCCAAAGTCGTTCAGGGTCAAGCGCACGCCAAGGCGCCGCAACGCCGCCGCCTGTGCCACGGCATCCCGGCCTGGCGCGGCGAAGGCGCGGGACTCCATTTCCAGTTGCAGGCACTCAGGCGCCAGTCCGCTGTCCCGCAGTGCCCGCACCACCATCTTTTGCAGACTGGTCCCACTGAAGCAGTTGGCGGACAGGTTCACGGATACCAGGTGCTCTTCCGGCCAAGCGGCGGCAGCCCGGCATGCAGCCTCCAGAGTCCAATGGTCGATCGCCGACCCTAGGCCGCATGCTTCTGCAACCTCCCTGAAGTCGTCCGGCGCCATCGTGCCATGACCGGGACGCGACCAGCGAAGCAGAGCCTCAAACCCCAGCAACTGCCCCGTCCGCGTTGCGACGAAAGGCTGCCAGTCCAGGGTGAAGGCGTTGCCGGCTAGCGCGGAGCGAAGCTCTCGTTCCAATAGGTGGCGGTCCATCACCTGCCGCTGCAGCCCGGCATCGAACCGGTAGGACTGGTTGCGGCCGCGCCGTTTCGCCCAGTACAGGGCGTCCGCGGACCGGCGCATCAGGGTATCGGCGCACGTCGCGTCGTCCGGGCAGCAGGCGATGCCAACGGACGGGCTGATCATGATGGGCACGCCGTCGATGACAAAGGGACGTGCGAGCAGATTGAGCGCCTCGTCGGCCATTGCCTGGGCGGCGTTGCCGCCGCCGGCGCCGGGCACCAGGAACCCGAACTCGTCGCCGCTCAGCCGTGCCAGCACGCTCCGTACCGTTGTCATGGCCTGCAGCCTTTGCGCAGCTTGCTGCAGCAGCGTCTCGCCGCCGGCATGTCCGGCTAGGTCGGTCACTTGGCTGAACCGGCCGAGGTCTATGGTCAGCATGGCGCAGCGCCGCAGTTCTCCCGGGCCGATCGCGTCGGCAACGCGCGATTGCAGCAAGGCCCGGTTAGGCAGGCCGGTCAGCGGGTCATGCGTCGCGCGGTGATGCAGCGCCGCCTCGGTCCGGCGCAGCTCCAGTACCGCGGCGGCGGCGTCGGCCAGGCTGGCAAGCTGGTCGAGCCTTTCCGGCGACACCGGGCCGGTCCTTTGATCCCTGCACACATAATCCACGACGCATAGGGCGCCCATCAGGTGGCCGTCGCCGTCCAGCAACTTGGCGAGGATGACGAATCTAACTTGGTCCGGCCCAGCGTCCAGAGGTAACCCGGCAAAGCGGGTATCCCGGACCGCGTTATCGACGACGACCGTACTTCCCGGGGCCTCAAGCAAGGACGACAGGATGGATGGGCCGCTCAGCGCCTCCCCAAGCCGTTGCCAAGATTTAGACGACGAAACCGGCATCCCTGGGATGCTCTGATCCAGCAACGACACGAAGGCTCCCGGCGCGGCGAACAACGCCGCTGCGGCACGGCTGATCGCCTTGATGCGGGCATCGCCGCCTTCTGGTGAGACCAACACTTGCGGCATCGCGTGCCCAGCATGGTCCGAAAGCCTGTCCCCATTCCTGGGCAGCACGGTAAAGGTGGCTTTAGCACCGGGCTGGTAAGACGGCGTCATGCTTGAACCTTAAGGAGCGGCATATATCATCGGCTGTAAGATAGTGTTAGCTTTATCGAATATTAATGTTGTTTGCCGCACTGACAAGCAGGTTTGGTTACAAATCTGTCACAGGTCGTCACAAACGTCGTTTTTCCTTGTTGTTGCTGTCCATACCAGGCTTGCGGCCAGCAACGCCCGACCCAGCATGGCTGCGTTCTGCGGCACTGCAGCATTGCCCAAGGCACGAAGCCGCGCTACCCGCTCACGTCCGGACCGGTCCAGTCCGGCGGGAAGCCCATCATCCACTCGGCGTAGGATGGGTT
>CAXTOB010000303.1:1394-1823 GCA_964245505.1 uncultured Acetobacteraceae bacterium | reverse complement strand
GCCAGCCACTGCGTCGCTCAGTTGGCAGGCGCGGCGCCGGCCCTGCTGCGCAGCGCTCCCCCACTTCCAATCCCGCGCCACTGGCGTCGGCAGCAAGGCTTTGGGCCACCAGCCACACGCGCGAACGCCGGTGCGGGGCGCCGGCATGGACAGCACCCACCACCAGCGGCCAGCAGGCGTAGCCCGCAGCCTCCAGGTCGTGCAGGACCCGGTCCGCCCCGCGGCCTCGCAGGCCAGGGACGTTCTCAGCCACCACCCAACGTGGTCGGCACTCGGCGACCAGGCGCGCCATTTGGGACCACACGCCCGTGCGTGCGCCCTCGATGCCGGCGCCGCGGCCGGCAAGGCTGACGTCCTGGCAGGGGAAGCCGCCGCACACGAGCCAGGGCGGCGGCACCCCGTCGTTCCGCAGCCGGGCGGCAGTGAGGG
>CAXTOB010000303.1:0-1384 GCA_964245505.1 uncultured Acetobacteraceae bacterium | reverse complement strand
TGCGTATGTCGTCATACACCGGCATGCCGGGCCAGTGCCGCCGCAGGACGGAGCGGGCGAATGGGTCGGATTCGCAGAACGCCGCCGTCCGCATTCCGGCCCAGTGCAGACCGAGGCTGAGGCCGCCGATACCGCTGAACAGATCCAGGACAGTTGGCGAAAGCGGGTTGGCAGGAAAGGTCCTCCGCGGCATCGCCTATCCCATCCATTTCCCGCCCGCCCGGGTCAACCGGATTTGGGGCTGGCCGCTACTGACTGTAGCCGCGCGGCCGTTCAGGGGATCACCCGACCGGTAAGCCGGACGCGACCGGCCGCATGATCCCTGCCCAGCCCGGCCAGGTTTCCCTTGCGGGCCGACCAGGGATGACCGGGGGTCTGGTAGGACCAGGTTGCCGGGGTGGGGTGCTCGATCTGAAGGGATGGGCCGGCCTTCAGGGCTGAGGAAACTGGTTGAAATCCGTGCACCGATGAAGGGCAGAACTGGATCAAGTGGTCGCAGGCCGTCGCTTTGGCAGGCCTTGCAGGCCTGCTCGGTGCCGGGCGGCAAGCAGCGGCCAACACTCACCTGATAATTTTTGACAATCATGAACGTGATAAGTATTTACGAATAGTTGCAAAATATTGTGGCTGGCATCAACGATACCATCCGCGCCGGTGAAGCCGGACGGAGCGAGGGTGCAACACTGAATAGGGCGGAGAAGCCCTGCAACGGGAGGCTTGGACATGACGAGGTTCCAAGAATGGGTGACCGAACGTGAGCCAGTTTCGCGATCCCTGAGCATGACGCTGACGCTGGCTCTCGCCCTGGGATGCTGGGGCGTTGTCGGGACCGTGACGCACTGGATTCTGGGATAACCGTTCCCAGCCGGCCTGAACGCACAGCCGCGGCAGCGTTCTTCGTGGACGTGTGAGCTTCGTCAGCATTAGGCCTGGCGGCTTGATACTCGCCAGCGACCTGAATGGCCGCTTTCTGCTGCAGACTGCTTGGCCAGGTCCTGAGCGTCGAGCTGTCCTGTGATGCGGCATGGCTGTTTCAGCACGCGTCAACCTGCATACGCGTGCCCATCATTCGGGTGCGCCGGGGTGGAAGTTGCTCGCCCTTCGTGGCGGGACCGTGCCGCTGGAGTTGCCGAACCCTCCCGTGATGCAGATCAGCTTGGATCGGAGCACGCCGATCAGGGCCTGTACGGAGCAGGCGCGTCGGCCATCGTTTTTGGCATTTCCGCCATCGTCTCATGGTGGAAACGTTCATGGGTTAGGTCGAGGCCGACCAAGCTATAGCAGACCGAAAACGTTCAAAACTTTTGCGGATAGGCACTGGGCTTTTCTCCCAGGGCTGTTCAACGCTGTGGAACGGCGAGCATTCTGAGTAGCTTTGTGATGC
>CAXTOB010000302.1:0-7781 GCA_964245505.1 uncultured Acetobacteraceae bacterium | reverse complement strand
GTGTCAACATGGGTGGGAGCGAGTTGGTTGGTGGGGGCTCACTACTGCCTTCTGTCGAGCCCCGGCATCTTTCTGTCGAGCCCCGGCATCTGTCCTCTTGCTCCAGCCGTATGATAACGGCTGCCCTGCTTCGTCGTCGCATCACAGTCTCATCTATGTTGGCGCTTCGACAATGCTGCGGCGCAGCATGGGCAGGCGTTATTTTAAATGCGACTTACCGCTCCTTTGAGGTATTGAGGGTCGGAGGCAGATATGGCGGCGAGTGGCTTCGGACGCATTGATCTTGGGCTAGATGAACGGCAGTCCCTGTTCCGGCTTATCAAAGCGCACTTGCCTGTTGGGGAGATCATGTCTCGCCAGGGCCGGCACTACTAATGATCTACTGCGAGTCGGTGCGCCTCACTTTGCGAGGTTAGCAACCGGCGGGATCAGGTGCCGCTTAGGCATTCCGGCCCGGCCTCATTGGCGTCCGTGGTCCGACGGAGGATCTCAAATGACCCGGACCGCCAGATCGAGGTGAACCGACTGTGCAGCGCGGCCTCAAGCGCGTCCTTTGCCGCGGTGCCGCCGTCTGGCATAGCGGGATAGACGATATGTAGGAACGCCATGTCGGCCCAGCCCCAATCCACGACGACGAGCGATGCCTCGCGCAGTATCTGCGTGCAGGTTTCCTGGTACTGCAGATCGGTTGTGTAGAAGGGGGTGAAAACGTCGTAGCGGGACACTTGCCGGCGCCCGGTCAGGTAGGGAACCATCGGCATGTAGGGGTAGAAAAATATCTGCTCCGACGCAGACTCCTCGGCGAGCCGGGTGATGAGCATGGGCGATGCCGGGCTAGTGACAAACATCGCCTCCCCGCGTGCGGTGGCGGTCGGCGCCCTAGTCCGGGCCTGCGCCACCACTAGCGGGATCGCGGCAAGCAAGATGAGGAAACCGGCTGCGGTAGCGCCGGCGAGGGCGACGCGTGGCGCCGCGGCGCGGGCCAGGCGGGTGGCGCACAGTGCGGTCAACGGCAGTGTTAAGGGTAGGGAATAGGCAATGTGTACCAGGTCCGGCCTGGGAAACACTGCGATGAAGCCAGCGAGCGCGAATGCTGCTGCTGTCCGCAGCATCCGGTCGTGCAGGCATCCTCGCCTATCCCGCCAGCATACGCCGGCGAGAAGCAGCAGGTTTAGCGGGTGGATAAGGACCAAGGAGTGAAGCACGGTACCGCCGTCACCATAGGGCAGGGCTTGGATCGTTGCATATCGCGTCGCGGTGTGAACCAGGACGTCGGCTACGGCCGCGGCGAGCGAGTCTTGATGGAGGATGTAGGCCAGGGTCAGAAGCGGCACGGCGGCGCACCCAGCGGCGAGCCACGCGAGCCGCCGTACACCGCCAGGGCCGATGAAAGACGCCGCCCCGGCCAGCAGCGTCAGGGCACCCTGTGTCGGCGTCACCATCGCCGCGGCGCCGGCAGCCAAGCCGCAGAGCAAGGGCATGACCTGTGAGCGTGGCCCAGCGCGAGAATCCCGGAGCGTCATCAGGGCTGCCGCGATTGAGAAGAAGGTAGTGAACCAATGGTGGTTGATCTCCATCAACCATATCGGCGGTGATGCAGTTAACCAGAGTAGCACGGCCATGACGGAGGAGAGATTGCTGCGCGATGCCTCGCGGCAGCACAGGTAGGCCATGGCGGCGATTGCTGAGAGGGTCAGCACGGCAAGCCCGCGCACTGCGGCAAGGGAGGAGCCGACCAGGTAGAACCAACCCTGCACGATGAGGAAACTGCCCGGCGGCAGGAACTCAAAGAAATCGGCATATAGCCGCTCTCCGCCAGCCAGGCGGTCGGCCGCGTCGAGCGAGACGCCCTCGTCGCCGAACGAATAGACGTGGCGCAGCAACGGAAGGCAGATCATGCATGCGGCTAGGGCGACGGGCAGGGCCAGGTTGGCGGTCCGCAGGCTGCGTGGGCGGGCAATGCGCATAGTGCTGTTTCCACGTGCTGTCCGGCACCGTCATCGTATGGCAGCCGGCGCGTGGCGGCGGGACAGGACAGCCAGGATTGGGGTTCCCCGTAACTTCACCGGGCGCTGGGAGAGCAGCAAGTTAGGATTAGATGTGGAATGGTGAGCCATGTTTTTACCGCTGGGTGCAGCGGTGTGCTCACGCATTGCGGCGGCCTCACTCTCGGCCATCTTCACTCGGACCTGCAGTGGCACCGATAGGTTCCGATATGCGACCCAAACGTTGCAAAAGCTGTACTGGCCGAAAAAGCGCCCCTCATTGCCCCCGCTACAACCGGCCGCCTATCACGCCTGCCCCTGCGTCAGCACACCAATCAGTCCCGCAGGCGCCCGCTCTGGCGTCGTCCGGCTTACTGGGACCCTTGCATGTTGGTGAAGCCTTCCGTCCTTTACAGGGCAGCCAAACTGACGAGCCAGAACGCGCCATCGCCATCGCCGGCGCTTGCTGCGGATGCGGTGCCGGCCTCCTGCGACAAGGGGCGGATGGACACCTGCAAGCCGCCGATACACTGCACCTCCGTCGTATAATCGCCGCAGCGGGCCACCTGGGCCGCTTGCGACAGCGCCAGTTGCGCGCCAGCGTCGAGGATGTCGGAGTCGTGCAGCCACTGGGGCAGGGAAGTCCGGCCAGCGTGATGTTGCAAACCAAGCAGGCGCGCGGCCTGCGGGTTATTCAGCACGACCCGCATCCGTCCGTCGAACACTAAGTAACCCCGGGGTGTCGTGTCCAACACGGCGGGGGCGCCGGCCCGGCCGCGGCGCAGGTGGGCATTGCCACGCCATGGGGCAGGCCCGGGTTCAAGGCGTTGAACGCCGTCATACATCACGCCATTCTCCATGCTCTGCCATCCCATTCAGGGACGGGCAGCGTGCCTGCCCACCATGCCTGGACGGACGCCAATCCAGGGCAGCTTGGCGAGATAATGGTGAAAATGATCTTAATGCGGCTGGAAAGGCGCTGATATGCTTGGCCCGCTGTAGTCCGACCGCCATCGCCACCGCGAACTGCGCCCGCGGCGGTGCGGTCCAGGGCTACCCGAACTATTCCTACGGCTTAGCCACGCATAGTCGCCGCTTCCGTTGCGATCACGGTGCAATGGCGTCCAAGGGAATACAGATGCCAGTTGGCGCCAGCTTCAGCCGTATCCGCTGGCACTACGGTCGGGACCGTTCGGCGAAACGGGCCAGGGTTTCCCAGGCACAAGCTTGTCGGTAGGCCCACCGAAGAGGCCAAGCCGGCCTGGAAACTCCGCAAACCGCTTGTGCGACGGGCTATGCGAGCCTTGTTCGCCTGCGGCGGCACAGCGGTTACGGCTCGACCGGCCTACGTCCAAACTGGACGTAGGCCGGTTTAGCTTTCTCCTCAGCGAGCAGAGGTTTGAAGTCTCCCATTCAGTTGCCACGCGTCGAAACCCGGCTAGAATTCGCTCCAGCGCCCCAGCCTATCCCAGTCAGGCCGCATGGTGCGTTTCCGCCAAGCCATAGACCGGCGTCGGGATACCCTCCATGCGCGCCTTGAGCTGCAGGCCGAGATACAGCGAGTAGTGGCGGGACTGGTGCAGGTTGCCGCCGTGGAACCACAGTGCCTCCTGCCGGGTCGGCTTCCACATGTTGCGCAGCTCGCCCTCCCACGGGCCGGGGTCCTTGGTAGTGTCGGAACCCAGGCCCCAGCACTTGCCGACCTTGTCGGCCACCTCCTGGCTGATCAGCCGGGCGGCCCAGCCGTTCATCGAGCCGTATCCCGTGGCATAGACAATCACGTCGGTCGGCAGCTCCGTGCCATCCTCCAGCCGTACCCCGGTCTCGGTGATTTCCTTCACCTGGCCGTGGCGCAGATGGATCTTGCCATCGGCGATCAACTCGGACGCGCCGACGTCTATGTAGTAGCCGGAGCCGCGGCGCAGATACTTCATGAACAGCCCCGACCCGTCATCGCCGAAGTCGAGCTTGAAACCTGCCGCCTCCAGCCGTTCATAGAACCCGGCGTCACGCTGCTTCATCTCGGCATAAACCGGGATCTGGAACTCGTGCATGATCCGGTAAGGTATCGAGGCGAAGGTGAGGTCGGCCTTCTCGGTGGTGATGCCATTGGCGACGGCCTGCTCGGAATACAAACCGCCCAGCGCCAGGTCCATCAGCGACTCCGACCGGGCGATGTGGGTCGAGGTCCGCTGTATCATGGTGACGTCGGCGCCGTGCTCCCAGAGGTCGGCGCAGATGTCGTGCGCCGAGTTGTTGGAGCCGATCACCACCGCCCGCTTGCCGCGGTAGCGCTCGCCGCCGGGGTGCTGGCTGGAATGGTGGCTTTCGCCCTTGAACCGCTCCATGCCCGGGAGGTCCGGCATGTTGGGAATGCCGGACATGCCGGTCGCCAGCACAAGCTGCTTCGGATGCAGCGTCAGAGGCCGGCCATCGCGCACGACCTCGACGGTCCACTCCTGCTTGTCCTCGTCGTAGCGCGCCGACTTGCACTCGGTCCGGGTCCAGTAGTTCAGCTCCATGATGCTGACGTAGTGCTCCAGCCAGTCGCCGATCTTGTCCTTGGCGGCGAACACCGGCCAGTGGTCGGGGAAGGGCAGGTAGGGCAGGTGGTCGTACCAAACCGGGTCGTGCAGGTGCAGCGACTTGTAGCGGCTGCGCCACTGGTCGCCGGGCCGCTCGTGCTTGTCGATGATGATCGTCGGCACGCCGAGGCGCTTTAGCCGGGCGCCGAGCCCGATGCCGCCCTGGCCGCCGCCGATCACCAGGCAGTAGGGCTGGCGGCTCGTGCCAAGCTCGGCCTCTTCCGTTGCCCGGCGGTCCCGCCAGGATTGGCGGTTCTGCTGGACGCCGTGCTCGACGCCCTTCTCGCGCCGCGGCCCGCCCGGCTCCTCAAAGCCCTTCAGCTCGCGTGCAGTCGTGAGCAGTGTCCAGGCCTGCTCGCCCTTGAGACGCAGGTGGCCGTAGCCGCGGGCATGCCCGGTTTCAAACGAGATCCAGGCTTCGGTGACGTCGCCAGCCTCGGTCGCAGGCTCCTCCAGCGACCAGCTATGGGGCTGCGCCGCACCGAGCTGGGCATCCAGCATGGCTCGTATGGCCTCGCGGCCCTCTAGAGTCGTGATGTTCCAGGTAAAGGCGACCAGGTCGCGCCAGAAGCAGGTTTCCGTGAACAGCGCAGCGGCGGCGGCACTGTCGCGGAGTTCCAGGGCGGCCCCGAAGCGGTGCAGCCACGCGGTCACGCGCTGGTCGGCGGCGGACAGGCGGTCAGGCGCCAGTGTGGCGACGTCCATGGTTTCTCTCCCGGCTCTTGGTCTTTCGTTGCGGGAAAGTCTGGCATCACCGGGACAGGCGCTGCAAGGATAATGACAGGCCCAGTCGGACGTCGCTGACATAGGTCGGCGCGCTTGCGAGGGAGTTGGGCAGAGGGGTGGCGCTGTTCCCGGCCCTTAGCATTAATCGTTGCTTGTGCGGGCTCTGGCGGGATTTGAGCAAGCCATCAGAGGGTTGTGCGCGGACATAAAGCGCAGCAGTCTGCAGTGGGGTCCAGACATGTAGAGACCGAACCCAACTGCACATTTTTGCTCGTCTAGGGAAAAACTAAGCAAACCTCTGGAGGTCCGGCGCACAGACGAAAAAATATACAGGCTTGCGCGGCCTGGCACGGCCGCGGGCTGTCTGTGTGACAGGCCGCGCAAGCCTGCTTAGATCGGTCTGCGTCCAGACCTGGACGCAGACCGATCTAGAACGACCCCGGCGGAATCACGTTCTGCGGATGGTTGGTCAGCACCGCCGCGCGCATCGTCTCGGCGGACTTGATGCGTATGTCCCAATGCGCCTCCGGCGTCAGGTAAGCGGAGTGGGGGGTGATGATGAGGCGCCCCTCTACCCAGGGCTCCCGCGCACGGTAGGCGCGCAGCAGCTCCGGGACCGGCTCGACCGGCGGCTCCACCGGCAGGACGTCCAGCCCGGCGCCGGCAATGCGGTCCTCGCGCAACGCGTCTGCCAGGGCGTCCACGTCCAGCACCGGGCCGCGGGCAGTGTTGACCACGACGGCGCCGGGCGGCAGCCGAGCCAGCGCGGCACGGTCAATCATGCCCGTCGTGTCCGGCGTCAGCGGCGTATGGATGGACAGCACGTCCGACACCCGCATCAAATCGTGCAGAGTCGGCGCACGGGCGACGCCCACCGCAAGCTCCGCCCCGTTCGGTAGATGCGGGTCGTAGATCGTGACGCGGAAGCCGAACGCCTTGGCTCGCAGCGCCACAGCCGTGCCGATCCGGCCCATGCCGACGATGCCGAAGCCCTGCGTGCTGGCCCGGCGCAGCAGCGGGTGGTCCGCCCCGCGCCAGGGCTCCGGCGGATCGTGCCGCTGCCATTCGTGGTGCAGGATGATGCCGCGGCGCAGCGCCAGCACCAGTGCCATCGCATGATCGGCCACCTCCGTCGTGCCGTAGTCCGGGACGTTGCACACGGTCACGCCGCGGGCGGCAGCGGCTGCGCGGTCGATCCGGTCATAGCCCACGCCCATGCGGACGATGGCGCGCAGCCGGGGGAACCGCGCTAGGTCGGCTTCGGTGCAGAACTGGCGGAACAGCATCAGCCCGTCCACTTCGGCGCAGTCGGCGTCCGTCAAGTCGGCCAGCACCTTGGTGTCCCGGCGCAGGATGGTCACGTCCGGGCCGAAGATGCGGCGCTCCTCGGCGTCGTCGGGATACATGGCCTCGGGATACAGGATGGTGGTCATGTCGGCGGCGCGTCCCCTCTCGTTTGCCCGATGGGTAGGCCGGGCGGCGTGCAGGGGCAAGCCAGG
Source organism: uncultured Acetobacteraceae bacterium (assembly GCA_964245505.1). Lineage (GTDB taxonomy): Bacteria > Pseudomonadota > Alphaproteobacteria > Acetobacterales > Acetobacteraceae > DASWOJ01. Next base: position 986 of record CAXTOB010000302.1, on the reverse strand, counting down.
GGGGCAAGTCAGGCAGCCAAGCCCGGGGGCAAGCCGTTGCCAGGCGGCGGGGCAGGGGGCATCGTCCCCGGACTGGACGGAAGGGATACGGGATGAACGGTGCGGAAAGCCTGGTGCACACGCTGCTGGCGTGCGGGGTGGATACTTGCTTCAGCAACCCCGGCACGTCGGAGATGCACTTCGTCGCCGCCCTGGACCGCATCCCCGGGATGCGCTGCGTCCTGGGATTGTTCGAGGGCGTCGTCACCGGCGCCGCCGATGGCTACGCCCGGATGCAGGACCGCCCAGCCGCCACCCTGCTGCACTGCGGCCCCGGCCTGGCGAACGGGTTGGCCAACCTGCACAATGCGCGCCGGGCACGCTCTCCCATCGTGAACCTGGTTGGCGACCAGGCTACCTACCATCGCCCGCTGGATGCGCCGCTGACGGCGGATACCGAGGGCTTCGCCCGTGGCGTGTCGGCCTGGGTCCGCACGGCTTCTCGCGCGGCGGATGTGGGAGCGGATTGCGCCAGCGCCGTGCAGGCTGCGCGTTCGTCGCCCGGCGGCGTTGCCACGCTGATCCTGCCGTCCGACACATGCTGGGACGACGGTGGGGTGGTTGGCACGCCGCTGCCTTTGCCAGCCGCGCCGATTGCTTCCCCGGACGCGGTTGAGGGCGCGGTCCGTGCCCTGCGCTCCGGCGAGCCGGCCATGCTGATCATGTCCGGCCTGGCACTACGGGCGGGACCGTTGGCCGTCGCCGCCGGCATCCTGGCCGCGACCGGCGCGCGCATGATGGCGCAAACCAGCAATAACCGGATCGAGCGCGGCGCCGGGCGGACGCCGATCGCCCGGGTGCCATACCCGGTGGACCAGGCCGTCGAGTCCCTGGCCGGCGTGCGCCACCTGATCCTGGTGGGCGCGGTGGCGCCGGTCGGCTTCTTCGCCTACCCCGGCAAGCCCGGCCGCATGTATCCTGGGGACTGCGAGGTCCACGTCCTGGCC
>CAXTOB010000301.1:0-7784 GCA_964245505.1 uncultured Acetobacteraceae bacterium | reverse complement strand
AGCGCGCGGGGGTCCGGGGTGAACAGGATTTGCAGGGCCTGGTCCAGCATCAATCCGATGCCGATGGTGGCCAGCAACGGGGCAATGCGCGCGGAGCCGGCCAGCGGGCGCAGGCCCACCCGCTCGATCCCCATGCCCCGCAGGGCCGACACGACGACAACCGCCAGCACCGTGACCGGCAGCGGCGTGTGCAGGTATGTCACGCAGGTCCAGCCGACATAGGCGCCGACGGCGTAAACCGAGCCGTGCGCGAAGTTGATGAGCTGCGACACCCCGAAGATCAGCGCCAGCCCCACCGCCAGCAGGGCATAGATGTTGCCGATAATCAGGCCATCGACGGTGTAGTCGAGGAACGACCCCACGCGATGGCTACCCCGTGGTGGCCCGCGCCCCGTCCCAGACCGCGAACTTGGCGTCCTTCACCGTGAGCAGCTTGTATGTCGCGCCCTGGACACGCCGGGTCGCCGGGTCGAACGTGACCTTGCCGTAGATGACGCTGGGCACGTCCTTGATGGCCAGCAGCCCCTGCTGCATCGCCTCCCGCGTGGCGCCGAACTGGTCGCACAGGGCGGCGAACAGGACCATGGTGTCGTAGGCCCCGGCGCTGAAGCTGTCCGGCTCCTGGTCATACTTGGCACGGTAGCGGCGGACGAAGTCCTGCACCTCCGGGCGGGGGTCGCCGGGGAAGAAGGTGCTCATGACGTGGACGCCTTCCACGCCTGCGCCGCCCAGCTCGATGAACTTGGGGGAGTAGTTACTCGTGCCCGCCAGGATCGGCAGCGACAGGCCGGCGTCCCTGGCTTGCCGGCTGATCAGCGCCCCGTCGGCGTAGTAGGACAGCAGCACCAGCCCGTCCGGCTTGCTGTCCCGGGCACGTACCAGGGTGGGGCGGAAGTCCTGCTCGGTGGCCTGGTATCCCTCCGCCGCAGTCACCTCCATGCCCAGGCCGGGTGCTGCTTTCAGGAAGGCATCCTTCGCGGTGCGGCCCCAGTCGGTGTTCAGGTGCAGCAGGGCCGGGCGCTTGAAGCCGAGCTTCGCGGCGTAGGCGGCCAGTTGCGGCTGCTCCTCCGCCTGGTTGGTGGAGTTGGACCACATATGGTCCCCGCCTTTGGTGAAGTCGGGGTGCGAGTTGGTGAAGCCGAACTGCACCAGCTTGGCCCGTTGATAGATCGGCGATGCCGCCATCGAAGCCGGGGAGGAGAAGTCCCCCAGCTCGATGATGACGGCCGGGTTGGCTACCAGCTTCTGCGCGACGGCCACGGACTGCCGCGGATCGGACTGGCTGTCCTGGAAATCATAGGCGATGGGCCGGCCCTTCACCCCGCTGCCATCGTTCCCCGGGCCGTTGATGCCGTCCAGCGCCAGGTCGAAGCCGCGCTTCCACTGCGCGCCGTACTGCGCGTTCGGCCCGGTCAAGGGGCCGCTGACGCCGGCAAGGATCGGCTCCGCGGCATAGGCGGGCGTAAGGCGCAGGGCGGGCAGGCTGGCTGCGGCGGCAAGCAGGGTGCGGCGATTGAGGGGCACGGCGTCCTCCATTGCGGTGGTGGCATCGCGGTCCCGGCCTTGCGGTCCGGTTGTGCATTGCTGCGGTGCGGCGAGGCTAAGGCACCCGGCTCAGGCAGGGCAAGCCGCGCGACGCAGTTTGGAACGGCCTTCTCTAGCCCGCCGCCGGGGTAGCCGGTTCTCTCGCCGGTTCCCCCAGGGACAGCATCAGGCGGTTGGCCCAATTGAAGAACGCCGCGCCGTTGATGACGTCAACGATGGCTAAGTCGTCGAACCCGGCGGCGCGCAGCCGCGTCACGTGTTCCGGCCCGAAGGCGGGTGGCGTGACGCTCAGCGCAACGGCAGCCGCCACGACGGCGTTCCATGGCTCCCCGAGGTTGGCGCCCACCCCCTCGTCCAGCAGGCGCTGCACATCCGCCTCCCGCTTCGAATGACTGGCGGCGAAGCGTGCATGGACGGACGCGCAGTAGATGCAGCCATTCAGGCGAGATGTCGCGGCGGCGGCAAGTTCGCGCTCCGCCCGCGGCAGGCCGGCGTCGGTGTTGTAGAAGATGTCCTTGTCCGTGCGGGTCCGCGCTTCCAGCACATCCGGATCCAGGGACAGCAGGCGGAAATAGGCGGAAGCGGCGCGGCCCGGGTCCACCAGGCTGGCCCGCTGCCGGTCCGTCAGCGCATCCGCCGCTGGCGGCTCCAGCCAGGGCAGCCAATCCAGCATGTCACGGGTGAAGGCCGTCGGCGCATGATGGCCGGCGGGTCGCAGGGCGTCCGTCACGGCTGTGCCCCCGTCGCAGCCAGGACGCGCAGCCCGGCGGCGGCACGGAACTGGTAAGATAGAAAGGCAACGAGCTGGGACAGGGTGACGAGGCCGGCGGTCGTCCAGCCGGCGTCCAGCAAGGTTTGCAGGTGGTCCGGCGCGGCGTCACGCGGATGCAGCACGAGCATGTGCGCGTGGTCCAGCGCCGCTGCGAGGCGCGGGCCGAGGGCGGCGCGGTGTGGTTCCGGCAGCCGGTAAACGGGGCCGGGCTGGTCCTCTGGCGTCAGGGGGCCGGCGGGATAGCTGCCGTAAGGTCCCTGCCCCGCTGCTGCCGCCGCGGCTGCCTGTACGGTGTCGGCCAGGGCGGGCGGCAGGGGCACCTGGTAACCAGCCGCGGCGTGCTCCATCCCATGCAGCGCGGCGACGAAGGCGGCCACCGCGGACCGCTCCGGCAGGGACATCTCGCCGGGGTCGGCTGGGTGGAACAGGGCGTCGTGGCTAGCTTGGGCCTGGGTGCGCGCCAAGGGGCGGCGGGCGCGGGCGGCGTCCAGGACGGAGCCGGGGGCGATGCCGGCCAGGCGGTCTATGGCATCCGTCACGCCGCGCACCGCAGGGCGCCGCCATCCCGTGCCCAGCCGAGCGCAGGCGCCACCACCTCGGCCATCAGCTCGATGGAGCGCAGGATATGGGCGTGCGGCGGATCTACGGAGTGGACCTGCACCGCAAGATCGGTCGCCGCCGCCAGGGTGCGGTCGGCTTGCAGGGATGCGATCACCTCCTCCGGCGTGCCGACGTGCACGTCAAACGCGGCGATCAGGTCCGCAAGGGTGCCAGCGGCGTAGGGGCCTGCCGGGTCCAGCCGTGCCCGCATCCGCTCCAGGCCTGCCTGGGCAAAGCGCCTGGCGTCTGCCTGGCTGTCGGCGACGAAGACGCTGCGGGACGCCAAGATGCGAGGGGCATGGTCCGGCGGCAGGGCGTGCAGGTAGGCGTCCACCATCGGGCCTTGCAGGTCGTGCAGCGTGGCCCGCGGCGCCGTGGCGAGGCGGGGCTGGGTACGTGACAGCAGCAGCCCATCGCCCGCGGCACCAGCCCGGCGGGCGCCATCAACCGAGAAGCTGGCCTGCCAAATGCGGTCCTGCAGCCCGGGGCTGGCCGGATACAGCCGGTCCCCGCCGGGCAGGTCCCGGCCGGCCCAGGCGTCCCGCAACGTGCCCAGGTGCGCAGTGAACAGGTCTGCGCGGTCGGCCACGTCAAGATCGAAGGCGTTGAAGGCGGTCAGGTTGCCGCCGGCGCCGACGCCGACCTCCAGCCGCCCGCCGGACAGCAGGTCCAGCACTGCGGCGTCCTCCGCCACGCGGACGGGCAGCTCCAAAGGCAGGGTGATGATGCCGGTGCCCAGCCGGATGCGGCTGGTCTGCGCTGCGACGTGGGCCAGGAACACCAGAGGCGCGGGCAGCCCGCCCTCGTCCCCATGGAAGTGGTGCTGAGCGACCCATGCGGAGTCGAAGCCCATCTGCTCGGCATGGAGCACCTGGGCAGCGCCCAGGCGGTAGCGTTCGGCCGGGTCCGCCTTGTCCAGCACTCGGGTGAAGAAGCCAAGACGAAGCCGGGGTGGGGGCATCGGGTCAACCTTCAGGAAGCGTGCGAACAGGCCTAGGATCTTTAGCTGCGGTCGTTCCACCAAAACGTCAACTTAGCGCTTGAAACTCACGCGTGTAGCCGATGGAAATAATGCGCCGGAACGGCGACCCAGCTTCCATGCTGACCGGCGGTCACAACCATCCGACCAAGCACGGGGAGTGTCAAAAACCTGGGGCAACCTACTTGCCTCTCTCGGGCTGATCGGCATGGCTGATGCCTGACCACGAGGGCGACAGGCACAAGGCAGTGGACGGTGCGGCTGGAGACGGGGACAAGCATAGGGGGTGGTGGCGACGGAGCTGGTAACGATCAGCCGGCCGGCGGTGGTCAGCACGCTCGCAGAAATCGGCCTTGTGCTTGAGGAAACCAGGACGCTGTTGTCCAGGCTGCAGGCGAGCATGCTGTGCGGCCAGGTTGCGGCGTATGCGGCCCATCACCGGGTCTGTGCGGCCTGGAGCCGCCGTCCATCCCGCCCGATCATGCTCGGATCGACGTGGAGCGACTGCGCCATCTGCTCTGGAACAGCCATTACGAGAAGGCGTCCGAGGCCCTGGTCCAGACCACGGGCTGGGCCAAGGACGCCAGCATGCTGGACGATCCTGCAATGGGAGCGGCGGCGAGGCGCCTGGTCGCGCGTTGCAGGGAGCTGCAGGCCTACATCGAAAGCAACAAGGGCGCACCGATCGACGATGGCCAGCGCCATCGGGCCTGCAAGCCGGTCTCGATCTCGCGGGCCGAGGGCACCATCAACCAGCTGATGAGTGCCCGCATGAACAAGCGTCAGCAGATGCGCTGGTCACCACAGGGCACCCATCGTGTGCTTCAGGTCAGGGCAGCGGTGCTGGACGGACAGTTCGGCCACCCAGCAATCCAGCGCGCGGCGTAGCGCCCCAGTTTCTTGACACTCTCCCGGTCTTTAACGCGATTTCGAGGGTGAGCCGGTTGGCTTCACCGGGTTGGCGTCGGATGAGAAACAGCGAGCAGCGACTTCGCTCCGGCGCGTTTGGCCCAGAGTGCCTGGATTGCTTCCAGGCTGAGCCCCTTGGTCTCCGGCACCAGAGCGTAAGCGAACGCCAGCCCGGCGAAGGTCAGCGCCGCATAGAGTAGGAACACGCCCGCATGGCCCATCAGGCCGGCAAGGTCGAGGAAGGTCAGCGCGACCACGAGGTTGGAGAGCCAGTTGGCGATGGTGGCGGCCGACATGCCGCGCGCCCGGATGGCCATCGGAAAGATTTCGGAGATCAGCAGCCAGAACACCGGGCCGAGCCCAATTGCGAAACAGCCGATATAGGCCGTCAGGCTAGCTGCGGTGAGATATCCCAGCGCCGGTCCGGAGCCGAGCATGAAGGCGAGCGCCAGCAGGCAGAGGCTGATCCCCATACCGCCGAGCCCGCACAGCAGCAGCGCGCGCCGGCCAACCCGATCGACCAGCCAGATCGCGACCATCGTCATGACCACGTTGACCACCCCGATCCCCGCAGTCGCGAGGATAGCGGCCGAGGCCGAGGATAACCCGGCAGCCTGGAAGATCGTCGGAGCGAAATAGATGACGGTGTTGATGCCGGTCACCTGCTGGAAGACGGCGAGCCCGATGCCTACGATCATCGGCAGCCGGGCCGCCCGGTGGCCGAGATGGTTTTCCGGCCTTGCCTGGACTTTGGTCGTGAGGTCGTCGCGCAGTTGGGCCATTTCGGCTGTGATATCCGCACCATGCCCACGCAGTCGCAGCAGGGCGGCCCGGGCCTGGTCCGTGTGTCCGTGCCCGGCCAGCCAGCGCGGCGTTTCCGGCAGAAACAGCATGCCGACGGCCAGCACGATGCCGGGCACCCCGCCCAGCCCCAGCATCCACCGCCATGCACCATCCGCGGCCAAGGCGTAGCCGATCAGATACGATCCGAGGATGCCAAGCGTGACCGCGAGCTGGTTGAAAGACACGAGCGCTCCGCGCTGCTTTGCCGGGGCGATTTCGGCCAGATAGAGCGGCGTCAGCATGGACGCGCCGCCGATACCGACACCCACCAGCAGGCGCCCAGCCAGCAGCACGGGAAGGTCGGGTGCCAGCGCGGACACCGCTGCGCCGGCGACGAAGATCACCGACGTCACCAGCAGGATCGGACGGCGGCCAAACCGGTCGGCAAGCCGTCCGGCGAACGCCGCTCCGAAAGCCGCGCCGCCGAGTGCGATGCTTGTGACGACGCCGAGCATCAAGGGGGAAAGATGGAAGGCCGTCCGCAGGAACAGCAGCGCACCCGAGATGACGCCCGTGTCGTAGCCGAACAGCAAGCCGCCCATGGCGGCCGTTGCAGCAATGAAGGCGATGTGCATTCACCCACTCCCTGCAAACTTGTTTGTCGTCTCAAGCATATGTTGGCCCCGAAATATCCAGCGATGCCCACGTTTCGAGCCGCGCCGGTCAGCGCGGCCAGCGACGTGTCCGACTTATTGGCACCGATAAACGATGGCGCTGTGCGGCGGCAGGATCGGAATCTACTCAAAGCGGCCTTCGGTTTAGCCCAGGGTTTAGGGATAAAGCTTAACCTTTAACCGCCAGTTGAGGATGGCGGCGGCAAAGGTTGCGAAGGCGCGAAAGCTGGTGTCTGTCTTGTCCAGCCGCAGGCTGAGGCGGCGAAAGTCTTTCAGGCGGTTGAACGAGTTCTCGACCAGGTGTCGGGTGCGGTAAAGCTCCGTGTCATACCAGTGCTGCACAAGGCGGTTGCGCTTGGGTGGGATGCAGGCGCCGATGCCGCGTGCACGCCAATGCTCGCGCGCCTTGTCGCTGTCGTAGCCCTTGTCGCCCACCACCGAAAGCGGCTGCAACCCCGCCGTCAGCGCCTCCGCCTGCTTGCAGTCGGCCTGCTGGCCCGGCGAGGTCAGTTGGCGGCGGATGAAGCCCAGACCATCCACGGCGTGGTGGACCTTGGTGGTCAGCCCGCCGCGCGAGCGCCCGATGGCTTCCTCACCCCCGCCACGCGCGCCGGTTGCGGTGCGGTGGCACTTGATGCCTGCGTTTCGCTTTGCGAAATCGCCGGTGCTGTCGATGTGCAGCACGTCCGGCGCAGCTACGGGCTGCGAGCACTCCATCAGGCGGTCGAACACGCCCTTCTTGGCCCAGTCACTCACAAAGCTGCACTTTGCGACGGGAACCGCCTCTTCGCCGCCTCCGCGGACGGAACCAGACAGCCAAGCTCGGCCCAGGTCAGGTTGGTCCGCATCACGACAAAGCAGGCGCTGACGAAACGGCGCAGGCGCTCCAGGTCATTCAGAGGCATATACGGCACCGTCGCCAAGGCGGCGAGCATGCGTCGCCACACCGCGTCCCCGATGAGACGCTTCTCCACGTCCTCGCCTCCATGATGCTTCGCAACACCATGATGGCCCGGACACTCCACGGGGCGAACCAGCCCCGTGGCCACTTACCCCAGCAAAAATTTGTCCCTTGACTCTAAGGATCGCGACGGCGGGTTGCTGCTGCTGGCGACATTGTTCGGCCTGCACCCGTTCCTGCGCAAGCTGTATGCCGATGGCGGCTACCAGGGGCCGCAGTTCCAGGCTGGGCTGACCCGGGTCATGCGCCAGGTCGAGGTTGAGATCGTCAAGCGCTCGGATGCGGCAAAGGGCTTTGCCGTCCTGCCGAAGCGCTGGATCGTTGAGCGTAGATAGCTTGGCTGAACCGTTGCCGCCGGCTGGCCAAGGATTGGGAGTGCCTGAACCGCAAGGCGCTGGCATTTCTGCGTCTGGCCTCCATCCGTCTCATGCTGCGAAAGCTATGTCAGACAAAGATATGATTCCGGACAGATACTAAGCTCGACTTTGGCCATTTCCGGTCATGCGTTGATCCAGAAGTGTGGCTCTGAGGCAATGTAGTTGAGGGCTGCATCGAGCGGCA
>CAXTOB010000300.1:0-7788 GCA_964245505.1 uncultured Acetobacteraceae bacterium | reverse complement strand
GTGTTTGGGGAGGTGCCGGACCGTTGGACGGTGATCGGCGGGATGGTGGTGATTGCGGCGGGGATGTACTTGCTGGCGTTGCAGCGGCGGGGGCGGTGATGGTGCGGCGCGGGTCCTGGACGGGGCCGCACCATGCGGGCCGGACGGGGCGGGGTGCTGTCCCCTCCCCGTCCCGCGCCGTTATGGCTGAAGCGACGTTGAAACGACGATCAGCCGCCGATGCCGCCTAGCGCCAGGTACTTCACTTCCAGGTAGTCCTCGATGCCATATTTAGAACCTTCGCGGCCGAGGCCGCTGCTCTTCATGCCGCCGAAGGGGGCCACTTCGGTTGAGATGATGCCCTCGTTGATGCCGATGATGCCGTATTCCAGGCCTTCGGCTACGCGGAAGATACGGCCGACGTCGCGGCTGTAGAAGTAGGCGGCTAGGCCGAACTCGGTGTCGTTGGCCATCTCGACCGCCTCGGCCTCGTCATGGAAGCGGAACAGGGCGGCGGCGGGGCCGAAGGTTTCCTCACGGAAGATGTCGGCCTCGCGCGGGACCTCGGTCAGGATGGTGGGCTGGAAGAAGGTGCCGCCGAGCTGGTGGCGGGCGCCGCCGGTGATGACGTGGGCACCGCGGCCGGCGGCGTCCTTTATGTGGGCCTCGACCTTTTCGACGGCTTCCATGTTGATCATCGGGCCCTGGGTCACGCCGGGGTCCATGCCGTTGCCGACCTGCAGGGCCTCGACGGCGGTGCGGAGCTTGGCGGTGAAGGCTTCGTAAACCCCGTCCTGGACCAGCAGGCGGTTGGCGCAGACGCAGGTTTGCCCGGCGTTGCGGAACTTACTGGCGATGGCGCCGACGACGGCGGCGTCTAGGTCGGCGTCGTCGAAGACGATGAAGGGGGCGTTGCCGCCTAGCTCCATGCTGGTCTTCTTGATGGTGGGGGCGCATTGGGCCAGCAGCTTGGCGCCGACCTCGGTGCTGCCGGTGAAGGTCAGTTTGCGGACGATGGGGTTGGCGGTCAGCTCGGCGCCGATGGGGCCGCTGGGGCCGGTGATGACGTTGCAGACACCGGGGGGCATGCCGGCGCGCTCGGCGAGGACGGCGATGGCTAGGGCGGAGAACGGGGTTTGGCTGGCCGGGCGGACGACGCCGGTGCAGCCGGCGGCCCAGCCGGGGCCGACCTTGCGGGTGATCATCGCCGCGGGGAAGTTCCAGGGGGTGATGGCGGCGAAGACGCCGATCGGCTCCTTGGTGACGATGATGCGGCGGCCTGGGGCGTTGGTGGGGATGGTGTCGCCGTAGATACGCTTGCCTTCCTCGGCAAACCACTCGATGAAGCTGGCGGCGTAGGCGATCTCGCCGCGGGATTCGGCCAGGGGCTTGCCCTGCTCGGCGGTCATGATGACGGCGAGGTCGTCCTGGTTCTCGATCATCAGGGCGAACAGGCGGCGGAGGATGATGGCGCGGTCCTTGGCCAGCATGCGGCGCCAGGCCGGCAGGGCGCGGTTGGCGGCGTCTATAGCCCGGCGGGTTTCGGCGGCGCCCAAAGCGGGGACTGTGCCGATGGTGTCTGACGTGGCGGGGTTGCGGACGGTCAGCGTCGCGCCGTCGTCGGCGTCAATCCAGCGGCCGTCTATGCAGCAGGCCTGGCGGAGCAGGCTGGGGTCGCGCAGCGGCAGGGTGGCAATCTGGTTCAGCATGATGTCCTCCGGATCAATGCGGCGAAACATGGGCAAGGCAAGGGTGGGATGCCAGGTGGGGCGATGCTGGGGCGGATCGGCCCGGCAAGCAGGGCACCAAAGGTTTTGGCGGTGCAGGCGGAGGGAGATGGCGGATTTGCCTGCGGGGCGACCGCTTCCGCTGCGGTGACGATCCCGTAACCGGCAGGCCTGCCCTTGCGCCAATTCAGGTAAGCGGGATGGTTTGCTCGACGACGGGCTTCACCTCCGGCGCACTTCGCTGCCGGTCCGGCCGTTGCGGCAGTAGGCTAAACGCCCGCAAAAGCCTTTGAACAGGTGACGTCGCAACCTGCTCTGAAAATCAAGAGGACAAAATTTACAGCACTCGTCAGCATCGTTCCAGAAAGCAGGGGCAATGCTTCTGACAAGGAGTACAAGCAGCTTTGTGAAGCGGTATCCTGGACTTTGGAGAAGTAACCTGCAGCCTCCACGAACTAAGCAAGCTTGTGCGTCCTGTCACACAGATGGCCTGGGGCGGTGCCAGGCCGCACAAGCTTGCTCAGCATGTCATCTGCGCGCAACCCTCCCGAGGTTTGCTTAGGCTCCACCTTGCTCGCCAAAACAGCGGAACCGGGGTTCTTCCGTCTTGGTGGACGGGGGAACCCCAATCTCAGCACTTGGCGCACGGCGCCAACCAGATACCAGGTGGGCCGGGGTGGATGTCAGGACCGGCTTGCCTCACCATGACGGGCTAGCGGTGGTATCGTCGCCGCCGAACAATTCCACACGGCTGCTTTGGAGCGAGCGAAGGCGCGGCTAACTGCCATTGCTCTCGATCTCACGCGCCTTGTGCCAATGCTCATCGGCCCGGTTCTCCGAGCAACCCTCCTGCTGCCATAGGAAGTAAGCGCGCTCGCGGGCGCGCTGCTCGAGCCTTTCGCACATTTCGTGCTTGACCTCGGCAAGGTCACCGTAAGGTAGAAGTTGCCCACCCCGGCCAACGTGCGGCCTTGCGTGCAGCGCCTCCGTCTCGGGCACGATTTGCATCGCGCTGGCAAGCTCCAACGCTTCCTGCTCGGGACTCACTGGCCTTGGAGTGCCATCCTGGTTTTCCAAAGGGATCGGGAAGACATGCAAGACCGTGTTCCTCGTGTTCAACACGTCAACCAGACAGTTCTTCATACCGCAACCCTCAAAGTAGCTCTTTGCGGGTCGGGAGATACACGCCGCAGGACCTATCCACACGATGGGAGATGTTGCGAAAGGTAATCGTCTGTTAGCGCGCCGCTGCTATCGTCCTGGGGCACTCCGGTTCTGCTGCCCCGGCGTGTCTTCGTCCGGCGGGCGATCAGGACGCGCCCCGTCCAGCCGTGGTCGCGGCAAGCCAGTCCACAACGGCGCCGATGGCGTCACGCTCGGCAAGCCCGCGCGCCCGGGCCTCGGCGAAGGTGGCAAGCTGACGGTCGGCGCTCGTGCCCTCGGCCACAATGCCGCGCAGCCCAGCCACCTCCCGCTCGCACCCCAAGGCATGCGCGTCTTCGGCCACCAGGGCGAGCGTCGCGTCGAGGTAGGCGTGGATTGGCGTGGCGACGCCGGGTTCCTCCTCGATGATCTCGGCGCGCACCCCGTTGCGCTGGGCACGCCACATGTTCTCGGCGGCGATGGCCCGCGACGCGCCGGTCACGCCGCGGTTCAGGTCCGGCCGCCGGTCGGCCAGGCGGACGAGGCAGCGATACAGGGCGGCGATGGCCAGCGTGTCGTCCAGGCGGGTGCAGCTATCGGCCACGCGCAGCTCCAGCGTCGGGTAGCGGATGGAGGGGCGCAGCGTCCACCATAGGAAGCTCGCATCGGAAATCGCCCCGGCCCGGGTCATGACGCGCACGTAGCGTTCATACTCTCCCATGCTGGCGAACAGGTCCGGCAGGCCGGTGCGGGGCATCTCGCCGAAGGCGGACATGCGGTAGGCGGCCAGCCCGGTGTTGCGCCCCTGCCAGAATGGCGAGGAGGTGGACAGCGCCAGCAGCAGCGGCATGAAGGGCAGCAGGCGGTTCATGAGATCCACGCGTGTTTCGGGCCGGGGCACCTCGACGTGGACGTGCATGCCGCAGACCACGTTGCGCCGGGCCAGCATGCGGAGTTCGTCCAGCAGCTTTTCGTAGCGGTCCTTTTGGGTATTGGCTTGGCGGGTCCAGCGGGCGACGGGGTGGGTGCCGGCGGCTAGCACCAGGATGCCGTGGGACTGCCCGACCTCGGCGAGGCCGGACCGTAGGGCGGCCAGGGTTTCGCGGGCCTCGGCGAAGCTGGTGGAGGGCGGTGTGGAGACCTCGATCTGCGATTGCAGCAGTTCGCGCTCGGCGCGCGGCAGGCGGGTGCGGGCGGCCTCGTGGAACGCCTTGACGGTGCGCCGGGGGGTGCCGCGGGTTTTGGCGTCCGCGAGGAAGTACTCCTCCTCGATGCCGAACTGGTAGGATTGGCTCATGGCGTCTCCGGTGGATGGGCGGCTGCGGTGCGCTGGCCGGCGGGGGTTAGCTAAACAGGCTTGCGCGGGCTGTCACACGGTGGCGTGCGGGCGTGGCCGGGCCGGCATTGCGAAGCTGCTTGCGGCGCGGCGGTCCAGGGCTGCCAACGCGGTGCTTGCTGCTCTGGACGGCCGCGCCGCTGTGCTCCCCGCAACAGCGGAAACGGTCGGAGCGCCGGGTATTTGGCAGCAGTTCCACATTGAAAGACAACCTGCCACCGGTGAACGTCGCCCCATGACAGGAGACGTATCGTGATTATTGGAATGGTTTCTATTTAGTTGAAGATGTGGTGGCTGATCTTGCGCGTCATGACGGACCAGAGAGCATCCTGAGCCTTGGCCAAGCCTCTGGGAGGGCAAGCTAAGGCGTGGGGCGAAGCCCTCACCGGTGGCGCTGCGGTTACAGAAGGGTACGCCGTAAAACTGCAGATTACGCCGAATGGTAAATGTAAATCACTGCCTGACACGTAACAATTGTAAGATTGTCAGCATATTTTACACACTTTGTCATAAAATGTCATAAGTGTTTGATATTCTTATCTGGCATTAGATTTGCGTAATGATTTGTGGATCGACAGTGATCCATAGACCCGGAGCTTTCCATGCGTCAGTTTCTCCTCGCCTCAGCCATCGCCCTTGTTGCTCCCCTCTTGATTGCAAGCGGAGCGCAGGCCGCGCCAATGCTTGGCCTCACCGTGCAATCAAATGGCGCTTCTTCCTTTCAGTCGGCGGCACTCGGCGCCAACGGCGGGTCTTATAACTTCGCCCCCGTCAGCGTCGGCAACTTCACCGCCAACAACATCGGCACGCAGTTGTTCTCCCCGGACTACATCGACCTCGCGACGTTCGACCTTTCGAGCAATGCAGGCGGCACCCTCGTCATCACCTTGACCGGAGCGGGCTTCACCTCGCCAATCGGGGCGTCGAACTGGCTTACGCAGTTCACGGGCAACGTGGCCAACGGCGCAGCCACCGTGACCGCCCAGTCGTATGTTGACACTTCCGACACCTTGAGCAACCCGGGGTGCACGGCCGGCTGCACGCTTCTGAGCAGCGTCAACCTGGGCAGCAGCGCCACGGCGTCTGCAGTCACCGATGGTCCGTTCGCCTTGACCGAGGTGATCACCATCACGACCCAGGGCAGTGAAAGGCTGAGCCTGGACGCATCGGTCAGCAACGTTCCCGAGCCCATGTCGCTCACCCTTCTCGGGACGGGCCTTGCTGGCATCGGCCTGATCCGCCGCCGGGCTAACCGGAAAAACGTTTAAGCAGGCTGGCCCTGGCTTTCTTTGCGTCCTGATAAAGCCTTTCCGAGCTGAGTCTCAGAGTGTCCGATAAGAATTAAACGCCACCCCTAAACTACAAAACACTTCTCAATCCACAGCCCTCAAAAGCCAAGTGGGTTTTGAGCCTAGATTCAAACCTTGATTGTCACCTGCAGACCCACCGGGGCTGCTGTGGAAATAGGATTATGGCGATTGCGCGCGGCTGCGGCAAAGCCAAAGGCAGTTGTCATGAATACTGAGACTTAGCTCGTTTCCAATCCAAATGCGGCGGCATAGGCCGCCGCACTGAGAGGCCATGGATCATGCCTGTTATGCTATCCAAAAGCGTGCTGCTGGTCGAGGAGGACGAGCTGCTGCGCGAGTGCTTGTGCGAGATGCTGAGCGACGTCGGCCTGCAGGTTGCTGAAGCAGCCGACGCCGTTGAGGCCCTGGAACGGATGAAGATCGATGGAATGCCGGGCGTGCTGGTGACCGGCATAACGCTCGGTTCTGGAATGAGCGGACCTGCATTGATCGCGGCGGCCCGGCTCCGGTGGCCTGACCTTCGTGCCGTGCTCATGAGCGGCAACCCCGCCGCCAAGCTCGCCATCCGCCCAGGCGACCAGTTTCTAGGAAAGCCGTTCAGCGCGGATGCGTTGATCCAGGCCGTCACGGAGTTGGGCGTCGAGGCAGGCCGTGTGCCCCGGTCGGCATAAGCGCCGGGCGCCGCCTGGGTCTGTCGCAGCCTGAACCGCGACACGGCTGCTTGTGGCACACGCCGGGTTGGCCTGCCCCGGCTGGACCGGGGCGAGGCTGGATTGGCCGGGGTCCCATTGGGCAAGGGCCATAGCTCCGGCCTGATTCCGGTTCGGAAATTAGCACCGGGGAAGTTTGACTTGCGGCCCTCAGATTTTGATGCGATGGCTGCGGCATGGGATCGGTCGCCGAAAGAGTGACTTTGGAAGACGTCGCACGGGAGGCCCGCGTGTCCATCGCCACGGTGGACCGCGCCATCAACGGGCGTCCCGGGGTGCACAGCCGGACGCTCAGCCGGGTCGAGGCGGCGATCTCCAAGCTGAACTACCGGCCCGACCCGATTGCCGCCCGCCTGTCCCGCAACCAGGCGTTCCTGTTCTGCTTTGTGTTGCCGGCCGGCAGCACCAGCTTCGTCGAGCTGCTGTCCGAGCAGGTCCGGCTGACCGCGGAGTGGCTGGCGCCGCAGCGGGCGTTTATCGAGACCGTGCTGGTGGACGTGTTCGATCCGGTTGCACTGGCGTCGTGCCTTGAAGGGCTTGGCACCCGGTATCAGGGGGTGGCGACGGTGGCGCTGGACCATCCGCGGGTGCGGGCTGCGTTGGACGAGCTTGCGGGCCTGGGTGTTGCCGTAGTGACGCTGGTGTCGGATGTGCCAGCGGCGCGGCGGCTGCACTATGTCGGCATTGACAATGCGGCGGCTGGGCGGACGGCTGGCAGCCTGATGGGACGGTTCTTGGCGGGTCGGACTGGTCAGGTGGGCCTGATCGCCGGGTCGCTGGCGCTGCGTGACCATGCGGAGCGGCGGTTCGGGTTCTTGCAGGTGATCCGGGCCGAGTATCCCTCGTTGACGGTGCTGCCGGTCCGGGAAGGGCGGGATGACGAGGCGCAGAACCAGGCGATCACCGGCGAGCTGCTAGCGATGCCGGACCTCGCTGGCATCTATAACATCGGCGCCGGCAACCGCGGGGTCGCCGCCGCCATCGAGGCGAGCGGGCGGGCGCAGGATGTCGTCTATATCGGCCATGAGTTAACGCCGCATACGCGCCGGTTCCTGGTGCGGGGGGTCATGGACGCTTGCATCAACCAGGATGCTGGGCATGAGGTGCGTTCCGCAGCGCGGGTGCTGATGGCGCACTGCTTGAAGCAGCCGCTGATGCCGGACCAGGAGCGCATCCGGATTGACATCTTCATCCGGGACAACCTGACGTGACCGTCGCGTGTGGTGGGGGTGGGTCATGGCCTCGGTGACGATGCGCGGGGTTTGCAAGGCTTATGGTCCGCTGAGCGTCATCAGCGGGATTGACCTCGATGTGGCGGACCGGGAGTTCATCACCCTGGTGGGGCCGTCTGGGTGCGGCAAGTCCACGCTGCTGCGGATGATCGCCGGGCTTGAGTCGGTCAGCGGGGGCGATATCTCAATCGGCGCGGAGCGGGTCAATGACGTGCCGCCGATGCACCGGGACGTGGCGATGGTGTTCCAGAGCTATGCGCTTTATCCGCATATGACGGTGGCGGAGAACATCGGCTTTGGGCTGCGGCTCCGGCGGGTCGTGGCGGACAAGGTTGCGGCGGCGGTGGCGGG
>CAXTOB010000299.1:0-7819 GCA_964245505.1 uncultured Acetobacteraceae bacterium | reverse complement strand
GCGTCATCTTACGTCAGGGCGCGGCAGGCGAGAGAAATCTCATGCGTAGCCCCTGCCCCCTCCCCGAACCGGACTTGCCATTTTCACGGCATCCGGCTCTCCATTCGCGTACTTGACGTGTCTTTGTCTGGCGTTAGTTCGCACCATTAGATGGCAGTTGATGCAGAGATATCGCGTTTTGCGCGTGCGAGCGCTGGCCAGCCATTCCAAGCCGTTTGCCTGACCCACGTTCGCCATGGCGTTGACGTGATGCACCTGTATCGGTGTCTCGGTCGGTGAAGTGCAGAGGACGTTTTCGCACTCTCCTGCCGTTAGCCGGGCAGTTACATCCGTCCTGGTCGTAGCGAGGACTGCTCCGACCGGCACCTTGTCTATCTCCGCTTGCAATGCAGGGCGTCCCACGTCTCTCAAATCCGGGAGCACCCACACCACAATCTTTATCACCTTTCCATTTCCACTTTCGTGCCTCACGACATGCCGCCCATTCGGCTGCCGAAGCCGCTGCAAAATTTTGGCCACAGTGGTGTTATGCTTACTTGCCAGGGTCAACATGAGGCTTTGGTTGGCTACCCACGCGAGCTTGTGCATCCGGGTCTTGACCCGTTTGTCCATTCGGTAGTAGTTCGCCAGCCCTCTGATTTCCGCATTGAAGATGCTCACGATTTCATAGTCAGAGCTATGGATCAGAGCACTTCGATGCGTTCCTTTAGCAGAGGCATAGTCGCCATAGCCATGCCTGTTGCAGAAAGCGTTCAGCTTTTCCGCCGGGGTTCTGAAGATGATGCGCTCGCCAGGGGATCGTGTCGTAGACACGTATCCATCCCTTTGAAGCCTTGCCATCCGAGACCCCGTTTTGGTCTGTATGTCGTATCCAAGGAACCTAGCCCCGTCCGTTGCCTTGACGATGCCCGTTTTGTCTTCTGACAGGTCCAGATGGAGTATGTCCTTCAGAAAAGCGCGCACCTTTGCCAGCAAGGTCTCTGCATCTGCCTTCGATCCAATCACCCCGATCAAAAAATCATCGGCGTATCGGACATAGTTCAGCCTGCGATAGTTTGGGTCCATGGGATCTTTGCTGGGCAAAGCCTGCATAGATCGCGTCAGTTCCTTGATATCCGTGATGAGCTGCTTCCGTTCAGGAAAGTCGATTCCCACCTCATCCAGCTTCTTGACCTTTACCCTCCGGTTGGCGAGCGTAGACGAAATCCGATCATAGAGTGGATCAAGCCGACGACGCTTTCCCCGGTTGAAGGTAACGATCTCTCCCTGCATGAATTCATCGAGTTCATGCAGGTAGATATTTGCTAAAATCGGTGAAACGACACCCCCTTGTGGAACCCCGCTGTAGCTTTTGCGGAACTCCCATCGGTTGCGCCTGGACCACTTGTTCTGGCGTTCCCCGGACAGTCTCTCCATCACGCCCGCCTGCAACTGCGCTTGAAGCGTGGCGATGAAAGCTTCGTCATCGATCCGCTTGCGCAGCAGGTTGAGCAGCAACCCGTGGTCGAGAGTGTCGAAGTAGCTTTTTACGTCCACTTCGATAAACCACTTTGTCGCTGTCCAATACCTCTGGATTTGAAACAATGCAGAGTGGCAGGAGAGTCCTGGACGGAAGCCATGCGAGTGGTTAGAGAACACCGGCTCGTAAATCCGTTCCAGAATGTCTCGCTGCGCGTTCTGCACCATGCGATCCGCGTAGGACGGAATACCTAAAGGCCGAAGTTTCCCGTTCGCCTTCGGTATGAAGACACGCTTGACGGGTTTGGCGTGATAGGTGCCCTCGACCATGCTCCGGACCCAGCCGTTGACGCGCTCAATGGTCAGACCATCCAGCGTTTCCCCATCCATCCCGGGCGTGGCCGAACCTCGGTTGCTGCGCGTCCGATTCACTGAGCTATCCATCAGTGTCCGGGTCGCCAGCAACCTTGCAAGGCCGTTCACACGCTTCCCCGCCTTCGACAAAGAAAGCAAGCTTTCCAACCGCTTCTGAACCGTATCCGCCTGCATCAGCAGTGCCCTCGTCCCTTACGCACGGTTGAACACGCAAACTGAGGCCCTTCACCCGTCCGCCCGGGCTTTCGCCAGGGCGTTACCCCGACTTCCTCCCGTCGTCCGTCCCCTGGCGGGGCTGTCCGGGGCGTTGCCCCCGGCGTTCGGCTACTACGACCTCTCCGCAGCCATGCAGGCGATAGGCAAATTGCCTGTTTAGGCTGTCCCGTAGTTACGCTCTCAGTAGTTGCGGCATCTTTAGGTAACTCTTTCGTTTCCTTGCCCGCCTTACCGGCGATGGGGACACACATCTGGACGCACTTTAACTGGGTCGCCTCCCGCAGACCCCGGCGTGTGTGTCTACGAACCCGTTGGTTGTGGTGGGTTCGCTATAGCCCTGCTGCCCTGGAAACTTGAGCTTCAACCAAACTCAGGCTTTACCATGGATGCCTTGACCTTGCCGCCCAGAGGTCACACAACTTCGCCCCACCAGCGGCTTCACCGACATGCTCTGGTCCCTTGCAGGGTTTCCCCTTCCGGTTAGTCGGTTGGTCACGGGACATTCCAGAAATCCCGATCGAAAGTTCACTCCTTTCAACTCTACATTCGAGCGCCACAACGGCGCACGGGGGCCGGGCTCTATCGCCGCAGGCGCGGCGACGGAGCCACGCAAGCGCGTGTCTCCGCGGCTGCGCCGTAACGATCCCTGACGCTGCCTCATCTCCGGCCGCCCCACCATGTATGGCCTTTGCCGGGTCCTGACCTATAGGAGAACAAACGACATGCTTCCCCGTCTTTTCCTGGCCCTCGCCTGTTGCGGCGTCCTGGCTCCTGCCGCCAACGCTGGACGGCTCAGGATGGCGTGCGACGTGACCGACGATCAAACCGGCAAGAGGATGCACCGCGTCTTGAGCATCGACGCCGACAGCGGCATCGTGCGCGACGACGCGATGGTCTTCAGAGAAGGTGCGACCAGCCCGTTCGCCGGCAACATCGAGGAGTTCGTTCAGGTCGAGAACGGGCGTGCGACGTGGGGCAACCGCAGGAAAGACAGCAAGACCGGGGCCGGCGTGTTCACCCTCGATCTGGCAACCGGAGAATACGCCTTCGATAGCCGGTTCCGAGGTCGCCTTTTCCACGGACGGTGCCGGCTAGACGACGGCACGATCTAGGCCGGTCACGCGCAGGTCGCCCCGGCTCACGCCCAGCACTTCGGTTCCCGCTCACGACCGCACCGTTTGCGTGGCAGCAGGACCGACTTTCCTACCCACGTAGGCGTTGAAGTCACTTACGGTCCAACCCGTCATGTTGTTGTTCGACAGGTTTCGGGCTGAGGCATAGTTGCTCAGCGGCTCGCTTGCCGACGCACCCGCAATGCCGGCACCGGCGCCAGGGCCATAGACCCATGCCGCATAGGTCTGCGCCACCGTCGCCGATTGGCCGGTTTGCGCCGACACCTTGCCGGCATAATCTTTGAGAATGTAGTTCGAGACTACGGCTTGCGCTTCGGGGTTCGTACGATCCGCCGAGCTATAGGGCAGATTGTATCGGGACACGTATTCGCCCCAAGTTCCGCCGGTGATTTGCCAGGGTCCGGTCGCGGACGACGTGCCATTCGAGGTGGCAACATTGCGCCACCCACTTTCCAGTTGCCCAAAAGCAGCAAGAGCCGTTGGGTTGTTCCCTAGTTGCTGCGCTGTCGAGTAGGCAGTTTGCCCATAAGATTGCGCCATCATGGCGTCCAGAATGGCACCTCCACCTCCCGTGTAAGCCGTGCCGCCACCATCGCCTCCCGACCCTGTGCCACCGGTGGAGCCTCCCTGAGTGTTCCCAGAAGAGGCGGAGCCGGTGGGCGTCGTGAACGTCGGAGCACCAGGCTCAAGGTAGGTCGGAATGACCTGCGCCGGGACACCGCTCCAACTCGAAGGAGACGGATCGGCCTCGCTGCGGCAAGGGATGACGCACCAGGTGCCCAGGATCGCAAGCCCCAGGGTGGTGCCCAGCGTGACCCTCATCGCACATCGAACTGCACGATGCCGCTCGGCTTGAGGCCAGCGACGGTGCAGGTGGCACGTGGGTTGAACTGGTTCTGATACGGGTGGACCTTGGCCTTGGGCACGTAACCTACCTTGTTCTCACTGAACAGCACTGAGGTGTAGTCGCCTTGGTCAGAGCCAGCAGCGATCCGGCCGGACGAAATCCCGAGCTGCCGGGCGTTCGGTCTCGGCGCGTCCAGGATCGGGATGTACTGGTCCGTGCTCATGCAAACCCACATGCCCGGCGGTTGCCGAAGCACCTCGCTTGGCTGATTGTTGGTAGCAGGACGAGGTCCGGGGTTGCGGTGAGGCAGCATGTCACTCCGCTCTTGCGCCATTCGGTCCATCTCCTGTGGCGTGAAGCCTTGGGCGTGCGCCCGCCCTGAAAGGGCGGCTGTGCAGAGGGCGGTGGCGAGTAGAAGCTGACGCATGGGTATTCCTTCCATAATGCTGCGCCGACGATGCGCCGGCCCATTGCGAACGCCGATCGCCAGCATCCAGGTGCGACTGCGATGGTTCACGGTTGCCCCTGGACGGCCTTGACCGGACAGAAGTACTGGTGCGTTGCCGTATCCAGCACCCTGCGTGCGACACAGCGGTCAATCACCTCCTGCACTGCTCCACCGGGGCGCGAGTAGTCACTCCACCCGACGCCGGCGATGAAGCAGCCAACTAGGACGGTCGCCGTCAGCACGGCGGCTCTCCAATTTTGGTTGCGGTTCCACCGCCGCTCCCGTATCAGCAGCGCCGTCTTGAGGGTGTCCTTGATGCCCTCGCCCAGCTCCTTCGCCAGGGCAAGGTTCTCCTCCTGGCGGCGTTCCTTGTTGTCCTCGATCTCGACCTTGAGGCGGTTCGTCAGCGCACCTGCCTCATCTACCGCCGCCTTGACCCGCGCGACCTCGGCCAGCATCGCCTGCTCGACCGCTTCGGCCTTGTCCTCAACCCGCTCGGCCTGGACTTCTACGAGGATAGCCAGGCCGTCGAGAGCCGATGCCAGCGCACGGGACCACACCCCCAGCGGGCCATTCGGATCAATGCCCTCGACACGCAGCGCCTCTTGCAACTGCTCGCGGCAGGTGCGGAGGGTCTTCACCTCCGCACCCGCCTTGCCTTCCGCCGCAGCCCTCAGCTTGGCCATCGCATCGGGCATCTCGCGCCGCACCGGGGCGGGACGCTTGCTCATGGCAACCAGCCCAAGGCACCGCGCTTGCTGAACTCCTCCAGCATTCGCTTGTGCCAGCTGCTGACCATGAACTGCCGCACCGGGTCGAGCGGCTTGCCGTCCACACCGGCTTTGTTCGCCACCGCGTCCAGGAAGCTCAGGCCGGCCCGCCGCATCTCCGTCATACAGGGCAGGCGCGGCATGAAGATCACCCGCAAGCCCTGGGCCATCATCTCCTTCATCTCCGGGCGGTTCATGATCGCGTCGAACGCGCCCGTGGGCGTGCGCCCCCCCGCGACCAGGTGCTCGTTGAACACCAAGATGGCTCGGCCGGGTCGGAAGTAGCCGGCCTGCCATATGGTCAGGACGTGCTCGAAGTCGTCCATCTCCGGCCCGCTCATGAACAGCGCAAGCGGCTCGATGCCGGCCATCGTGCAGAAATCCACCAAGCCAAGGTCTCGGCCGTACTCGGAGAGCACGCGATCACCGCCACCCAGGTCGAGGACAAGCGAATTGCCCAGCGCCACCATCTGAGACAGTTCCCCTGTGATCCAGTCTTTCACGTCGGCGGTCTCATCCGTCACGGGTTGGGTCGCTCCGCCAACCGTGCCCGGTGGATACAGCCCGGCCAAGGTCGGGTTACGCCGATCGCCGTCGCCCACGGCCACTCCGCGCCCCTCGGTCCTGGCACGCTGCACCAGCCAATCGAGCAGCGTGCTGCCTCCTGTCCGGCCGCGTCCCATCCGCACCGCCAGGACCTGGGGCGGGGTGCTGGCTTCTTCCGACCCCTTACGGGGGCGGCCAGCGTTCTTGTCCATACCGTCCATCGTTCTCTCCACTAATCGCGGCTAACGGCCGCTGCGTTCGTCCAGGGTGCGTCGAAGGTCCGCCATCATGGCTTCCACCTGTTCAGGGGTGAGCGGACCTCCTTCGCGAGGGAGGGCGAGCGGCGCCGGATCAACGGCCGGGGCCGCCTCCGCTGGCTGCTCGACCGATCGGGTCGAACGGTCCACAAGGGAGCGTCCTATGCGAGACAGCAGGCCAGGTCTCTCTGCCTGCATCTCTGGTCGTGAGGGAGGCGGGGTGACTACTTGAGGAGATGCGGTGGCAACCGGCCTTGGCTGCCAGTTTGCCGGGGCTCTTGTCCGATTAGACGACGCTGGCCGAAGGCCCGTCGCTCGCAACGCCACCTCAGCAGCCAGGTCACGACGGACACGCCCGAACATTTTGCGAACGGTCTCCCCCGAGGGAGCCTTGCCAGTGCGGTCCCTCGCTCCCTCAGAGGCCAGTTGACCCGCAACATCGTCCCAGGACGGTCCTTCACGGGCGCCGACGTTCTGCTGAACCAGATCGGGGTAGCTATCCCTGACGTGACGATAGAGGTCGGACCGGCCGCGGTGCGCACGCTTTGCCAGGTCCCGCTGCCGTCGCGCCTTCAGCTTCTTGGTGGCCATCGCTTTCGCCCGTCATCATTCGCCTGACGGGCACTCTCGCGGATGCCTTTGCGAACCACGCCGCACCATCACGGCGTTTTTTGCTTTTCCTGCCGGACATCTGCCGGACGCCTGGTGGACACCTCCTGGACATCTCTCGGACATCAGGGGGACGTGAGGGGGTGAGGAAGGCAGCTATACACCATTGCACCGGAAGTGCAGGGGTGCCGATCCCAGGACGGCGTTTTGCCGCCTCGCGCAAGAATCCCCGACGGCAAGGGCCGCTCGCCTGCCGTAGTTCGCAATGGCCTGACCCATGCTCCGGGCAGGCATGGAGGCGAACGATGGCCACGACGGGAACTCAGCAAGGGGTCGAACGGGATGAGAGTACGAACGGGGTGGACGAACGCCTCGCGCTGATCTCCGGCCAACTCGCGATCCAGGGTCAGCAGATCCGGGCCATCCTGGAGCTGCTCACGGCCGAGAAGGTGAGCGATGGCCCAAGCCTCGCCACGCAGGTAGTTGAGCTAATCGCGCGCCTGGACACCCAGACCCGCTACCTCAAGGAGCTCGGCGTCGCGGTTGTCACGCTCGGCCGCGAGCTGCCGCTCCACCTAGTGGCGGCCATCGATGACAACCTGGACATCCCCCGCCGCAACGGGGCCGACACAAACAAGGGCAGGAACGGCCGAGCATGATGACGTTCCGCAAGCTCGCGGCGGCGTCCGCGGGCAGGCTCATCCGGGCCTACTTCACCGAGAACACCCCAGCGCCGACCGGGGATGCCGCAATGGTCGCCATCGGTCACAACGGCGGGCCGGAGCTGGACCCAGGCGGGCGGCTCACATCCTACTACACCCGCCGCGACAGCCGGGCGAGCTGGCGGCCAGACATGCCACGGTCCGTTGCCGCGGCCCTTGGCATTGACCCGACCCGGCCGCCGAAGGATGCCGACCTCGACCGGCTGTTCGAGGCCAAACGGGCGGACACGGGAGAAGCCTGGTCGCGGCACGAGCGCAAGAACAGCGCCTACGACCTCACGGTGGCGCCGCACAAGTCGGTCACGCTCGCGGCCGAGTTTGCGGAAACGCCGGCCGAGGCCGCGCTGATCTGGAACGCCATCGACCGGGCGAACGACGCCACCATGCGCTACGTGGCACGCGAGATCGGCTGGGCCAGGAAGGGGGCGGGCGGGGAAG
>CAXTOB010000298.1:0-7838 GCA_964245505.1 uncultured Acetobacteraceae bacterium | reverse complement strand
TGTGTCCAATTTTTCCTACAGGACACGTGTAACAGCCACCTCTAGACTTTCCAAGACGATATCGAAATAAATGCTATTCCGTGCCGATGCCGCCACACGCGACACACCCCGCCGGATCACCCCGGCATCGCCTCGCCCGTCTTATCCTCGACCGTAACCGCCGGCATCCCCGCCATCTCCCGCCACTCCGCTTCCGTGACCGTCCTGACCCCCAGTTCCGCCGCCTTCTTCGCCTTCGACCCGGCGTCGGCGCCCAGAACCAGCAAATCCGTCCGCTTCGAAACGCTATCGGTCACCCGCGCCCCCATCGCCTCGGCCCGCGCCTTTGCCTCCGTCCGGCTCATCGTTTCCAGCGTGCCGGTGAACACCAGGTTCTTGCCGGCCAGCGCTCCATCCGCGGTGGCTGGCCGCACCGCATCCTCGATGGTCAGCTCCGCCGCCAGCTCATCCAGCGCCGCCACATTGCGCGGCTCGGTGAAGAAGGCGGCCAACTCCTCCGCCAAGGCCGGTCCCACCCCGATGATGCTGCCAAGCGCCAGCCGTTCGTCGCTGCCCACGACGGTGGCCGCCAGCATACGGACGCGCCAGTCGGCGAAGCTGCTGTAATGCCGTGCCAGCAGCCGCGCATTGGTCTCACCGACCCGGCGTATGCCCAGGCTAAAAATCAGCCGGTCCAGCCCGATGACCCGTCGCGCCTCGATAGACCGCAGCAAGTTATCAACCGACTTCGTCTTCCAGCCCTCCCGCTGCAGCAGCGCCTCACGGTGCTCGCGCAGGTGGAAGATGCTGGCGGGTCCGTGCAGCCAGCCCAGTTCATAGAACTCCTGGATCGTCTTCTCGCCCAACCCCTCGATGTCGAAGGCAAGGCGGCTGACGAAATGGATCAGCCGCTCCACCGCCTGCGCCGGGCAAGAAAGTCCGCCGGTGCAGCGCCGCACCACCTCCCCCGGCGGGCGGGCGGCAAGGCTGCCGCAGGCCGGGCAGGTCTCCGGCGGCGCCCAGGGCTGCGCGTCCGCCGGCCGGCGCTCCACCACCACCGCGACGATCTGCGGGATCACATCCCCGGCGCGTTGCAGGACGACGGTATCGCCGACACGCACGTCCTTGCGGGCGATCTCGTCCTCGTTGTGCAGGGTGGCGCGCGTGACCAAAACCCCACCGACGTTGACGGCCGCCAGCGCCGCCACCGGGGTCAGCGATCCCGTGCGGCCCACCTGGATCAGAATGTTCTCAAGCTGCGTCGTCGCGCGCTCAGCCGGGAACTTCCAGGCGATGGCCCAGCGCGGTGCCCGCCCAACAAAGCCCAGACGGCGCTGCCACGCCAAGTCGTTGATCTTATAAACGACGCCGTCAATGTCATACGCCAGCCCGGCCCGGGCCAGCCCAATCTCGTCCTGGAACGCCGCTGCAGCCGCGTCGTCCGCCACGTATCGGGACAGCGGGTTCACTTGGAACCCCCATCCACGCAGCCGCTCCAGATAGGCGTCATGGGTGTCTGCCACCGCCTCGCTCACGTCGCCCTGGGCGTAGGCGAACAGCGACAACGGCCGCGTCGCGGTGATCGCCGCGTCCAACTGCCGCAGGGACCCCGCCGCGGCATTACGAGGGTTGGCAAACACCTTTGCCCCTGCCGCCGCCTGCGCCGCGTTCAGCGCCAGGAAGTCGGCCTTGGATATAAACACCTCACCCCTGACCTCGATCAGGGCCGGCGCCGGGCCATGCAGGGTTTGCGGCAGGGAGGCGACGGTGCGCAGGTTGGCTGTGACATCCTCCCCCTCCGCGCCGTCCCCGCGCGTGGCGCCGCGCACCAGGCGTCCCCGCTCATACAGCAGGTTGATGGACAGGCCGTCGATCTTAGGCTCGGCAATGAAGCCAAGCGGTGCGTCGGCCGGCAGGTTCAGAAATCGCCGGGCCCGGGCGCAGAACTCGGCAAAGTCCTCCGGTGCGAACGCGTTGTCCAGCGACAGCATCGGCACCCGGTGGCGCACCTTGGCAAAGCCCGCCGCTGGCGCCGCGCCGACCCGGCGGCTCGGGCTTTCCGGGCGCACCAGGTCCGGGAACTCGGCCTCCAGCGCCGCATTGACCGCGCGCAGGTCGTCATACTCGGCATCGCTGACGGCCGGGTCGTCCAGCTCGTGATAGGCCCGGTCCAACCGGGCAATCTCCGAGGCAAGCCTTGCCAACTCCGCCGCAGCCTCCTCCCGCGTCACGATGCAGCATCCCCCCGCTTCTCCCTCTCCCTCCGGGAGAGGGTCGGGGTGAGGGGGGCTTGGCTGCGGAGCGGAGCACGTTTAGTGCCGGCAGCTTCCAGCCCCGCATCGCCAGCGATCGCGTCCGCCCTTTCCCTCACCCCAACCCTCTCCCGAAGGGAGAGGGAGCAGGAACGAGTCACGCCGCGCCCAGCAGGCTATCCGCCGCGGCCCGGGCGGCTTCCGTGACGATCTCGCCAGCCAGCATCCGCGCGATCTCCTCCCGCCGGGCCGCCAGGTCCAGCGGCAGCACCATCGTCTCGTTCCGTCCGCTGCGGGCCTGCTTGGCGACGCGCAGGTGGGCCCCCCCTCGGGCCGCCACTTGCGGGCTATGCGTTACGACCAGCACCTGCACACGGTCGGCAACCCGTGCCAGCCGGTCGCCGACCGCCGCCGCCGTCGCACCGCCCACCCCGCTGTCCACCTCATCGAACACCAGGGTCGGCACGGACCCGCCGCTGACCAGCACGACCTTCAACGCCAGCATCAGACGCGACAGCTCGCCGCCCGAGGCGATCTTGTCCAGCGCTCCCGGCGCCTGGCCAGGATTGGTGGCAATCAGGAACCGCACGCTGTCTGCCCCAGTAGCGTTCCAGCGTGCCTCGTCCAGCGGCTGCACCTCCACGAAGAACCGCGCCTTGTCCAGCCGTAACGGCGGCAGTTCCAACATCACCGCAGCCTGCAGCCGGCCGGCGGCGGCCTGACGGGCGGTGCTGAGCGCCAACGCGGCACCGGAGTAGGTGAGGCGCCCAGCCTCCGCCGCGGTCTCCAATGCCTCGATCTCCGCCGTGCCGCTATCCAGCGCCGCCAGCCGCTTACGCAGCCGCGCCAAAAACGCCGGCAGCTCCGACACCGCGGTCTGGTGCTTGCGGGCCGCGGCGCGCAGGCCGAACAAGCGCTCCTCGGCAGCTTCGAGCAGGCGAGGATCGGTATCCACCTCGTTGGCCAGGCGGCTCAGCAGCGTTTCCGCCTCCGCCAGCGCCTCCTCGGCCCGTTCCAGCGCCACAAGTGCGGGCTGTGCCGGATTATCTGCATCCGGCTGCTGCGGCGTCACCAGCTTCTGCAACGCACGTGCGGCGCTGCGCAGGCTGCTGGCCGGCCCGGCATTGCGGCGGTCTCGCGGAGCAATCTCGGCAAGCGCCGCCGCGATGGCTTCGGCTCGGCGCTCACCCCCTTGCAGACGCTGGCGCTCCGCAGCCAATTCCTCCTCCTCGCCATCCCGCGGAGCCAGGGTGGTCAGCTCGTCAACGGCGTGACGCAACCAGTCCTCCTCACGCTGCGCCTCGGCAATGGCGGTGCGCGCCGCCTCCAGCGCGGAAACGGCGTCGCGCCAGTTGCGCCAAGCCGTCCCCACGGCAGCGCGGACCCGTGGCGGCACGCCATAGGCGTCCAGCAGTCGGCCATGCACCGCCGGGTCAGCCAAGCCCATCTGGTCGCCCTGGCCCTGCACCTCCACCAGCAACGCCCCGACCCGACGCAGCAACGCGACACCCACGGGCTGGTCGTTGATGGTCGCACGGGACCGTCCGTCCCGCGCCACCACGCGGCGCACGACAAGTTCGTCCTCCAGCACGACGCCCTGCTCCGAAAGCAGGTCCAGCGCGGGATGCCCACGCGGCGGCATGAAACAGGCGGTGACGCTGGCCTGGTCCGCACCCGCGCGCACCAGGCCGCTATCGGCCCGCGCGCCGAGCGCCAGCCCCAGGCTGTCCAACAGGATACTCTTTCCGGCGCCGGTCTCACCGGTCAGCACCGTCAGCCCGGCGTCGAATTGCAGATCCAGCCGCTCGATCAGTACGACGTCGCGGATCGAAAGCGCGGTCAGCACGGCAGAAAACTAGAACAGGCTGCCGAACGTCCGCGCCAGGAGGCCCCGGCCGCTCCCCGGGCCGTTCGGGATCGCCGGGGCAATCCCGTTATCCGCAAGGTCCGCGTAGCTGCTCTCATACCAGGAGCTGCCTGGGTAGTTATGGCCCAGCACAGCCGCCGTCCTCCGTGCCTGTTCGGTCAGCCCCAGCGTCAGGTAGATCTCCGTCAACCGATGCAGAGCCTCAGGCGTGTGGTTCGTGGTCTGGTAATCGTCCACCACCCGCTGGAACCGGCCGATCGCCGCGGTGTACAGCCGCTGGCTCTGATAGAACCGGCCGACCTCCATCTCCTTGCCGGCCAGGTGGTCGCGGCACAGGTCCATCTTCAGTCGGCTGTCGCGGGCATAGGCACTATCAGGGAAGCGGTTGACCACCTCCTGCAACGCGGCCATCGCCTGCTGGGTGCCTCGCTGGTCCCGCTGGATATCCGCGATCTGCTCATAAAAGCACAGGGCACGCAGGTAATAGGCATAGGACACGTTGGCGTTCGTGGGATGCAGCTGAATATAGCGGTCCAGCGCGCCCGTCGCCTCGGTGTAATGGTTCTGCAGATACTCGGCATAACCATGCATCAACTGCGAGTTCACCGCCCATGACGAATAGGGGTAGTTCTGCTCCACCGCATCGAACTGGGTCACAGCCGTGGCATAACGCTTCTGGTTCAGCGCATCCACGCCATTATTATAAAGTTCGTCGGCCGTCTTGCTGGCCGGGTCCACCTTGGTCTTGAGAGAGTCGCCGCTGCCGTTCCAGGGCGTGATGGACTTGATCGTTTCGCAGCCCGGTAAAACAGCGATGGCCACAAGGCCAGGCGCTAGGCGGAACAAGGCGCGGCGGGTGCAGTATGGCGTCATGATGCCGGCCTTATAGCATGCCCCGCCGGCAAGCGAAGCGCCGCATCAAGCTGCCGCACGGCTCCACTCCGCAACTGGCGGCAAAACCTCACGCCAATTGACCGCATCAGCAAACAGCGCGCGGAGCACCTGGTTGTTCAGCGCATGGCCGGAGCGGTGACCGATGAAACGTCCCTGCAACCTGGCGCCAGCCAACGCCAGGTCGCCCACGGCATCCAGCATCTTGTGGCGGACGAACTCGTCCGGACGGCGCAGGCCAGCGGGGTTCAGCACGCGGGCGCCATCCACCACCACGGCATTCTCCAACGTCCCGCCCAATGCCAGCCCGGCGGCGCGCAACCCGGCAATCTCCTGCGCCTGCACGAAGGTCCGCGCATCGGCAAGCCCGCTACGGAACCGATACTCATCAAGCGACATGGTCAACGCCTGACGACCGATGGCGGCCGCATCGAAGTCAATCGAGACTGCAAGGTCCAGGCCGGGCCCGGCGCCAGGACGCAGTTCGGCAAATGCATCGCCGTCGCTCACGCGGACAACCCGCAGCACCTGGATCACCGGGGCCGCCGCATCCAGTGTCACAAAACCAGCACAATCCAGCAGGAACAGCCAAGGCGCCGAAGACCCGTCCAGTACCGGCATCTCCGGCCCGTCCAACTCCACCAGCAGATTGTCCACCCCACAGGCGAACAGCGCCGCCATCAAGTGCTCGACCGTTCCAACCCGTGCGTCCGGCTGCTCCGCGCTGGCGATTACGGTGCACAGCCGGGTATCCGCCACGCAGTCGAACCGGGCCGGGATGTCGATCCCCAGATCGGTCCGGCGGAACACCACCCCTGACCCAGCCGGTGATGGGCGCAATGCGACCTGCACGCGACGCCCGCTGTGCAGGCCAGTCCCGACACAACCGATTGCCGACCGCAACGTGCGCTGAACCGGCGCGTCCAGCATGGACTGGAACAGTGTGCCGGCAGGTTCCGCGAGGTCGTGCAATCCGTCCATCGTTACGCTCCTTTCCGCAACGCCCGATGGCTGGGGCCCTGCTTGTAGGATCAGATAACGCAGGGTTTGGAACCGACGCCAAGTCAATCAATGTTTCGCGGTGTTGCGGTCTAACCCATTGTAAAACTTGCACCTTTTACTGGGTCGCCGAAATGTGACAGGGCGCCCCGTGCATCAGCACGGGGCGCCCTGCCGACTCTGTCCGAAGTTCAGGACTGCTGGCGGCGAAGGAAAGCCGGGATATCCAGCGGTTCGTCAACATGCTCAGGGCGCGGGCTGGCCGGCGGAGTCGCCTGCTGCCCGGGGAAGGACGGGTCGGCGCGCTGCGGCTCGGTCGGCTCCGGTGTGCCGGGCCGGGTCTTGCGCATGGCGCCGGTCATGATGCCGAACAGGCTGCGCCCAGACGGCGCCGCCGGTGCTGCCGCAACGGGCGCTGCAGCCGGCTCTGGCCGCACCTCCGCGAACATGGCGCCATGGCGCGTGTTGGACGCAGGAGCCGGCCGTGGCGCAGCAGATGCCGGAGCATAGGCCTGAGGCTGACCCAACGGGCCGGACTGGCCAGGCTGTGCGGGGGCAGCAGGGGCAGCCGGCTCGGCCGGCATTGGCCGCGGCGTCAGCAGCACAGCCGGGATGGGTGGCGGCGCCGGGTTGGCCGGGCCGGCCGGCATCGGAATCGGGCCGCTGATCGACGAGGTGTTGATTGCATGCGTCATGCCGGCGCCGCCGACCGCGACCAGGCGCGGCTTCTGCGCCTCGCTCTGCCCCATGTCGATGCCGGTCGCCACCACCGAAACGCGGATCCGCCCCGTCATGTTGTCGTCAAGCGCCGAGCCGAAGATGATGTTGGCGTCCTCCGCCACCTCCTCGCGGATGCGGTTGGCGGCCTGGTCCACCTCGAACAGCGTCATATCCTCGCCACCGGTGATGTTGATCAGGAGGCCGCGTGCGCCGGACATGCTGGTGTCCTCCAGCAGCGGGTTGTTGATCGCCGCCTCCGCGGCCCGGACGGCGCGGTTCTCGCCGTCGGCCTCGCCGGTGCCCATCATCGCCTTGCCCATCTCCGCCATCACCGTGCGTATGTCGGCAAAGTCGAGGTTGATGAGACCCGGCGCCATCATCAGGTCGGTCACGCCGCGCACGCCCATATACAGGACGTTGTCCGCCATCTTAAAGGCGTTCTTCCAGCTCGTGGCCTCGTTCGCCAGCCTGAACAGGTTCTGGTTCGGGATGACGATCAGGGTGTCCACATACTGCTGCAGCTCGGCAATCCCCGCATCGGCCGCCTTGGTGCGGCGCTGGCCCTCGAACGTGAAGGGCTTGGTCACCACGCCGACCGTCAGCACGCCGCGCTCCCGCGCCATCCGGGCGATCACCGGTGCAGCCCCTGTGCCGGTGCCGCCGCCCATGCCGGCCGTGATGAACACCATATGGGTGCCGTCCAGGTGGCGCATCAGTTCGTCGGCGGCCTCCTCCGCGGCGGCGCGGCCGATCTCCGGCTTAGCGCCGGCGCCAAGCCCCTGCGTCAGGTGCGGCCCAAGCTGCACCCGCCGGTCGGCACGGCTGTGCTGCAGCTGCTGCGCGTCCGTGTTGGCCACGACGAACTCAACCCCCTGCAGGTCGAGCGCGATCATGTTGTCCACGGCGTTCGTGCCACCGCCACCAACGCCGATCACGGTGATGCGCGGCGTGAAGTCGGTGTGGTTCTGCACGGGGACAGTCAGGTTCAGGGTCATCAAGGGCCTCCAGGGGCGTGTGTAGTGTACGTTAACGGACTAAACAAACGGCGATAGGTAAATTGTTGCTGTTAGACTCGGTCCCGTAAGAAATTCACGAAGCGCCGCAAGACGCCCACAGGCCGGTCGTCGGTC
>CAXTOB010000297.1:4222-7844 GCA_964245505.1 uncultured Acetobacteraceae bacterium | reverse complement strand
AGGGTCATGGGGCGCCTTGCATAGGGTGAGGGCAGGGCGGAAGAACAGGACGTTTGCCGGGCGGCGTCAACCGGAGATGGCGTGGTGGGGCTGACCGTGACCTAGGCTGACATCCTGATCTCCGCATCGCCTGCCCGCAGCCGCATTATGGTGGGCAGCGGATGGGCACTGCTGGCAACCGGCTTCTGCATCTGGTCGGGATGGTTCCTTGTGATACGCCATGCCGTAGGCGGGCCCGGGACAACGGCTGATAGGACGCTTAGCCTGCGCCTGCCCGGGTCCCCCTCAGAGCGCGGTGAGCGGCGGCCTGTCGTCGGCAGCGCCTGGCTGAAAATTTACGTGCCTCGGGCGGCACGTCTGTCCTGACTGCCGCGTTAGGCTCAAATCCCGTCTTCGGGAGTGGGATGGGTGTCGCAAGGAGACGAG
Source organism: uncultured Acetobacteraceae bacterium (assembly GCA_964245505.1). Taxonomy (GTDB): domain Bacteria; phylum Pseudomonadota; class Alphaproteobacteria; order Acetobacterales; family Acetobacteraceae; genus DASWOJ01. The sequence continues at coordinate 7,418 of CAXTOB010000297.1, read as the reverse complement.
ATTGAAGGTTTTGATGTGTTCCATCGTGGCGGCCGGGCTGATCGCTACGGCATGCCAAATTGTTCTGACCCGTTTCGTCGGTGAAAGCTCGGCCCAGGCCTACTCGACATCGTCCACGCGGCTGTAGGCAGCAGGCCGGTTGCGTGGGGCATGACGGGGTGCGACGAATGGCGTGGTCCAACACTGCGCTGCAGGAGCTGCCGATGACACGCCTTCCCCGCATGCCCGCTGGTCCGGCGCTGCTGACTGCCGCGACGCTGGCCACTGCTGCGCCGGGCCATGCCGAGGAACGGTTCCCGACCATACCGCCGGCCGACTATACGCTGGCGCAGAAGCAGGCCGCTGCCGATTTCCTGGCGGCGCGCAAGGTCCCGGTGTTCGGGCCGTTCGAACCGTTGATGTATAGCCCGGAGGTAATGACGCTGGCGCGGAGCATGGGCGACTACCTGCGCTTCAAGTCCGGCATCGGGACAACGTTGTCGGAGCTGGTCATCCTGATTACTGCCCGCGAGTGGTCGCAGGACTTCGAGTGGTCGTATCACAAGCCGATCGCGTTGAAGGCGGGCGTGCCGGCGGCAGTTGTGGACGCCCTAGAGGACGGACGGCGGCCCGAGACGATGTCGGCGGATGAGGCTATCGTTTATGACGCCACGACGGAACTGCACCGCAACCATCGTTTGTCGGATGCCACGTTCAACCGGGCAGTGGCGCGGTTCGGCCGGCCGGCGGTGGTGGATATGATTGGCGTCGCCGGATACTACACGTTTCTGGCGATGCAGTTGAACGCGGCTCAGTACAAGGTGCCGGAGGGTGCCGCACTGCCGCGGTTTCCCTGATGCCGGTATGACGGTCCTAGAGGCGGCCAGCGTTACACGCCATTACCGCATTGGCCATGAGACGCTGCGCGCGGTGGACGGCGTATCGTTCCGGCTAGATGCGGGCAGCACCCTGGCGGTGGTCGGAGAGTCCGGCTGTGGCAAGAGCACCCTGGCCCGGATGTGCGCCTTGCAGGAGCCGCCGACGGGAGGCTCCATCAGCATCGCTGGGCAGGACGCGGCAGGGCCGGCGCGGCGGACCCTGCAGCTGCAGAACCAGATGGTGTTCCAGAACCCCTATGGGTCGCTGAACCCTCGGCGTACCGTTGGCGACGCGTTGGTCGAGCCGCTGACCATCAACCGCCGTGGCACCCGGCCCGAGCGCGTGGCGGAGGCCCGGCGGATGCTGGACCGTGTCGGCCTGCGCCCGGAGGCATACGACCGGTATCCCCACCAGTTCAGCGGGGGGCAGCGGCAGCGCGTTGCCATTGCCCGTGCGCTGATGCTGCGGCCGCAGGTGGTGACAGCGGACGAGCCGGTGTCGGCGCTAGATGTTTCGGTGCAGGCGCAGGTGCTGAATCTGCTGCGCGATTTGCAGGACGAGTTGGGCATCGCGTACCTGTTCATCAGCCATGACATCTCCGTCGTGCGCCACATGGCCCGGGATGTGCTGGTGATGTATGCCGGGCGGCCGGTCGAACAGGGCAGCCGCGACCAAGTGCTGAATGAGCCGCGGCATCCCTATACGAAGCTGCTGCTGGCCTCGACGCCCTTTGTGGACCCGGCGCGGCGCCAGGCCGCGTCGGTAGTGCGGGGAGAGCCGCCGTCGCCGACCAGGCCACTGCCGGGCTGTGCCTTCGCCAGCCGCTGTCCGTATGTGCAGCCGCGCTGCTTAGTGGAGCGGCCGGAGTTGCGGGCGGTGGACGGACGGTTGGCGGCCTGCCATTTTGCCGAAAACTTGCCGGAGGTGGTTGCAGCATGACGGAGCGTTACCGGATCAGCGGTGGCCTCGGCGCCACCGTCAAGGCGGAGGGGGCGGAGCTGTGTTCCCTGCAGGATGCGGCAGGGCGGGAGCTGTTGTGGGGCGCCGGGCCGCAGTGGCCGAACCACTCGCCGGTGCTGTTCCCCATCGTTGGGCAGGTGACGGGGGACCGGCTGCTGATTGATGGGCAGTCCTATCCGATGGGCCGGCACGGGTTTGCGCGGCGACGGCGGTTCGAGTGGCTGGAGCAGGGGGCGGATGCCTGCCGCCTGCAGTTGCAGGATGATGCCGAAAGCCGTGCGGTGTTCCCGTTTGCCTTCCGACTGACGCTGTCTTACCGCATCGAGGATGGGGCGCTGCACGTCGAGTATGAGTTGGCGAACCCGGGACAGGAGGTGCTGCCGGCTTCGCTCGGGGCGCATCCGGCGTTCCGCTGGCCGCTGGCGGGGGGTGGGCAGACGGACTACCGCATCGAGTTCGCCGAAGTCGAGGATGCGCCGATCCGTCGTCTGGATGATGGGCTGCTGCGTCCGGCTACGCAGCCCAACCCGGTGCAGGGACGGGCGCTGGCGCTGGACCCTGCGCTGTTCCTGGACGACGCAATCATCATGTTGGAGCCGCGCAGCCGCACCTTGCGCTACCTCGGGCCGGGTGGGGGGATCGAGTTCACTTGGCACGGGTTTCCGGAGCTTGGGATTTGGCAGAAGCCTGGTGCGGAGCTGCTGTGCATCGAGCCGTGGCATGGTTATGCCAGCCCGGTGGGCTGGGATGGGGAGTTCAGGGATAAGCCTGGGCTGATGCTGATCCCGCCGGGGGAGGCTCGCACGATGGGCTGGAGCGTGCGGCCACTGGCGGGGTAGGCGCTAGTGCGCCGGCGGTTGCTTCATCCGTGGCTAGATCGCAAAGCCCGGTGTTTCCGGCCAGTTTTTCTGGTTGCTAGCTGCTTGTGACGTAGGACAGTAAAGGCAAACAGGGCAGTGCTTGCGGGTCCTGAATGGCCGCGGCGCTTCGAGACTTGGCAATGACGGGAACGGTCGGAACGAGCGGCGGCTGGTATGACAGCCGAACGCCGATGATGGCAGATCGTGCGGACCCCCATGCCACGCCGGCATGTCACGCCGGGCGGCGGATGCGCTATGGGCCGGCTGGGTCCGTGCGTTTCGGCTGGTGCTGCCCCCTTGCATACCGTTGCTGCACGGGGGACACCGGAGGGCATGAGCCCAGGATACCTTCCCTTCGCTGGCGCGCTGCGCCTGCCGGCCTTTGTGTGCGACAACTGCGGCTATTGGCAGCGGCACTTTGCCGTGCCGCCGTCCTGCCCGATGTGCCTGGACGCGCGGCACGTGGTGCCGCAAACCGGCTGGCAGTTCTGGACGCGGGAGGAGGCGCAGGCCCGCTG
>CAXTOB010000297.1:0-4212 GCA_964245505.1 uncultured Acetobacteraceae bacterium | reverse complement strand
GCCCTGCCATTGGGCGGAGCTGGAGCCGGGCGTGTGGCGGTTCTGGAACGACCCCGTCACCGGCATCGGTCCCAGCGCCTACCTGATCCAGACGCCAGGGGGGAACATGGGGTTCGAGGGGTGCCCGGTGTTCAGCGAGGCCGCGCTGGACCATATCGCATCGCTTGGCGGGATGCAGGTGCTGGCGGCGTCGCATCCGCATTCGTATGGCGCGCTATGGCAGTTGCAGGACCGGTTCGACCCGGAGCTGGCGCTGCATCCCGGTGACCTCGAATGGTCGGGGGCTTTGCAGGTGAGCTGGCCGTTCGATGACGTGCTGGAGCCGTTGCCGGGGCTGGAGCTGCATTTGACGGCGGGTCATTTCGCCGGGCACACCGTGCTGTTCGACCGTGCGCGGCGCATCCTGTTCTGCGGCGATGCGTTGAAGTTCGAGTTGGATCCGGCGGACCCGCGCCGGGCGCTGACGATCTCGGCCCATAAGGCGTTCGTGCGCGGCATTCCGCTGACCCCTGCGGAGCTGCGGCGCTACCGGGAGGTGTTCGCGCCGCTGGCTTTCGTGCAGACCTGGACGCCGTTCGAGCAGGCGCGCAACAGCGGACGAGCGGAGGCGCTGGCGCTGATCGACGGGATGCTGGCGACGCGGTCCCATGCGGCGCCGGTGCCGTTGGACAGCTTGCGGCCGGTTTAGGCGGTCGTGACCATAAGGCTTGTCGAGCCAAGTCTGGACCGGTTGCCTGATTATGTGGCAGCGCTTGAGGCGGGTTGGTCGCCCAATACGACCCGGGATGTCAGCGGTGAGCAGCTTGCGGCGATCCGGGAAGACGCCGGAGACTTTCTGCGCGGCTTGGTGGAGCATGAGGGCCGCACCGTGACGCTAACGGATGGCAGCAAGGTTCCGCGCCTGCCCGGGCGGGTGTTCTGGATTTGGGATGGGGCGTTCTGCGGGTCCATCGGCCTGCGCTTCGTTCCGGGCACGCTTGAGTTGCCGCCGCATGTGTCTGGCCATCTCGGCTATGCGGTCGTGCCGTGGAAGCAGCGGCGAGGCTACGCGACCCGGGCGCTCGCGCTGTTGCTGCCGGTCGCTCGGGAGTTAGGGCTGCCGCGCGTGCTGGTCACCTGCGACGAGGGAAATGTTGCCTCGCGCCGGGTTATTGAGGCGAATGGGGGCGTCTTCGCGGGTAGGGAGGCGTATCCGGACCTGGACGGTGAGGACAAGCTGCTGTTCTGGATCAGCACCGCCGAAGGAGAGTAGCTGGGAAGTCACGCTGCCAGCTTTGTCAGCCGCTTGGTGGTTGGACCGTCCTGCCGGTCAATTCGTAGTGTTGAGGGACGGCGTATGGCACTGCGCGTTACACCCTACGAGGGTCGTCAGGAAAACGGCCGAGGCGAGGAGCTTGGGAATCGTAATAGAGCATGCCCGGTCTAGATAGCTTCATTTGGGCCAGACAAATACCTGCGAAAACCTAAAGTTGGGGCATGTTGGGTGTTTCTACTTGAATTGGGTGTGCTCTGGTGGCCCTCCGCTTTAACCGTTTCTGCGCTCACATCCATACCCTGAAACGTGCCAGCAAGAAAGGTCAAAGCGGAAGGCCGTGAGTATCATTCCGCCGCCGTCGCCATTTCCTTCACCAGCGAGACCCGCGCCGCGCAGAACTTGAACTCCGGTATCTTGGCGAAAGGGTCCAGCGCCGGGTTGGTCAGCAGGTTGGCCGCAGCCTCCGCGTAGCAGAACGGCATGAACACCATGCCCTCGGGCACGTCGCGGTCGCTGCGTATCTTGACCTCGACGGCGCCGCGCCGGGTTTCCAGGCGAATGCGCTCACCGGGGGCGATTTTGCGGCGCCATAGCTCGCTTGGCGACATGAAGGCGACTGCCTCCGGCTCGATGCCGTCCAGGACGGCGGAGCGCCGGGTCATGCTGCCGGTGTGCCAATGCTCCAGCACGCGTCCGGTGGACAGGACCATCGGATACTCGTCGTCTGGGATCTCGTCCGGCGGTATGACGCTGGCGGGGACCATGCGGGCGCGGCCGGATGCGGTCGGGAAGCCGGTGGCGAAGATGATCTCGTTGCCGGGCTGGTCCGGGCCGTCCACCGGGTAGGTGACGGCGCCTTCCCGCTCCAGCCGCTCCCAGGTGATGTTGGCGAAGGATGGCATGGTCTGCGCCATCTCGGCGAAGATGTCCGGCGGTCCCGCGTAGTCCCAGCCGAGGCCCATGCGATGGGCGATCTCGGTAATGATCCACCAATCCTGCCGCGCGTCGCCGGGCGGCGGGATGACGGGGCGGGCGAGCTGCACCCGGCGGTCGGTGTTGGTGAAGGTCCCGGATTTCTCCGCGAAGGCCGAGGCCGGCAGCACCACGTCGGCATGGAACGCGGTTTCGGTCAGGAACAGGTCCTGCACCACCAGGTGCTCCAGCTTTGCGAGGGCTTCCCGGGCGTGGTTCAGGTCGGGGTCGGACATGGCGGGGTTCTCGCCCTCGACATACATGCCGCGGATGGTTCCGGCGTGGATCGCGGTCATGATCTCCACCACAGTCAGCCCGGCGACGGGGTCCAGGGGGCTGTCCCAAAATGCCTCGAACTGCTCGCGTATCGCCGGGTTCGCGATGGACTGGTAGTCCGGCAGCACCATCGGGATCAGCCCGGCGTCGGACGCGCCCTGGACGTTGTTCTGGCCGCGCAGGGGGTGCAGGCCGGTCCCGGGCCGGCCGATCTGCCCGGTCACCAGTGCCAGCGCGATCAGGCAGCGCGAGTTGTCGGTGCCGTGCACGTGCTGGCTGATGCCCATGCCCCAGAAGATCAGGGAGGCGCGGGCCTTGGCATACATCCGGGCGACCTCGCGGATGGTGTCGGCGGGGACGCCGCAAGCCGGGGCCATATTTTCCGGGGTGAAGTCCTTGATGCGGTCGCGCAGCTCCTCAAAGCCCTCGGTGTAGCCGGCGATGTATTGGGCGTCGGTCAGGCCCTCGGTGATGATGGTGTTCAGCATGGCGTTCAGCAGCGCCACGTCGCTGCCGGGCTTGAAGGCCAAGTGGTGCTGGGCGTAGCGGGATAGCTGCTGCCGCCTCGGGTCGATGATGACGAGCTTGGCGCCGCGGTCGCGGACGGCGTTCTTGATGAAGGTGGCGGCGACGGGGTGGTTCACCGCCGGGTTGGCGCCGATGATGATGATGACCTCGGCGTCCAGCGCCGCGGCGAAGGGCGCGGTGACGGCGCCGGAGTTGAGGCCCTCCATCAAGGCTGCCACGGAGCTGGCGTGGCAGAGCCGGGTGCAGTGGTCCACGTTGTTGTTGCCGAAGCCGGTGCGGACCAGCTTTTGGAACAGGTATGCCTCCTCGTTCGATCCCTTGGCCGAGCCGAAGCCCGCCAGGCCCTGCGGTCCCCGCGCCGCCTTGATGCGGTTGAGGCCGCCGGCGGCCAGGTCCAGCGCTTCCTCCCAGGTCGCCTCGCGGAAGTGGGTCCAGGGATTGGCCGGGTCCACCTGGTCCTGGGCGTGCTTGGGGGTGTTGGGCAGACGGACCAGCGGCTTGGTGAGCCGGTGCGGGTGGTGGATGTAGTCGAAGCCGAAGCGGCCCTTCACGCAGAGCCGGTTCTGGTTGGCTGGGCCGTTGCGGCCCTGGGCATAGACGATGCGGTCGTCCTTGACCTCATAGGACACCTGGCATCCGACGCCGCAGTAGGGGCACAGGCTGTCCACCTTGCGGTCCGGCCAGACCGTGCGGGTTCCGGCATCGTCCAGGTAGGCGGCCGGCATCAGCGCGCCCGTGGGACAGGCCTGCACGCACTCGCCGCAGGCGACGCAGGTGCTGGCGCCCATCGGATCGTCGAAGTCGAACACCACCTTGCTGGCGGCGTTGCGGTAGGCCATGCCGATGACGTCGTTGCCCTGCACCTCGCGGCAGCCGCGGACGCAGAGGTTGCACTGGATGCAGGCGTCCAGGTTGACGCGCATGGCATTGTGGCTGGGGTCGGCGGCCCAGCGCTGTGCGGCGGGGAAGCGGCTTTCCGTCACCTCCGTGCGGTCGGCCCAGGTCCAGAACGGCGAGGTCGGGTCGTGCGAGGTTTCGCGTGCCGGCTGGTCGGCGACCAGCAGCTCCATCACCATCTGCCGCGCCTTGGTGGCGCGTGCGGATTGGCTGTGGACCTTCATGCCGACTGCGGGCATCCGCTTGCAGGATGGGGCGAGCACGCGCTCCCCCTCGATCTCCAC
>CAXTOB010000296.1:0-7847 GCA_964245505.1 uncultured Acetobacteraceae bacterium | reverse complement strand
GCGTAGGGCGTGTCGCTGGAACCCGTGAGCTTGTCATCGTCCGGACGCCTTACATTGCCGCCTATCAGGTGGGTAGCGGCGCCGTTCTAGTCCTGCGCATCCTGCACGGGTCGCGGCAGTGGCCCGGCGACTTCTAAGCTGGACGCCAACGCCTGGGATCAAGAGGCAGTTGGCAGGACATCCGCTCGGATGACTTCGGCTGCCAGGGGCATGTCGACAGGCTTGGTGCGGCAGGAATTCCGGTAGAAGGACAGGGGCGGCCCGGCATAGTCGGCGCGGGCGTAGGCCGCGTAGCCGAGACGCACCACCAGGCCGAGCCGGCGCATCGCCGCCAGGTGGCCAGTGGCGGTCGGCACCGGGCGCTTGATGTGCTCTGCGATGGCCTGGGCCGAGCGGGGTTCGCTCAGGAAGCGCAGGATGGCATCGCGTATCGGCTGGGGGCGCCAAAGGAATGAGCTGGCCGGCATCACTCTGCCGCCGTCCGCAGGCCGCCATTCACCACGGCCTCGTGCGGGCGCAGCACCAGGCCGAGGCCGTGGCCGCGCACCAGCTCGTCGGCCAGTTCCTCGACCACCCCGGCCTCCACTCGGTCGGCGGCCTCGCCGCGCTTCAGGCGGTCCTTGGTGCGGCGCTCGATCTCCTCCGTCGCCGACCCTTTCTGGAACACCCGGGACAGCCGACGCAGGCCCTCGCTGAAGCCGACCCGGGCGTAGAGCCGGTTGCGCAGGCTGGTGTCGCTGGGCGTGGTGGACAGAGCCCACAGCTCCACCGGGCCGAGCGAGTTGATCAGCAGCTGCTCGTAGTGCGCCTGCTCGGCCCGGAAAATCGCCAGGAACGGCGCGCCGTCCCGATTGGGGCCAGTCAGGCGGTGGCGAACAACCTTGGCGCTGGCCTCGGTCAGGCCGAACCGCTTGATAATCGCTTCGCGCTCGATCTGGTCGTCGGCGCCCAGCACGAAGCGGCCCGTGCTCTGCGACAGGATGCCGTCGCTGAAGTCGGACAGGCGCTGGCTGGCGAAGCCGAGCTGCACGTTGTGCTTGCGGCCCTCGCGCACGTCGCGTTCCGCCTGGGCGCAGATCAGCGGAGAGCCCTCGGTGCGGTGCCACTCGTCGTAGTCGATGCGCTTGACCGTCTCGTACACCTCGGTGAAGCGCACCCGGTGGTGCTCGCGCACCCGGTCGGGCACAAACTCCAGGTACTCCGGGTGCAGGAAGAAGTTCTTGGCGAGGATATGCCGGGCGAGCAGGTACATCATCTCGGTCTGCCGCTGCGCCGCGGCCGACCCCTTGGGGGCCACGGATTGCAGGTCGAGCGCAATGATGCGCGCCGGCCCGAAGTCGAGCCGCGTCGGCGCGTTCAAGGTCGGGAACTGCACGATCAGGTCCTGGATGTAGCGCACGAAAATCTGGATGGTGGACTCCGAGGTCTCCAGGATCTTCACGCCCTCGAAGGCGTCGCGCACCTGATCGGTCCGCACGGCGCTGATGAGGTCCTGGATGATCGGCACGGCATGGCGCTGGGCGATCTCGGCCAGGCGGTACTCGCCCAGGTCGCACAGCGCGGTCACGACGTCGCGCCAGAACGGCCGGCCGTCGTGCAGCTCGATGCCGTGCCGCTCGATGGCGCGGTCCACCTCCGGCTCGGCGCCGTGACGGTAGTGCTTCGATCCCTCGTCGGAGGCGCACAGCCGGTAGGCCTCCTCGATGACCGCTTGGATCAGCTGCGACATGCCCTCGAAGGGCTGGGAACGCTCAGGCGGCGTGGTGCCCAACGCCAGGAAGTTCTGCAGGAACACCCGCTCCAACGGCAGCGGATACTCGCAGCCGACCTGTAGGTCGAAGATGTTGTACTCGTAACCCGGCGCAAACTGCATGGAGACGAAGATTGCCTCGCGCCGGCGCTGCGGTCCCAGCGCCTCCTGCATCAGGCGGATGAAGCCCTCGACGGACTTGCCGATATCGACCTTGCCGATCAGCGGCAGCTTGGCGCCGTTGGTGCCCATGGCCGCGGTCGAGTTGCACAGGCCGATGTTGATGGTGTTGGCCAGCACCGACTTGCCCGAACCCGGGGGGGCCACGAAGATATCCACGACCAGGGGCCGCTTGCGCCCGCCGTTGGGGTCGTAGGGCCAGATGCCGCCGTCGGGCCGGCGGAACAGCACGCTGCCGCTCTCCCAGGGCGAGGCGGTGCGGTTCCAGCCCAGCATCATCAGCGCGTCGGCGAGCAGGGCCAGCTGAGGGTTGGCGGTCGAGGACAGCGACAGGCCCGGGGCGCTGCTCATGACTGCATCCAGCGGGTCGCCGACGACGGAGGTGGTCTTGGCGTTTCCCCAGCCCTCGATGCGCTGGGACAGGGTGGACGCGCGCCGGCGCAGCCGGGCAGGGTCCTCCACCCTGGCCCAGGTGGCGAAGCTGGCGCGCAGCTTGACGCTGGTGTGGTTGTCCTCCGCCTGCTCGCGCAGGAAGGCGAAACCGCGGCGAAGGTCGTCATTGCCGGGGAACATGGACAGGAAGGACGCGCCGACGTCCTTAACCTGCATCGCCCCTCGGCCGCCACCCTCGACCAGGATGGAGGCGCGCCAGGGGATGCGGTCCTGGCCCAGGGTGGCCGCGAGCTTGACGAAGGGCTGTGGGCGCTCCGGGCCGAGGTTCATGTCCACGCAGGCGTAGGCGTTGTCGCCCATCTCGACGCGCTGGCCGCCCTGGGTCACGGCGTCGCAGTGGAACAACTGGTCGCGCACCGGCGGCCAGAGTACGCACTCGGGCTTCGGCTTGACGCCCTCCTCCGGCGCGCGGGCCATCACCCGGTCGCCCGGCAGGGAGGCGGTCCAGTCGGAGCCGGACATCTCCCGGTACATGCCCTCTCGCGTGGCCTTGAGGGCGTCGTGCGGAGTGACGGGTTTGGCCGAGATGTCGTGCGCCCGCAGTGCTGACAGCAGCCGCGAGGCGAAAGCGTTGTGGCGGGCGGACATGATTTCGGAACGCAGGTAGAAGCGCTGGGTGTCGCCGAGGGCGCCGGCGGCGGCATTGGCGGCATATTCCGCCTTGAGCTGCTTGCGCTCCTCTTTGGACAGGACCGAGGTCCGGGTCCAAGCGATGAGGTAGCACGCCTCCCAGCGCATCAGCTTGGGCCACAACAGGGCGCGCTCGTCGAAGATATCGTCGAGCTGCAGCCCGATCTGCCGGGCGACCTCCCGGCAGGATCGCAGGTTCAGGTTCTCGATCTCCACCAGCGCGGCGTCGGGATCGGAGATGTACCAGCACTGGATGGCATGACCGCGGCTGTCCAGCGCGCCGGAAAGGTCCAGCCGCATGGCCTCGGCGATGTTGGCGAAGTCCTTGCCCTCGCCCATGCGCTGCATGCCGTCCACCCTGATCCAGGACAGGTAGTTGCCGCCCTTGGTGACCAGGGCATCGCCGTGGGAGGTCTCGACGTCGCAGAAGCTGGTCAGCGGCTGCTTTAGGGACAGCGACAGGCTGGCAAAGGCGCGGGCGACGGCGGAAAGCATGGCTAGGCTCCTGTGCTGGGAGGTGAAGCGGCTGATTGGACGGCGGCGGCCGGGCCATCTGGTCCCCCTACTGCGCCGGGACGCGACATCCCGCGCCAGGCCGCGACGATGGCCGGATAGACGTCCTTGCCATCGCGGTAGAAGCAGCCCAGCGGCATGATGCGCAGGCCGCCTAGCAGGGGTGCCAGGCGCGGCCGGGCTGCTGGGGAGAGCTGATGCAGGGTGGCTGCCAACTGCGACGGCAGGCGCGTGCCGAGGCGCTCGGCGGCAGTGACGGCACGGGCCGCAAGGGCAGTGCCCGCATGGTAGGCCGCCGCCCGATTTGCGCTGGAATCCGGACTGGCCTTGTGTGGGCGGGGCGGGTCGCCGTGGACCAGGCTGTCGCCCACGGCGAGCCGGATCAGGTGGACTTCCCGCATCAAGGTGTTCAGGGCAGGCTGGCTCACCTCCGGCAGCCAGATCAGCAGCGCCTCCTCGTCGATGCGGGGCCGCTCCAGGTGCTGCGCCAGGTGGCACAGTGGGCAGGCGGCACCGACCGGAACCGCGGTGGGAAAACCCCACGGCCCGGACCGTGCGCCGCAGAACCGGCAGGGATGTGGAGCCAGCGCGGCATCGGGCTGGTGCGCCTCGTCCAGCTCCGGACCCATGTGGTCCAGCAGTTGTGCGTCGAGGGTAAGCGGCAGCAGGGCCACGTCAGATGGCACGGAGCACGAGTGGCATGACGGCAACGAGGCACGGGCCAAATAGGGTGACGGCTACGAGGGACTGGCGGACTCGCCGCGGGAATAGGTCCGGTCTGGCGAACCACAGAAGCAGGATGACGAGTAGGCCGGGAACGGAGCCAGCACAGAATACTCCGGCTGCGTCCTCGAAGATCGGTGGGCTGGGAAGCGAAGTCGCGGCGGCACCGGCGAAGAGGAGGGATGCCAGGAGCAGCGTTCCTGCCGCTATGCAGGGGGAGCGGTCCGATGTCCGGCAGGCCGGTGAGGTCTCGATGGATGGTGTGGCCTGCATGGCAGGTGTCCTTCGCGATGCGTGGAAGGAGGCTGCCGCCGGCGCCTGACAGAGCGAGCCAGGAGCCGGCGGCAGTGGACAGGTCAGCCGCCGCCGGCGCCGAAGGTGACCATGCCCGGGGTGGTGCTGATGGTGGCGGCAGCGCCGGTGGCAGTGATCGCCGCCTTGTTGATCCAAACGCCGCCAGTGGCGAACAGGCCGCACAGCGCCAGCCCGGCCATGGCCCGGCCGACGAAGCCGGTCTCCCGGTTCTGCGGCTGGCGGCTCTGCCAGGCCGCCCAGACCCCGAAGAAGAAGCAGACAGCGGCGGCCAGGTAGCAGGTCATGCCGAACACCGTACTGCCGGCGTTCAGGCCTTCGCTCGACATGATCTTGATCTGGTCGCCGAGCCCGCCGGCAGGCGAGGCGGCCTGGGCCAGAGCCTGGCCAGCGAAGCCGAAGCCAGCCGCCAGGACGCCGGCGGCGCCGGTCAGCAACCGGCCCCGCGTCTGCACGAACCGGAGCGCGCGCGGCACAGCGCGGCCCGGGACGAGCTTGTTGAGGATGGTAAGGTTCACTCTTGCTACTCCTGTGGTCGAGGGATCAGCCCCTCGCACCCCAGGATCGCTGGGCGGCTTGCGAACGGGCCGTCCGTTTCACCCAGCAGATAGGAAATTCAGCCGCCGGTCGTGAACAGGGTGACGACGCCCTGGGCGACGGTCAGGATGTTGATGCACAGCACGCCGAAGGTGAGCTGCACGCCACAGGCCGTGGGTGAGCCCTCGGCGCGGCCGTTGACGATGGACCGCCAGCGCAGGATGGCCAGGAACACGCAGGCGGCGCCGAACGCCTCGAAGAAGTATTGGAACAAGGCAACGACGTTGATCACCGTCGCGGTCGGCGTCGCGCCGAGCAGCCCGGAGGCGCTGCCGGGCGTTGTCGCCGCATAGGAGCCGATCTGGACCGCCATGCTGATGCCGACGCTGACGTTGGCCATGGTGAGGAACTTCGGGAAGCTGGCGAACACGCCACACAGCACCAGCGAGACGAACGGTATCCACGGGCGGACCCAGTGGTGGTGATGGCGCCGGTGTGGCTCGGCAAAGGTCCACAGCGTCCACACCGCGAAGGTGAAGCAGCAGCAGGCGGCGATGTAGCAGAGTGCCGGCAGCATGACGGCGATGCCGTCGGCGATCGCCGTCGAGAAGTTGACCAGTCCTTGCACGTCAGGCTCTCCCGGCCGCTACTGAACGGAGCCGCGCTCGGCGTTGACGACCCAGGCGGTGCCCTTCTGGGCGATGGATTTCACCCGGCCCAGGTCGGGCATGGTGTCGCCGACCGCGACCTGCAGCTGCGCCCCCTCGCCGCCGCCGCGGTCCACCTCGGCCAGCAGCGCCAGGCCCGGTGAAGCCGCCTGCACCCGGTAGCGCCGGGACACTGCGGTCCCGGCGCCAGACAAGGAGGGCGTCACGGTGAACGGGGCGGGACGGGCAACGACGGGCAGCACGACAGCCGGCTCGGCCGGCTCGCCAGGAGCCGCGGCGGCAGACATCGCCCGGCGGGCCTCGGACATGGACAGCCGGCGGTCGAAGTCGTCCAGCCGCGCAGTGGCACTGGCAGACGCCTTGCGCAGGTCGGCGCGGAGTTGGGCATCCTGGGCTTTGAGATCGTGGACCATGTGGGCCATCTCGGCGACCATGTTCAGCACCTGCACCTGGTCCTGCGGGGTCAGTGGCCCTGGCCGCACGGCTTCGGCCTGGGCTACGACGTCCGAGGGCTGGACGGAGCTGGGCGTGGCTCCTGCACCGACCTGCTGAGGGACCGGGCTTGCCGGGGCGGCGGCAGGGACCACCAGGGCAGGAAGCGTGGCGCCATTCAGCTCGGCGAGCTTTTGGTAATAGCTGCCTGCGCCAGTCCACGTCGGCTCGACCACCGGCGGGGGCGGTACCGTCTGGGGCAGGGGCATGGCCGATGCCAGCACCTGCCTGGTCACGTCAGGCGGCGAAGCTGGCGGTTGGGACAGGGAGCCTGCCGCGGCGGTGCGGGCTGGCGTAGCGGCCTGGCGAGCGGCTCCCGCATGGGGCACCACGCTCCCCGGCTCCATGGCCATATCGGTGGCTGGGCCGTCAGGCGGCAAGGCTGGCTCAACCGGCGCCGGGAGCGGCACTTCCGTCTTGAGCGGAGCGGATGGGATGGGTGCAGCCGAAGGGGAGGATGTGTCGCGTGCTGCGGTGGCCGACGTCGTGGGGTCGCGGGGACCAGCAGGCTTGCCCGCAGCGGCACCGCTGGCGGCGGCAGGGTGCAGCGCCAGCAGGTCCCGGACCTGCTGGTCCCTTGGCGAGGGGACATACTTCTCACGGACGGCAGCAGGCGGCGGCGGCGGAAGCTGCACGCTGGCGAGCGCGGCCGACGGCGCCAGCGGCTTGGGTCGGGAGATGCCGGCAGCGGCTGCGACAGTCCGGACCTCCTCGCGCACCTCTGGGGCCAGGGTGCCGGCCGAGGCCAGGAGCCGGTGGACCTGCGCCGACAGGCCCGGCAGCGGATACAGCGTGTTGTAGGAGGAAGCCGCAAAGGCGATCGCCCCGCCGGCTGCGAGCACGGTCAGCGCGGTTCCCAGCAGCAGGTGTCCCCGCCGCTTGCGCGGCTTCGGTGGCTGGGGCTTCGGGACTGGCCCAGAGGCTTCAATGGCTGCGGTATCGCCGACGGCAGCGTCATGCAGCGATGGGCCGCAGGGCTCGCCGGGGAGGCGGGCGCTCAGCGGCGCGTCGAGGGCGGCGGCGTCCGGCTCGACCGTGTGGTGGGCGGTGATGTGCGTGTCCATGGAAGCCTCCTTGCAACCGGCAGCATCGGCAAGGAGTTTGCGAACGGGTCAGGTTGTTGGCTCAACGGCCTGAGAGGGGACCGTCGTTCGCCTTATAGGAGGTGAATGTCGTCCAGGTCCGATGTGGACGAAGATGATGGGCTGCAGCGCATGCGATGGCAGTCAACGCAAGTGCCGCCTCAATTGCAGCCAGCGCCCAGTGAGATGCCAATGATGTAGAACGGCAGGGACGTCGCAGGCTCCTCAGTCGTGAAAACCATGGACATGAGGACGCAAACGCCCAGCAAGCCCACACAAATGGTAATCCCGGCCCTGGTGTCGCCTGTCCGAAAGTGTCGGACAGGGCTGCATCATGAGGCACCGTGCGACGTGACATTGGTCAGGAACATGACGCCCACGGCGACGTTCGCGTCGAGTGAGATGGTCGGTCCCTTGGGCGCGGACTGGTTGAGGACGCTGCCAAGCTGTGCCGCTGCGACGCCTGCTCCGACGCCAAGCTGCTGGCGGATGTTGAGGTTGGTGGAG
>CAXTOB010000295.1:0-7873 GCA_964245505.1 uncultured Acetobacteraceae bacterium | reverse complement strand
ATCGGTCGGGTTGGGGCCGGTCAGGTCCCCGCCGCGCTTGGCGCGCACCGAGCAATTGTCCACGATCAGGTCCAACGCGGCGTCAGGCTGGCTGCGCAGCATGCCGACCAGCTCGGTGAGTGAAGTTGACCCCGCTCCGGATACTGTTGAGGAAATAGACCCCACGGGCAGGCTGGAGGGCTACGCCGCCTTTGGGACGAGCATGACGTCGTATCCGAGGTTGCTCAGACGCTGGACCAGCTTGGTCGTCGAGCGCTTGCGTGCGACCTGGTCGAGGTAGCCCTCGCCGAGGTCGCGGAACGCCTCGCCCGTGCTCAGCATGTGGAACGTGGCGATGAGCAGCTTGTGGGCGATGGCCATGATCGCCCGCACCGGGCCACGACGGGCGCGCAGGCGGTTGTACTTGTCTCGGTAGTAGCTGCCCTTGGTCCGCACCGCGGCCGAGGCGGCGGCGAACAGTGCCGACTTGAGGAACACGTTGCCCCGGCGCGTCCCGGCGCCCTTCGGCTTGCCCGCGCTTTCATAGTTGAGTTGCCCGGGGCGACACCGGCCCAGGCCGCCAGGCGGCGCGCGCTGGCGAACACGTCCATGTCGGTGCCGATCTCGGCGATGATCGACGCCGCCGTCACCCAATCCACGCCGGGGATCTGCATCAGCAGCCGGTGCTGCGCCTGATACGGCTCGAGCTGGGTCCCGATGCGGGCATCGAGGGCGTTCAAATCCTGGTCGATCGCCCCCAAGCTGCGCAGGTGCATGCCGAGAAGAAAGCACTGGTGCTCGCCCATCCGCCCGTCCAGCGCAGCTTCCAGGGCGGCGTGCTTGCTCCGCATCCGCCCACGCGCCAGGCCCGCCATCTCGGACGCGTCGCTCGTGCCCGCGGCGAGCGCCTCCAGCATCGCCATGCCGGACACGCCGAACACGTCGCTGGCCACGCCGGACAGCTTGATGTTGGCCCCCTCCAGCAGCTTCAACACCCGGTTGCGCACCGCCGTCCGCGTCTCGATCAGCGTGCGGCGATGACGCACCATCTCGCGCAGGTCGCGGATCGCGGGCGGGGGCACGAAGCTCTTGGCGACCAGGCCGTGGCGGACCAGCTGCGCAATCCACTCGGCGTCCTTCACGTCCGTCTTGCGGCCGGGCACGTTCTTGATGTGGTGGGCGTTGCCGACGGTCAGGTCGACATGCCCTTCCAGCACGGCATACACCGGCTTCCAGTAAACGCCGGTGCTCTCCATGCCGACGTGGGTCACGCCGTGCTCGGCCAGCCACGCCTGCAAGGCTTTCAGGTCACGCGTGGTCTTGCCGAAGTTGCGCAGCAGCTTCTGCGGCTTGCGGCCTGGCGCGCCGACCAGGACGCAGCAGACGACGCTGGCCTGATGGACGTCCAGGCCGGCGCAGCGTTCGAGAAAAACATCCATGGCCAGCACCTATCATGAGTGGACGGGGTGGCGGCCGCTGCGCTGCAGGCAAAGTCAGATACTGCTACTCGTGCTCGCCAAGGATGGCGGCGACAAAGGATGGTGCCTGAAAACAGCGCGGACCAATCTGCTGGGCGGAGTTGATACATCCAGTATCCAACGGTCTCTACACGGCCACCGCGACCGAAGATGGAGCACCGACCGCCAGCCGACAATGCAGCACCTCATTTCTTCTCCATGATGGTGCGCGCCCCGCGCGCGGTTGATCTGCTGGCGAAGTCTTCAGGCTGCAGCTGGGGTGGCCATTAGGCGGACAAAGGCGGATTGGCGGGTTCGTTCGCGTGGCGTGCCTGCGGGCCAGTTGCTGACGCGGCCAAGGTTTATGGCAACGGCCGTGAGCACATGCTGAAGGTGAGTTTTAGCCAGCCCTATGTAGCGCGACCGGCGCAGGTGCAGGGTGCAGGTACCCAATGACAGCGTGCCCTCAATGCCAGCACGGCGGCGATATTCATCGGCGAACCCTTTTCCGGTCTCGCGCGGCGTTGGTGCACTTCGGCGGCGTGAACGATGGTAGGGGTGCTCTTCCCTTTCTCTGGTCCTGACCGCACCGATGCCGCACAACCACAACCACAACCACAACGCCGACCGCCGTCACCGCATTCCGAAGATGGCGTTCAAGGTGCAGAACTGGCCGGAGTATGAAGCGGGGTTGCGTCGGCGTGGCGGCCTGACCTTGTGGATCGAGGACGCAGCGTTGGGAGACTGGCAGAGCACGGGGCCGGGCGGGCAGGCTCGCTATACGGATGCAGCCATTCAGACCAGCCTGATGGTGCGCACGGCGTTCAAGCTGGCGTTACGCCAGACTGAGGGCCTCATGACGTCGGTGCTGACGTTGGTGGGCTTGACGCTCTCGGCGCCGGATCACAGCACGGTCAGCCGTCGGGCGGTGGTGTTGTCGGTGATCCAACCAGCACACGTGCCGCCTGGCCCGTTGCACGTGTTGATCGACAGCACAGGCCTGCAAGTCTACGGAGCGGGTCAATGGCTGGAGGCCAAGCATGGCGCGAAGTCACGCCGGAAGTGGTGCAAGCTGCATCTGGCGGTAGATCCCGCCAGCGGCATGATCGTGGCACAGACGCTGACGGACCAGGACGTCGACGACGCGTCCCAGGTCGGGCCGCTGCTCGATCAGATTGACGAACCGATCGGCCCGGTGACAGCGGACGGCGCCTATGATGGCCGTCCCACCTACCAGACGATTGCAGCGCATGGCGATGGCATCACGGTGGTGATCCCGCCACGCTCGACGTCCGTCCCGAGCAGCGAAGCGGGTTCGCCGACCCAGCGCGACCGCCATCTGACCATGGTCGAGGAACAAGGGCGCATGGCGTGGCAGGCCGCGACCGGGTACGGTCAAAGGTCCCGAGTGGAAACGACAATGGGCCGCTACAAGGGGCTGATTGGACCACGGCTGCGCGCCCGCGGCTTTGCGGCCCAGCAGACTGAGGCTGCCATCGGCGTGGCGGCGCTGAACCGGATGCTGGCGGCCGGGGCCCGAACTCCGTCCGTTGCCTGCCGGTTACGGCATAGCAGCTTGGGGTCAGGGGTCTTTTCGTCCTTCGACGGCTAAGTGCACCAACGCCTCGCGGGAGTGCCGGCGTAACTTTGGACATGTTGCAGGCCGCTCGGCGTGACGATGGTAGCCAGGTCCTGCAACGGCGCCTGCGCGAACACAGTAGCCAGGAAGGTTGACCTGTTCCGCACGCAGCGCACGACCGAGCGTTCGAATGGATAGGGGGCTTCCATAGGGCGTGTCGTCCGCCGCAGCGCCCTGCTTGGTCATCCAGGGCGGCGGCGGCGTCAGGGCTGGTTCCGCCGCAGCAGCCTCAGATGCTGCCGACGCGCCGACCAAGGCCCAACCTATTTGCTGCGGCATGCGACGCAGCAGCAATCCTTCGGTCCGGTTTGGCCGTTCTTCCTGGGCAGTCCGGCGACCGTCGCCCTGACTGCGGGTTCCTAACGTCTCTACGTTATAGGCGTTGGGAAAGTGTGCATGAAATCCCGCTAAGGAAGCGTTAGGATCGCAGCCTCCGGCCTGAACAACCAACCGTCACCACCGAACGTATCCAAATTCCGATTTTGCGACAGAACCGGTTATGACACATCAGCCAACCATCTCTGCCGACGGGACTGAAATGCCTGCACCCTGCAATCATTGGCCTTCAAGGTAGCTGCGCAGCCTTCGGGCGAGCATAGGGATGGCAGCGTGCACGGATGGCAAGCCAGATGCAGACCGGGCAAGGATGCCGGCCCGCAATGCTTCCGCCGCTGCAAGCGCAGCCGCCTCGTCAAAGACGAGAATGCGACCGTTGCGCAACGCCCAGGCACCCCCGATCATTACGGCCTCGATGGCGCTGGTATTGGCGTGCAGCACGAAGCCGTCGAGCGTATCCCCAAGCAGCAGCGTAGCCGCGTCATCCCGGCGCACGAGCACGAGGTCGGCAAGGCAGCCTTCCGCGATGCGTCCGGCCTCGCCACCAAGGCCGAGCACGTGGGCGCCGTTCACGGTCGCCATTGCCAGGATTTCCGCAGATGTTGGCCAATCAGCAAGGTCGGCGCCAGGGGCGCGGTGGAGCATGAAGGCCAGACGCATCGCCTCGAAGAGATCATGCCGCCCGCCGGTGTTGGCGCTGTCGGTGCCGAGCGCCAGGCGCACGCCGTGGCGGCGGTGGGCGGCGTAGGGCATCGTGCCGCTGCCGAGCATGAGGTTGCTGGCTGGGTTGTGGCTGATCGTGACACCGTGGCGGCCGAGCATGGCGCTATCCGCCTCGTCCAGCCAAATGCCGTGCGCCACGGACAGGCGCCCGTCGAGCAGGCCCTTCCGCTCCATCTCCGCCACGGTGCCGCCGGGCCAGCGCATCCCGGCAAGGCGCTGGGCCTGGGTTTCCAGCAGGTGCGTGTGCACGGGCACGTCGTGGCAGTTGCGCAGGCGGCGCCAAACATCCCAGGCGAGGGGCGAGCAGCGCTGAGGCGCGTTGGGACCCAGCAGCGGGCGCACCCGGCCAGACCCGGTCCGCGCCTGCTGCACGATGGCGGCGAAGCGGGCCTCGTAGGCCGCCGGGTCGAATGGCGCCATGTGCTCCATGCCGGCGAGTGCAGGCGGAAGGGACAAACCCATCAGCTCGTAGTCAGTGATGTCGTGCAGGAACGGCGCATAGCCGACGCGCAGGCCGCTTTCCTCATGGGCGGCGAGTGCGGCCTCCGCTAGCGCCACTTGCGGCGAGTGGTCAACCGTCGCAGTGATGCCGCAGCGCAGCCGCTCAGCGGCGCCGACCAGGATGGCGGCGCGCAGAGCGCCGGCGTCGAGCGCGCGGCCATAAAGCGTCGTGTAAAGCGCCCATAGTTCCAGCGGCAGGCTGCTTTCCGTGCCGCGCAGCATGGCGGCGTAGGCGTGGGCGTGGGCGTCCACCAGGCCGGGGATCAGCCAGCAGCCCCCGGCATCCAAGCGGTCCCCGGCGCGGGCGCGTAAGGCCTCCCGGTCCGGCTCGGTCCAGCCCAGTCCGGCGATGCGTTCTCCGGCCACCAGCACGGTGCCGGGGTGGAACCCGGTCCCGTCCAGGACGTGCGCGTCAATGGCGAGCGGCGGGGTCACGATGCCGCCCGTATTGCCGCGGCGGTCGGCGCCGCTTGCAACGCATGCCCGTCGTTCAGGCTCTGGGCGATGGCGCAGACCAGGGCATGGCAGGCAGGTGTGAGCGTGCGGCGTGTGGGCACGAACAGGCCCACGCGCAGACCGGCAAGGCCGGGCGAGTCCAGCGGCACCCAAATGAGCGCGCCTGCCTCAATCTCCTCCCGAAAGCCAAGCTGCGTGTAGAAGCCGATGCCGAGGCCCCTGAGCAGCATCCGCTTGATGAAGTCTATGTCGTTGGACACGAAGCGCGGCTTAATGCGCTCGCGGAACTCCGCATAACCGGGGCCGGCCGAAACGGACGCTGGCCAGGTGCTCTGTTGCACGACCGCCGGATAGGGCAGCAGCTCGTCGAAGCCGAGCATGGCGCGACCTGCGAGTGGATGCTGGGCGGACATCACGGCGCCGACCGGCGCTGCGATGCTGGCGACCTCGGACAACGCCGTGCCGGTAGCCGCCGCGAAGGTCAGGCCAATGTCCGCCTCTCCCGCCTGCACCTGGCGCAGCACCTCGGCCGGCGCCTCCGCCGCCACCGACAAAGTGACGGCGGGGTAGCGGGTGGCGAACCCGCCCAGCACGTCAGGCAGAACATGGAGCATGAGGCTGTCGAGCGTGGCGATGCGAACGTGGCCGCTGCGCAGGCCGCGCAGCCCGTCAATACCGGCCATGGCGCGGTCATAGGATTGCAGGGTGTCCCGGACGTGGCGCAACAGGATCTCGCCCGCTTGGGTCAGGCGCACGCCCCCGGTCATCCGGTCGAACAGCTTGGTTCCCAGGTCCTGCTCCAGTTTTAGGACCTGCCGGTTCACGGCGGAGGAGGCGACGTTCAACGCCTGCGCCGCCTTGCGTATGGAGCGGTGATGGGCAACTTCCTGCAGGTAGCGGAGGGCTATGGCGTGCATCTGGATGATGGCGACCCGGTTTCATCCATGTCGGCGCCGGGCACAGGCATCAGCGGCCCATCCACCGCGGGGCGCGCTTCTCGCGGAAGGCGCACACCCCTTCCACGCCATCCTCGGAGCGCAGGCACTCCACCACGGCGGGCAGGCGCATCGCCTGGGCCTCAGCTGCACCCATTTGCGGCGTGCGGCGCACCGTCTGCTTGATGGCGCGCAACGACAGCGGCGCGCAGGCCAGCAACTCACCCAGCCAGCGGTCCACCGCCGCGTCCAGCGCGTCCGCGGGCACGACCTCGTTGACCAGGCCCATCGCCAGCGCCTCGGCCGCAGCCACGCGGCGGCCGGTCAGCATCATTCCCATCGCCGGGCGGAAGCCGATCTGGCGCTGCAGCAGCACCATTCCGCCGTCCAGCGGCAGCCGGCCCACACGCGGCTCCGGCAGGCCGAACGTGGCATGGTCGGCGGCAACGGCGATGTCGGCGCCAAGCATCATTTCCAGCCCTCCGCCCAGCGCATGGCCGTTGACCCTCGCAATGACCGGCACGTCGAGCGTCGCACGCAGCGCGAGGCCGCCGAACCCTCCCGGACGCGACGCCGCCCAGTAATCTAGGCCGGTGACGTCCCCTGCCCCCTTCATGTCGGCGCCGACGCAAAACGCCCGGTCGCCCGCGCCGGTCAGCACCACCGCGCGCACGTCCCGGTTGCTCTCGATGCGCTGCCACACCGCTTCCAGTTCATCGGACGACGCGGCGTCGAGGGCGTTCAGCACCTCCGGCCGGCTGATCGTCACCCGGGCCACATGGTCCGCAACGCGGAAGCCTACCGTCACGCCAGCACGCCTCCGGCCCGCAACGCCCCGATCTCCTCCGGCTTGTAGCCATGCTCGGCCAGGACGTCGGCGCCGTGCGCGCCCACCCGCGGCGGCATGTGGCGCAGGGTGAAGCCTCCCCCGGACAGGTGCACGGGCGAGCCGACCGCGCCAAGCGCCTCTCCGTCCGGCTGGTCCTCGCGTATCAGCATGCCGTTGATGGCGGTTTGCGGGTCGTCCAGCGCCTCGGCCAGGCGGCGGACGGGGGCGCACAGCACGTCGCGCGCCTCCAGCGCCGCGATCCAGTGCGCGGTGGCACCGGTGAGGAAGTGGCCGCGCAGCACGTCATGCAGCATCGTGCGGTTCTGCATCGCCAGGGCGAAGGTGCAGAAGCGCGGGTCTGCCGACAGGTCTGGCAGGCCGATGGCCAGCGAGATTTCGCGCAGCGGATTATCCTTGAACGCACCGACCACGACCAGCGCGCCGTCCGCGGTGGCGAAGGCGCCGTTGTGCGGCAGTGCGCCCCAGGAGAAGTCAACGCCGCGCATCATCGCCATGGAGGCTTCCTGCATCTGCATGGCCAGCATGGAGTCGTACAGGGACACGGACACCTTCTGGCCCAGCCCGGTCCGGCCACGGTGCAGCAGCGCCAGCAGGATGCCCTGCACCATGTGCATGCCGGCGGAATAGTCGGCCAGCGAGGTCGGGTAGATGGTGAGCGGGTCGGAAGGGTCGCACTTGCGCGCCATCACACCGCTGAGCGCCTGGGCCAGGATGTCCTGCCCGCCCTTGTGGGCATAGGGGCCTTCCGAGCCGTAGCCGCTGCCCTCCGCATAGACCAGGCGCGGGTAACGGGCATGCAGCGCCTCCCACCCCAGCCCCATGCGGTCCATGACGCCCGCGCGGAAGTTGCTGGCCACCACGTCGGCGTCCGTCAGCAGCCGATGGACGACCGCCATGCCGTCCGGCGATTTTAGGTCGAGTGCGACCGAACGCTTGTTGCGGTTGAGCGAGGAGAACACCGGGTTCTGCTGCCCGGCCCGGTCGTCGCCGATGGACC
>CAXTOB010000294.1:0-7898 GCA_964245505.1 uncultured Acetobacteraceae bacterium | reverse complement strand
CTGCCGAAGTGCTTGCCTAGCGCTTCTACCTGAAGCACCAGGCCCTCGCCGTGCTGGACGCTGGGGGGCGCCTCCACCAGGCGGGGAGCCGGGGGCGCACGGCGTAGGCGGTGCAGGGGAAGCAGGGACAGCAGGCCGCCGGGCAGCGCCACGATGACCACCACGAACACCAGCCCGACGATCAGTGCCCATAGGAAGGGGAAAGCGCCGTTCAGGTAGTTGCTGATGGCGTCGATCGAGACGGCTCCGAGGATCGGTCCGGCCAGCGTCGCCCGTCCGCCTAGAGCGGTGTAGATCACCAGCTCGGTTCCGGACACGAAGTTGCCCAGCTCCGGGGCCACCACGGCCGTGGCGCCGGCATAAACCCAGCCGGCGGCCGCGCATACTAGCGCGCAGGCGACGAACAGGGATACTTTTAGCCGGGCCGTGGGGATGCCGAGGTATTGGCATCGCACCTCGTTCTCCCGCATGGCGACGAGGACGCGGCCGAAGTCGCTGCGGACCACGGTTGCCGCCAACGCGGTCACTGCGACCAGCAGCAGCCCGGCGCCGCGGAACCAGGTCTCAGTGTCCAGGTCCGGCACGTCGAAGCCGGACAGACCGCTGCTCGACCCCGTGACGTTGCCGCCGGCGAAGATGAGCTGGACGAAGACGATGGGGAACACGAGGGTGATGGTCGAGACGTAGAGCGGGGACGCGCCGTATGAGAATGCCAGCCAGCCCACCAGCAGCGCCGCCACCCCGGCCACCCCCAGCCCGAGCAGCAGCGCCAGCAGCCCGGTGCCGGGGCTGAAGCCGATCCTGGATGACACGAGCGCCAGCGCATAGGCGCCGATGGCTAGGAATGCCGCCTGGGCGAAGCTCAGGATGCCGGTGTAGCCCCATAGCAGGTCCACCGTGACCGCCGCGACGGCTAGCAGCAGGGAACGGGTCAGCACATTCACGCTGTAGGTGTCGAGCACGAACGGCGCGGCTAGCACAGCCGCCGCCCCGGCCAGCGTCAGCACCGCGGGTAGCCAGTGCCGTGCCGGGCGAGGCTCCATCCCGTCAGCGTCACGCACGGGCGAAGCCTGTTGGCCGGATGCGGAGGATGATGGCGGCCAGGATGGCAATGGTCATGCCGCCGAGCACGGCGTTGAGATAGGTGGAAACCAGGACCTGCGCCGCCCCCAGCACGACGGCCGCCGCCGCCATGCTGACCAGCGACGAGCCGGACAGCAGCACCAGCATGAAGGCCGCCACCAGCCAGGGGACACCCATGTTGGGGTCAACGCTCGACAATGGCACGACCAGCGCCCCGGCCAGCGAGGCGAGCGCCGACCCCAGGCTGAAGCTGGCGAACCGCACGCGCGCGCTGTTGACGCCCAGCGATTGCGCCAGGTTCTCGTTGGCGATCACCGCGCGGGTCACCAGGCCGAGCCGGGTGCCGTGCAGCACCAGCGCGATCAGCCCTCCAAGGGCCGCGGCAATCAGCACCAGCAGCAGCCGGTATTGCGAATAGGTCTCGCCCAGCACGGTGGCAGCGCCGGAGAGCGGGCTTTGCGCGAACTGCACCTGGCGGCCGAACACCAGGGTGATGACCTGGCCGATGACGATGCCCAGCCCCCAGGTCGCCAGGATTGCATCCAGCGGGCGGCGATAGAGGGGGCGCAGCACTGCCCACTCCATTGCGGCGCCGGCCAGCATTCCGGCCACGGCCGCCGCCGGCAGGCTGAGCCAAGGGTTGAGGCCGACCTGCGTGACCAGCAGCGCGGCATAGCCGCCCACCGTCAGCATGGCGCCATGGGCGAAGGATATGATGCCCATGACGCCGAACACGATCAGCAGGCCGAGCGCCACGGCGTAAAGGATCGCCGCCGTGGTCACGATGTCCAGCAGCAGGTTCATGCCGCGGCTTGCCCGGACTGGGCTACTTCAGGTTTGGGCATTGCTCGCCGGGGTCCACGTCCTTTGCCGTTTGCAGGATCTTCACGCTGCCATCCGCCTCAACCTGGCCGAGATACATCGTAAGCGCTGCATGGCGCTCCCGGTTCATCTGGTTGTGGCCGCGCGGCCCGTCGAAGGTCACCTCGGCCAGCGCCTTGACGACGCCGTCCGCGCCGGTTCCGCCCGCCTTCTCGACGGCCGCCTTGTAGAGGTAGATTGCTTCGTACTGCGGCACCGACAGGTCGTTGGGCGTCAGCAGGGCGCTGCCGAACTTCGCACGCATGGCGTCCAGGAAGGTCTTGTTGGCCGGGGTGTCCACGCTGGTGTAGTATGAACCGGAGATGTAGATGCCGGTCGCGTCCTGGCCCATCGTTTTCGCCGTGCCCTCGTCCACGCCGAGGTTGCCGACCAGCGCGGTGATGCCCGCGGCCTTGTACTGCTTGGTCAGGGTCACGTTCGGCACGCCGCCGGCCGTGGACAGGATCAGCGCATCGGGGTTGGCGGCACGTACCTTGCTGATGATGGCCGTCCAGTCGCCGGCGTCCATCGGCTGATACTCGTCGCCGACCACCTTGCCACCATGGGACTCGATGTAGGTCTTGGCATAGGCGAGCATGCCGCGGCCGAAGGCGTAGTCGCTGCCGATCAGGAAGAACGTCTTGGCGCCTTTATCCTTCAGAAAGTAGTCGATTACCGGCGCTTCCTGCTGCTCCGGCACCCAGGCGTTGGAATACATGTAGCGGTTGCAGGAATGCCCCTCGTACGACGAGGTGTAGATGAACGGCGTCTTGCCCCGGGTCACGATCGGCAGCCCGGCGTTGCGGGCGGCGCTGGTTTCCATCGAGATCAGCACGTCCACCTTCTTCTGGAACACCAGGCTGTCGAACGCCCGCTGCGCCCCGGCCGCGCCGCTGCCGTCGTCGGCGACCTCCAGCACCAGCGGACGGCCTAGCACGCCGCCCTTCGCATTGATCTCGGACACCGCAAGCTCGGACGCCTGCACGACGGAGGGCGCCACGACGCTGTTGGCACCGCTCAGGCCGATTGGGACGCCGATGCGGATCGGGTCCTTGGACTGCGCCAGGGCAGGTCCCGCCAGCAGCAGCAAGGCGGCGGCAATACTGGTTTTGCGCATGGTCATTCTCCCGGTTCTCAAAGGTAGGATTTGGCGAGCAGCATGTGGACGCCCTTATTGCCGTCCACCGTCTGCGTCACCCGCAGGTCGCCGATCAGCGAGCACAGCATGTAGGCCTGGTTGCGCGACAGGTTGGTGCGCCGGCAGACATGCTTGACCATTTCCCGCACCGCCTGCTTGGCGGCGTCGTCCAGGTCCTCGTCGAGGCCGATGGACATCAGGTGGGTGGGGGTCTCGGCGAACGGGAAGTCCACCGGCATGTCCTGGCGGACCGTCAGGCGGAAGGTGCCGGACAGGCCGGTTTCCAGGGCGGTGATGCACACCTCGCCGTCGCCCTGCACGCCGTGGCCGTCGCCGGCCATGAACAGCGCGCCCTCGTTGAACACCGGCAGATATAGCGTCGTGCCGGGCTTCAGCTCCTTGTTGTCCATATTGCCGCCGAAGGCGCGCGGCACCGGCGAGCCGCAGCGGCCCCACGCCTTGGGCGGCGCCACGCCGATGATGCCGAAGAATGGGTCCAGCGGCAGCTCGGTCCCCCAGGGCAGGGTGCAGACGTTGCGGGTGCGGTCTATGGCGGGGTGGATGGTCTCATATTCCGTGAACTCCTCCGGCAGCGTCCCAAGCAGCGGCAGGATGGCGACGAAGCCCCAGTCCATCGTCGGTGCCGCCTCCAGGATGTCCACCTGCAAGGTATCGCCGGGCTGCGCGCCGCGCACGTAAACCGGGCCGGTGATGAAGTGCGGCCCCGGGCCGGCCGGCAGCCCGTTCAGCGCGGCCAGGTAGTCGGCGGGGACACGCGACGGCTCGGGCAGGCTTTCCTTGCCGCCGGCCGGGAAGGAATACAGCTTCACGGTGTCGCCGGAGTCCACTTCCAGCACCGGCGGGCTGGTGGCGTCCAGGTAGCCGAGGACCATCTTGTCGGGCGTGGCCGGGATTTCGTGGTGGGTCGGCATGGGTTGTCCTTCTCCCGTCAAATCGAAAGGTATCGGCTGATGTTGTCCCGGTCCATGTCCGCCCCGGCGCCCTGCGCCGCGACGGCGCCGCGTTCCAGCACGACGTAGCGGTCGGCCAGGCTGCGGGCGAAGTCGTAGTACTGCTCGACCAGCAGGATCGCGATGCGGCCCTTGAGCGAGGCGACCGCCGCCTCGATCGCGCTGACGATGTTGGGCTGCACGCCCTCGGTTGGTTCGTCCAGCACTAGCAGGCTCGGGCGGCCCATCAGGGCGCGGCCGATGGCGAGCTGCTGCTGCTGGCCGCCGGACAGGTCGCCGCCACGCCGCCGCCACATCGTACGCAGCACGGGGAACAGGGCGCACACCTCTTCCAGCACCGCGCCGTCGCGCACGCCCTGCGCCTTGGCGGCCACTTGCAGGTTCTCCCCAACCGACAGCCCGGGGAAGATGTCCCGTCCCTGCGGCACATATCCGATGCCGCCGCGCGCCCGGCGGTGCGACGGCCAGGCGCTGACGTCCTGACCGCCCAGCAGCATGCGTCCGCCGCTCGGGTCCAGCAGCCCGGCCAGGCAGCGCAGCAACGTGGTTTTCCCCGCACCGTTGCGGCCGAGCAGGGCGACGCATTGGCCGGGCTCGATGGCCAGCGACACGCCGCGCAGGCTCTGCGCGCTGCCGTAATGGTGGTCCAGCCCCTCGATGCTCAGGTACGCGGTCATCGGCCGATATACACTTCGATCACCCGGGGGTCCCGGCGGGCGTCGGCCATGCTGCCGTCGAACAGCGTGCGGCCCTCGTGCAGGACCGTCACCTGGTCGGCCACCTGCTCGACGAAGTCCATGTCGTGCTCCACCACGACGATGCTGCGCCCGGGGCTGCGCAGCGAGCGGACCAGCTCCGCCGTGCGCTCGGTTTCGCGGTCGCTCAGCCCGGCGACCGGCTCGTCCAGCAGCAGCACCTTCGGGTCCTGGACCAGAACCATGCCGATCTCCAGCCACTGCTTTTCCCCATGCGACAGCACGCCGGCCAGGGCGTCGCGCCGGGCGGTCAGGCCGACCAGCTCCAGCAGGCGGGCGATGGCTGGCTCCTTCCCCGCACGCGGCGCCGCCAGTTCCCGCAGCAGGGAGCGGCGGTGCAGGCGCAGGGCGAGGTCCAGGTTCTCGTGCACCGTCAGCGCCTCGAACACGCTCGGCTTCTGGAACTTGCGGCCGATGCCGGCCAGGGCGCGGGCGACGTCGGTCATGCCGGCCAGGTCGGTCGTGCCGTCCAGCAGCGCCCGGCCGCTGCGGGGTCGCGACTTGCCGGTCAGCACGTCCAGCAGCGTGGTCTTGCCGGCGCCGTTCGGGCCGATGACGCCGCGCACCTCGCCATACCGTGCGGCGAACGTCAGGTCGTTGATCGCCACAAAGGCGCCGAAGGCGACGGTCAGCCCAACGACCTCGACCGCATTGCGCGTCATGGCCGGGCCTGGCCGGGCAGGCGCAGGGGCAGCCGGGCCGCCATGTCCGTCATCCAGCCGCGGGACCGGTTGCGGACGTCCAGCAGCCCGTTCGGCAGCGCCAGCACCACGCCCAGCACCAGCAGGCTGAGCACGAAGGGCCATAGTTCCGGCGCGGCACTTGCCAGCCAGAACTTCAGCAGGTTGACCAGCACCGCGCCCAGGATGGCACCCACCAGGCCGCCGCGCCCGCCGATGGCAACCCAGACCGCGACCTCCAGCGACAGGGCGGGGTCCAGCAGGCTGGGGTTGATGATGCCGACCTGCGGCACATACAGCGCCCCCGCCACCGCGGCGGCCGAGGCGGACAGGCACCAGGCCGCGAGCTTGATCCACAGCGTCTCGTAACCTAGGAAGCGCAGCCGCGGCTCGTCGTCGCGTATGGCGGTCAGCAGCCGCCCGAACCGGGTGGCCAGCAACGCCCGTCCGGCCAGCAGCGCCAGTCGTACGGCGGCGGTGGACAGGGTGGCCAGCAGCGCGACATAGGCCGGGCTGCCCGCCGCCAGCCCGGCCACGCCGCGGAACCCGGTCATCCCGTTGTTGCCGCCGAACCCAGTATTGTTGCGGAACATCAGCAGCATTGCCGTGTAGGTCAGCGCCTGGGTGATGATCGAGAAGTAAACCCCGTTCACCCGCGAGCGGAACGACACGTAGCCGAAGCCGAAGGCCACCAGCGCCGGCACGACCAGCACCGCCGCAATCGTGAGCAGGCGGGAATCGGCAAAGGCCCACCAGGACGGGAACCCGGCCTGTCCCATGAACAGCAGGAAGTCGGGCAGCACCCCAGTCTCGGCATAGGCCCGGCGCAGCAGGTGCATCGCCGCGATATAGCCGCCGAGTGCGAAAAACAGCCCGTGCCCCAGGCTGAGTACGCCGGCAGCGCCCCACATCAGGTCCACCGACATCGCCAGCAGCGCGAAGCACATCACCTGGCCCGCGGCGTTCACTGCGTAGACCGGCAGCCCGGCGCCGGGCAGGAGGCCCAGGCCGGATACCGGCAACGCCACCAGCAGCACCGCGAGCAGGCCGGCGCACAGGCGGGCGTCGAGCCGCATCAACGGCGGCCCCGTGCCGCGATCAGCCCCTCGGGCCGCCACTGGATCAGCAGGACGATCAGCAGCAGCGCGATGACCTTTGCCGCGACGGCGCCATAGAACGGTTCGATCCCGACGTTCACCAGGCCGATGCCCAGGGCGGCCAGCGCGGTGCCCCACAGGCTGCCGACGCCGCCCAGCACGACCACCATGAAGCTGTCTATGACGAAGCCGCTGCCCATCGTCGGGTTGACGTTGTAGATCGGCGATAGCGCTAGGCCGCCCAGCCCGGCCAGCCCGGCGCCGAAGCCGAAGGCCAGCATGTCGATCCGCCGGGTCGGCACGCCGACGCAGCCGGCCATGCCGCGGTTCTGCGTCACCGCGCGGATGAACAGGCCGAGGTCGGTGAAGCGCAGCAGCGCCCAGGTCGCGGCGAAGGCGGCGGCGGCGAACAGGATGGCGCCCAGGTGGTTCCAGGTGATCAGGAAGTCGCCCAGCACCCGCTGCCCACCGGCGAGGTACGGCGGGGTGCGGAATTGCAGGTTTTGCGTGCCGAACGACACCCGGACCAGGTTGACCAGGAGCAGGCTGATGGCCCAGGTCGCTAGCAGCGTCATCAGTGGACGCCGGTAGAGGTGCCGGATCACCGTGGCCTCGATGGCGATGCCGATCAGGCCGGTGCTGGCGAAGACCACTGGGACCGCAAGCACGGGATACCAGTCCACCAGGCCCGGCGCCCAGGCGCGCAACGCTTCCTGGGTGCAGAACGCGGCGTAGGCGCCGATCATGATGAACTCGCCCTGCGCCAGGTTGATGACGCCCATCAGGCCGAAGATGATCGCAAGCCCAACCGAGGCCAGGAACAGCACGCTGCCGGCGCTGACGCCGTTATACAGCAGGGCGAGCGCATCCCCGGCCGCCACCCAGGCGCGCACCCTGGCGATCTCCGCATCCAACGCGCTCCGCACCTGCGGGTCCCCAGCATAGGACGGGTCGGCCCGTAGCCCGGCGAGCTGCGCTGCAACCCCGGATGATGGGTCTGCGCCGAGGCTGCGGATCGCGGCGACGCGCTGCGCCGGGTCCGGGGAACGCAACCCGGCGACGGCGGCGGCCTCCCGCAGCGCGTCCCGCACTGCCGGGTCGGTTTCCCGCGCCAAGGCGGCCGGCAGCAGGGCAGGGGGCAGTCCGTCGCTCCGGCGCTCCAGGGTATGTACGGCGGCGAGGCGGGCGTCAGGGCGCGGGGCGGTGAACAGGGCCAGGGCGGCGCTGGCCTGCTCCAGCAGGGCGCGGCTGCGCAGACTCGGCAGCGGCGCGCGCAGGCCGTCGGGCGGCGAGGCAGGCGCCAGGGTTTCGGC
>CAXTOB010000293.1:0-7919 GCA_964245505.1 uncultured Acetobacteraceae bacterium | reverse complement strand
ACCTGGGCACCGCCGCAGCGTCACCCAATACCGTGACTACAGGTTTCAAACTGGATGGGGTTTGGATGCCAGCAACCAATTCGTTAATTTGGTCGGAGGCGGTTACGACGTGGGCTTCCGGGCGCACGGGGCGCCGTTGAAGGACTCGTCGCTGGTCCAGCGCGTCGTAGCACGCACGCCATGGTCGTTGGCCGCCGCGCCGTGTGGCTCGGCAAACGCGGCCTGCCCGCGACCCCGGACCAGCTGTGCCCGCTGGAAACACTTTATTTCGCGGCCGCGCCGGGCGAACCGCACTGGATGCTCTGCCGCCATCAAGAGGAGCAGGTCGATCTGCGGCTGACACAAGGCTCTGGTCCAACGACATGGCTACGCTGCGCCAGGCTGCAATTAACGGCGGCGGTGTGGTCGGGCTGCCAAGCTACATGCTGGGTCCGGCGGTGAGATCCCGGCAACTCGCGCCGGTTCTGCCGGCTTGGACAATCCTCGTTTCCAGCGTCAGCGTGCTCACGCCACCTAAACGCCAATCCTTGCGCTTGGCCCGACAGTTCGTGGACTTCCTTGCCCACGAACTGCAGGCGCGGGTTGAAGATGTCGAAGCGGTCAGTGAATAAGATGGGCGACGGTGCGGTTTTCGAGCCAGCCTGCTTGAAGCGGCACGGTGACCGGATCAGTTCGGCAGGGAAGGGAACAGTTGAGGGGTTAAACGGACCGCAAGTTCTTTGAATAACCGAACCGGCCTGGCGATGTGGCGGTTACCTAAATGCACCAGCGAGAGATTGAAAGTGCGGAAGCGCCACTCCGGCATCACCTCAACCAATTGCCCCTTACGCAACAGTTCGGGCTGCACCACGGGCGGCAGATCGCCAATGCCGCCACCTGTAAGCAGGGCCGTCGTCAGGCCCGCGTAGTCGTTCATGGCGATGGCGGGCACGAACGACACAGTCTTGGCTTCGCTCCCGTCCGCCCGGACGAAGGTCCAGCGTACGGATGCCGTCCCATGTGAGAAGGCGAACAGCCGGTGCTGCAGCAGTTCGTCCGGTGATTGCGGCATCGCCACACGGTCCAGGTAACCCGGGCTGGCGACGAGCATGTGCCTGTAGGACAGCAGGCTGACAGCAACAAGCGAGGAGTCCTTCAGGTTCCCCAGCCGGAATACCAGGTCCATGCCTTCCGAGATTAATTCGACCATACGATCTGTGACGAACACCTGGACGTGTACGTTCGGGTAGGACTGCTGGAAAGCGCAAACGAGCGGCGTGATCAGGGTGTCCGAAACGCTGGGCGGCGCGGAAAGGCGCACCAGTCCCGAGACGGCTGCCTGCTTGTCTGAGACGATGGTCTCCAACGCCTCGCTGGCGCCCAGGATGACCCTGGCCTGTTCCAGGACCTCCGACCCGACCTCGGTGACGCTGATGCGCCGGGTGGACCGCTCCAGGAGACGCAGGCCCAGTGTATTCTCCAGATCGGCGACCCGGCGGCTCAGCGTGGATAGCGGCATATCCAGTTGACGCGACGCTTTCGAGAAGCTCCCGGCATCCACCACTTTGGCGAAGGCCAGCAGGGCGTTCATGTCCTGCTTCATCGTTCCAAATCCTGAATTCTCATTCCAATTTCCCCGAGTAGTGCCGTGTTCCGTGCCCGCCTAGCCTCAAGTTATACGAAGTGACCAAGGACAGTACTGCTTGCCTACCGTGCGCCCGTGCCGAACCCTGGCGGCCATAACGCTGATCCTAGCCAGCGCCAGCCTCCATCCCGCCCGGGCACAGGACAACGCTGCGGGTCGTCCTGGGGTCGAGGCGACGCTGAACGCCTACCAGGCCGCACTCAACGCCGCCGACACCAATGCCGTGCTCCCGCTTTACGAACCCGATGGCGTCCTCATGCAGCCCTACGGGCCTTCGGCCATCGGCACGGACGCGATCCGCCGGATCTATGACGCCGATTTCAGGTTGTTTCGACTGCGTGTCACGTTCGACATCGCCGAGCTCCGGCTGATGTCGCCGGAGTGGGCGTTCGTCCGCACCAACTCTGCAGGAACGAACACGGTCGTCGCCAGCGGGAAGCAGAGCGCCGAAGCCAACCAGGAACTGTTCATCTTCCACAAGTCGTCCGACAGCAAGTGGAGGATCGCGCGCTACAGCTTCTCCCCCATGAACCCGCCGCACGTGTGAGAGCGCCCCCTGACATGGCCATGCAACACCCCATCGTCGTTTCAACCGCAGCGGAGTTGACGTCGGCGGTCGCAGACTCTTCCAATCAGAACATCGTTGTTGCAGGGGACCTCGATGCGGTCGCCAGCTTGCGGCTTCAACCGGGACAGATGCTGAAGGGGGCACGGCCCGACATCACGATCGGGTTCGAGACGGGGCAGGACGGCATCTGCCTCACTCGTGACAACGAGCTTGCGGGACTCCGGCTGCGGACGGGGACGGATCGTCGTGCCGTATTCAACGATGCGTCGTCGCCTCACCTCGGTCGCGTGCTGCTGCGCGGTTTGGAGGTTACCGGGTGCGTGCGCCTGCTGGCCGAGGGCGCTATCCGCGGCGGGCACGTGGAGATGGACGGAGTCGACGTGGCAGCGGCGGATGCGCGGGGTTTTCCCGAGCGCCCGGGCGGCTACGGGGTTGAGGTCGTGCCCGGCGCGTTGACCGTATGGAACCGGCAGTCCGACCCGGCCGTGACGATCACGGCGAACCTGCGGGGACTTTCGGTTGGTCGCGCAGGGGCGCCGGTGCGGGGCGGTGGCGTGTTCGTCGCGGGTGCCGGGCCGTCCGGCGGCCGGATGCTGGTCCGCTTGCTTGAAACCGGCGCCGTCCATAGCGACGGGGGCATCGCGCCGGGCACCGCCAACCGTATCGCGGGCGGCGTCTTCACTGTGGACGGAGCCTTCATCGACGAGGTTCATAACCTCGCCCCGGTCACCACCTACGGTCCGAACGACATGGTGCTCGACAATTGGGGCGTGGCGGATCGTTGGACCGCCGATGCCAAGGTCACCTCGTTCGGGCCCAGCGCGATCGGTTTCGTCAACTTCGGCACGATCGGCATGTTGCGCGTCCTGGCGCCCATCGAGACCTTCGGGGCGCCCGCCCGGGGATTCAACGTCTATACGGGAACGGTGCACGACGCGGAGTTCGAGCGCATCGTGACCCGGGCCGACGGCGCCGTGGGCTTGCAGATCAGTCAGCCGGTCGGCCGCATCGCCGTGCGGCGGGGCATCGAGACCTTCGGCGGCACGGGCGACTCGTTGGTCAAGGGCGTCGTGATGCAGCTTCCCGCGACACCGCTGAGCATCAAGCCCGGCGGGTCCGCCCGGGAGATCGTCGTCGAGGGCGGGCTCGTCAGCCACGGCCCGGGCATAGACCCGGTCCAACTGCATGGATCGATCAACGCGCTGTCCGTGTCAGGGGGGGTCAGCGCCGTTTCGGGTGGGTTCGAGGTGATCTGAAGCCCGTTTTGAAAGTCATGGGGCGGGCAGTCGCTTACGGTTTGGGTGGAGGGCGCGGTGAAGCATGAGTCGGATCATGGCGAGGGTGACCATAGCCTCGGACACCTCTGGTAGGTGCCAGCATGTTGCATGGAGGCGGTTTGTGGCGCTGCAAGGTGGGCTGACGTAAGAAGCCTGGCCCTGATGACCCTGGAAGCTCACCTTGCCCTACAAGCTGAACCACGGCTGCCGCCGCCACATCCCGCGGCAGAAACACAGGGTCGTCAACTCGGCTGCCTACGACGCGGCCCGGCGCCAGCGCGGGAACCTCACAGTGTGGTTGACGGACGCGGCGATTGAGGACTGGCGGGCAGCGCCGCTCACCACATCGGGCGGCCAGCCCTGGTATTCCCCTCTGGCCATCCTGACCGCACTCACGCTCAAGGCCACGTTCCGCCTGGCGTTGCGCCAGACCGAGGGCCTGATCGGCTCCATCGTCGGCCTGCTCGGGCTGGAACTGCGTGTGCCGGACCACTCCACCTTGAGCCGCCGGGCCAAGACGCTGGAGGTGCCGCGCCCGCGGCCGCGCCGGAGCGGCGAGGCCCTGCACCTGCTGGTGGACAGCACGGGCCTGCGCTTGTGTGGCGCCGGAGTGGCTGCTAGAGAAGCATG
Source organism: uncultured Acetobacteraceae bacterium (assembly GCA_964245505.1). Lineage (GTDB taxonomy): Bacteria > Pseudomonadota > Alphaproteobacteria > Acetobacterales > Acetobacteraceae > DASWOJ01. The sequence goes on along the minus strand of CAXTOB010000293.1, from coordinate 3,820 downwards.
GTACCAAGACACGACGGGCCTAGCGGAAGCTGCACATCGGTGTGGATGCCGACACCGGCGAGATCGTCGCGGTCACGCTGACCAGGAAGGAGGTCGACGACGGCGCCGAGGTCGGCCCTTTGCTCGACCAAGTCGCAGGACCGGTGGCCTCGTTCACCGCTGACGGTGGATACGACCAAAACAGCACCTACGACGACGTCCTGCGGCGCCATCCTGAAGCAGCCGTTGTCGTGCCGCCGCTTACGACCGCCGTGCCGAGCGACACGGCCGAGACCGCGCCGACGCAGCGGGACCGACATCTCCAGCACGTCGAACCAAGAGGTTCGCCGGACATCGCCGAGCACGGCCGCATGACTTGGCAGAGGGCGTCCGGCTACACGGTGCGAGCACGAGCCGAGGCAGCGATCAGCCGGTTCAAGCCGGTGATCGGGGGCGCATTGCGCTCGCGCACCGATGACCGCCGGGCGACCGAGGTGGACGTCGCCGTCCACGCGCTCAACCGCATGTCGGAGCTTGGGCGCCCGAATTACGTCCGCACCGCCTGACCATAGACGGGGTTGGGGCTACTGCGCCTCCCTTCCCGGTCCATCCAACATGCTGTCCCTGCGCACCAACGCCGCACGGGGCAGTAACCGAGACGTGAGGTCGTCCTGCAAGCCACCCGCGGCCGAGTGCAGCGAGTGCCGATGCCTTTGTTCCTGAAGAGTGAGTGGCTTCTAGGATTATGGTTGAACTGAAATGAATTTGCGCCAGCTGCAGTATTTCGTAGGTGTCGTCGATGCGGGCAGCTTCTCGCGGGCCGCACTGACCTTGCGAGTCGCCCAACCTGCTCTGAGCCACCAGATCGCGAACCTTGAGGCCGAGCTTGGATCGGTGCTGCTCGTCCGCAGCCCGCGCGGCGTTCAGACGACGCTCGCCGGCGATGTCTTCTATCGCAGCTCGCGCGCCGTCCTGAACGAGATCGACCAAGTCCGCCAGACTCTGAACCAGAGCGAGACCCTGGCCGGCGACGTCTCGCTCGGGTTGACGACGAGCTTCTCCGGCTTCCTTGCAGGGCCGATCGTCGCCGCAACGCTCCGGCGCCATCCGCGGATCCGAATGAAGATCTTCGACAACCCCGGTCATGTCCACGAGAACAGCCTGTTGCGAGGCAACATCGACATCGCTCTCCTGCCCGAAGACGCCGCATCGCCGGGCCTGCAGCGCCGTCCCCTCTACCGGCAGCTGCTGTTCCTAGTCGAACGCGAGAGCCTGGCCGCGCGGACGACCGGGGCCATTCCCCTCCGGGAGCTGGTCGGCAGAAACCTTGTCCTGCCGACTGTTCCGAACCCAACGCGAACCGCCATCGAGCGCGCCTTCCTGATAATGGGCGCGCAGCCAAGGGTCGTCGCCGAGGCGAACTCCCTGGCGTCGCTGCTGTCACTGGTACAGGCCGGGGTCGGCAGCGCGATTGTCGCGTGGAGCGGGCAGCGGAACCCGACAATTCGATGGTCTGAGATCGTCGGCTTCCCGCAGATTTCGCGCTTCAGCCGGTGCTGGCCCACCGGCGGCGGTCGCGCCGCGCAGGGCCTCCCTCTACGACGCCTGAGCCAGCGCGTCGGCACCAGAAAATAGGGTATGTAATGTCGCCAGATCAGGAGTCCGTCTGCCGCGCTCGGACTGTGAATCACGTCACCATCTCGGTCTCGAACTTCCAGCGCTCAAAGGAATGGTACTGCCGGATGTTTGGCCTGAAGGTCATCCAGGCGAGCGACAGCAGCGTCCCGGCCTGAACCCTGGTACCGGTGGATTCAAGTGGTCGTCGCACCACCCTGATGCAGGAGATTGCGATGATCGATCGGAAGCGGCGTTCGGCACGATCTGGGCGGGCGCCATTGGTGTCGCCAGGCCGGCCGCCGGTGGCGGGACGGGAGGAACAGCGAAGGTTCTGGGCAGGGATCGCGACAGGCTTGTCCAGTGAGGATGCTGCGATTGGGGTCGGTGTGCCACAAGCTGTCGGAACAAGATGGTTCCGGAAGGCAGGCGGCATGCCACCAGCGATGTTTGGACGATCAGCAAAGCCGCTCTCACGTTGATTGTCGCGCAGCAATGTGCGCGACGACCAGCCGTTCGGCGGGCCGGACCCCCCTGCCGCGGTGTTCCACTACTCGCGCGACCGCAGGGGCGAGCACCCGAACAAGCACCTGGCCGGCTACGCCGGCACCCTGCAGGCCGACGCTTATGCCGGGTTCAACGACCTCTACCATCCACGTCGCAAGCCAGGGCCGTTGACCGAGGCAGGCTGCTGGGCGCATGGGCGTCGCAAGCTGTTCGACCTGGCCCAAGTCGCGCGCGCCCCGCTTGCTGCCGAGGCCGTGCGGCGGATCGACGCCATCTTCGACGTCGAGCGCAGCATCAACGGCCTGCCGGCCGAGCAGCGCCTCGCGCTACGCCAAAAGCACGTGGCGCCGCTCTTGGCCGACCTGGAAACCTGGATGCGCGCTGCACGCGGTAAGATGTCGCGTCACGCCGACGTCGCCAAGGCGATGGACTACATGCTCAAGCGTTGGGACACGCTCAGCCGGTTCACCAGCGACGGGCGCATCTGCCTGACCAACAACGCCGCCGAGCGAGCGCTGCGCGGCGTGGCGCTCGGAAGAAAGTCATGGTTGTTTTGCGGATCGGACCGCGGCGGGGACCGCGCTGCGGCGATGTACTCGCTCATCATCACCGCCAAGCTCAACAATACCGACCCGCGCGCCTGGCTCGCTGACGTGCTGCGCCGGATCAACGACCACCCCGCATCCCGCCTCCATGAACTGCTGCCCTGGAACTGGCGCAAACCCGGCAAGGACATCGCCGCTGCCGCCTGACCACGTGCAACCGCGGCCCTGGCCGGATGGATACATAAGGCTTCCAATTGCCGGGTTAGGTATGTTGCGTCCTGGCCGGCGAGGTTGGCCGTCTCCGGCAGCTTGGCGATGCCGTCCACGCCGTGGCAGGCGGCGCAAATGCGGCCGGCGATGACCCGGCCAGCGCGCATGTCCTGCGCGTAAGCCGGCGCCGAGAAAGCCGCGGCGGCCAGGATGATCCCGTCCACCATACTGCCCAGCCGCATCAATGCGCCTTGTAGCTGATGCGGTAGGTTGCGCCTGCGAAGTCGTCGGACATCAATAGGCTTCCATCCGCCAGCTCCGCCATATCAACTGGGCGGCCGCTGTATTCGCCGGTCTCGTTGTTCAGCCAACCGAACGCGAACGGTTCGGACTTGTCCACGGTCCCATCGGGCTTGAAGGTTGTGACCATGACGCGGGCGCCCACGGGGGTGGTGCGGTTCCAGGACCCGTGCTGGGCGCTCAAGATCGCGCCGCGATACTCCTCCGGGAACATTTTGCCGTGGTAGAAGTGCATGCCGAGGTCGGCGGCGTGGGCGACCATCTCGACGTCGGGGAAGGTCACGTCGGCCACCACCTGGGCGTCCTTGTATTCGACCGTGCGGGTGTGGCCGCCGCCGTATCAGGGGAACCCGAAGTTCTGGCCGATCTTGGTGACGTGGTTCAGTTCGCCGGGCGGGACGTCGTCGCCCATGCCGTCCACCTGATTGTCGGTGAGCCATAGCTCGCCGGTCTTTGGGTTTCAGTCCTGGCCGACCGAGTTGCGTATGCCGCGGGCGAACACCTCGCGGTTTTTGCCATCGCGGTCCATACGGATGATGCCGCCGATGCCTTCCTTGTTGTAGAGGGCCATCTTGGCCGGTGGCGGCACGTTGAAGGGTTGGCCGAGCATGATGTGTGTAGCTTGTTGTCTGGGCTGATGATGCAGGTGTGTGCTGAGTAACAGC
>CAXTOB010000292.1:6029-7938 GCA_964245505.1 uncultured Acetobacteraceae bacterium | reverse complement strand
GGTCAGGCCGCGCAGCCGCCGCAGCAGCGCGATGTTGGCCCGGCGATTCCAGCCGAGCGGCATGCGACGGCCCCACGGGTTCCATGCCGTGATGAACGCGCCGCCACAGGGCCGCAGGGCCACGTCAAGTGCCGGGCAACGGCGGCCCACGTACGCCACAGCATCCCCGGCGGAGTAGGACGTGGCGCGGAAGGCGCGGACCAGGCGGGGGCTGCACACCGGCAGACTACCCAATCGTCTGAACGACCTTGCCCTCGCCATCCCTAATTTCGCTGCGGATAACGGTGACGCGCAGCCCGGGGATGGACGGCAGGACATAGTCCCCTGCAACCGGGCGCAGCACCGCGGCAAGCTCCGCCTGCCCAACCTCCGTCAGCTCCACGGCGGCGCCGAACTCGACAGCGCGGGCGCTGCACGCCTCGCCGGGCTGGAAGGCGATGCCCTGCTCCCGCCCGAGGACAGCGACTCTCTTACCGAACGGCAACCGGCGGGGCAGCACCTCCAGGATCGTGTGGACGGCGCTGGCGCCAACCGTCAGGTGCAGGACGCCCCCAACTTCCGACACTTCGGCCACCTCCACAAACAGTTCGTCCATACTGGAACCCTCCGCCGCCAGCCCGGCCGCCACCGTGGCCTGCGCAGCCGGATCGGCCAGCACCGAAGCGCGGCCAAGGTCCGTGACCATCAGCGGCCCGTGCGCCTGCACCAGGGACAGCACGCCCGCGGTGTTCCAGGCCATCGCCGCCTCATACTCGTTCCGGGTCGCACCGACCACCTGGATGAACGTGACGCTGCCGTTGGGGGTGTCGGTCCGCCCGGCCTCTGGATCCCCGATAAACAGCGCGCATGTGATCGCCGTGCCCCCCTCCAACGCGATCGGACCGTTCAGGTCGAGGCTGTGGCCCGGCTCGAACACGTTGCCGGTTTTGAAAACGTAGCGCGCCAGGTTCTGCAGGAAATTGATCACCCATGCCGGCGGCGGCAGGTCTCCTGTCCGGGTGACCCGCATCGTCAGCTCAAAGCCGTAGCCGCTGACCTCGGAAGCGGCATCGCCCTTCTCATAAAGATCGCTGAACCCGTAGGTAACGAAGTGCCAATGCGGCCGGTCGCGCCCACTCGCATAGGCCGAGATGCCCTGCAGAGGGTCGCGTCCACCCAAGAAGGCCGGCAGCACCGTCCCATAATGCTTCGGCTCCTGGCCGGGATAGAGACGGTCGAACACCGCTGTGACCGCATCCCATCCCGGAGCGTCGTCCGCTTCGCCGTTACCCGCCATGTGCTCTACCCTGCCGCACCCGCGCCGCGTTCAATCGTCCCGCCCTTCGCCGAACTCCACGTCGCGGTGGACATGCACCGACATCAGCAGCCCAAAGCCGAACATCACCGTCAGCATCGCCGACCCGCCATGCGAGACCAGCGGCAGCGGCACGCCGCCCACGGGGATGGCGCCCATCACCATGGCAAGGTTGACGAACACATACATGAAGAAATTAACGCCGATGCCCAGCGCCAGCAGCCGCCCATACTGATGCCGGCAGCGCAGCGCCATGCCCATCGCCCCCAGCACGATGCAGCACAGCAGCCCCATGACAGCCAGGCTGCCGACCAGCCCGAACTCCTCTGCCAGCATCGTGAAGATGAAGTCCGTCTGCTTCTCCGGCAGGAAGTTGAGGTGCGCCTGCGTCCCCTGCAGGAACCCCTTGCCCCACAAACCACCAGACCCCAACGCGATCTTGCTCTGCAGGATGTTGTAGCCGGCGCCCAGCGGATCGCTCTCCGGGTCCATGAAGGTGGTGATGCGGGCCCGCTGGTAGTCGTGCATGTGGTTGAAGGCGAACTGCGCCGCGAGCGGCAGCGGCAGCACCACCAGCGCCATCTTCCACCAGCGCACCCCTGCCGCCATGAACAC
>CAXTOB010000292.1:0-6019 GCA_964245505.1 uncultured Acetobacteraceae bacterium | reverse complement strand
CTGCGTTGGCGGCGTGGTGCTGACGGTCCAGCCGGTCAGCATGAAGGCCAGCGCCTGCGCCGCGGCGACGATGAACAGGACAAGTCCCGAGCGTGTCGCCGCATTGACGAAGCTGCGTGCCGCCGCGCGCGGCCCAAGCTCGCGGAACACCGCGCCGCCGACGATGCCGGTGATGACGGCGGTGCCCAGGGTCGGCTCCTTCAAGATCAAGCCCACCGGCAACAGCACCATGACGATGGGCGGCAGGAGAAATAGCGGATTACCCATCCGCTCCCAGCTCGCCTTGTGGAACCACGCCGCCAAAGCCATCACCAGGCCAATCTTCGCCAGCTCGCTCGGCTGCAGTTGCAGGCCGCCCAGCTCGATCCACCGCTGCGCGCCCTTGCCCACGTGACCCATCCGCAGCACCAGCACCAGCAGCGCGATTGCGCCCCCATAGACCAGGTAGGAGAAGCGCGCGATGAACCGGATATCCACCAGCGCAATGCACAGCATCATCACCAGCCCGAAGCCAAATCGGAGGATGTGCTTGGACGCATAAGGCTCCGGCGAGCCTCCAGCAGACGAATACAGCGAGACATAACCGACCCCGGCCAGCAAGCACAGCAGCGCAACATACAACCAACTGATCTGCCACAGCTTGGCAGTCAGCCCAAACGAAGGCTCCGCCCGGATCAACCGCCGCTCGGAGATCATCGCAGCCACCCCCTGCTCCCTCTCCCTCCGGGAGGGGGTCGGGGTGAGGGAAGCCAAGCAGAGCCATCCCGGCCAGAGACGGCACCGTTCCTGCCATAACCGGGACGACTTGCGCTTGCGGCCTTTCCCTCACCCCAACCCTCTCCCGGAGGGAGAGGGAGAAGAGGGGCGTTCATCGCAACCCCCCATCCGCCACCCGCTGCCCCACCGGCGGATCGGTATGCCCAGCCGGGTCGCGCGTCAGCACATCCACCATAATATCCCGCGCCAGCGGCGCCGCGGCAGCAGCACCAGCGTTGCCATGCTCTACCACCACCGAAACGGCATACCGCGGATTGTCATACGGCGCGTAGCAAACGAACAGCGCATGCGGCCGGAACTCCCAAGGCAGCCTATCCGACCGGAACCCGTGCTCCCGTGCCTCCCGCGAAACCCGGCGCACCTGGGTGGACCCAGTCTTACCCGCCAGCAAAGCCCCGCCAACGTTGATCCGCGCGTGCACCGCAGTACCGCCGGCCTCGTTCACCACGGCATACATGCCCTCACGCAAGATATGCATCCCACGCTCCGGCAAGCCCAGCGAGGGCCAGTCACTCGCCCGGCTGCCCCGCTGCAGCACGCCGCCCAGGGTGCGCGTGAGATGCGGCTGCACCGCCCTGCCCGTGGCGACCCGCGACACATAGGTGCACAGCGCCAACGGCGTCGTCTGGATATAACCCTGGCCAATGCCGCAACTGATGGTGTCGCCGATGTTCCACGCCTTGCCCCGCGCCATCCGCCAGGCCCGGGTCGGCATCAGCCCCTTGCGGGTGCCAGGCAGTTCGATCCCCAGTTCCACGCCGATACCAAATCGGTTCGCCATCGCCGCCACCCGGTCTATCCCGGTCCGGCGCGCGACCTCATAGAAAAACACGTCGCAACTGTTCTTCAGCCCGCCACGCAGATCCAGCGCGCCATGCCCATGCTTGCTCCAGCAATGGAACCGGGTATCGCCCAGGTCCAGGTAACCGGGGCAGGTAATACGGTCCCCTGGAGTGATGGTCTTGGCCTCCAGCCCAGCCATGCCCACCACCATCTTGAAGGTGCTGCCCGGCGCATACAGCCCGCTCGCCGCCTTGTTGATGAGCGGCGCCTTGCGGTTGTTGGTCCAGGCAACCCACTGCGCCTGGCTGACACCGGAGTTGAACAGGGTGGGATCAAACGAGGGGTTGGTGGTCATCGCCAGCACCTCCCCGTTGCGGCAGTCCATCACCACGGCCGACGCGCTCTCGTCGCCCAGGCGGCGCAGCACCGCGTTCTGCAAGCCGACGTCGATCGTCAGCCCCAAGTCCTGGCCCGGCGTGCCCTCCTGCCGGTCCAGCTCGCGGATCATCCGCCCAACCGAGTTCACCTCCATCTGGATCGCGCCGGCCCGCCCCCGCAGCTTCAGGTCCTGCGCCTTTTCCATGCCGTTGCGCCCGATGCGTATGCCCGGCAAGGCAAGCATTGGGTCATCGCCCATGTCCGCCTCGCTCGGCGGCGCCACGTAGCCGACCACATGCGCCAGCGCCGGCCCCTCCGGATACAGCCGGCTGGTGCCCACATCCACGAAAACACCCGGCAAATCAGGGGCGTTAACCTCGATGCGCGCCATCTCCTCCCACGTCAGGAACTCCCGCACCACCAGGGGAATGAACCGGCGCCGGTGCCGCAGCTCGCGCTCGATACGTGCCCGCTCGTGGTCAGCCAGCGGCACGACGCGGGCAAAGGTGTCCAGCGTCCCATCCACATCGTCCGTCTGCTCCGCCGTCAGCAGCGCCCGCCAGTTCAGCCGGTTTCCGCCGACCACGGCGCCAAAGCGGTCCAGGATGCGTCCACGCGGCGGCGCGATCAGCCGGGCGCTGATGCGGTTGCTCTCGGCGAGGGTAGAGTATCGCTCCCCCTCCACGACCTGCACCTGATACAGCTTGGCCGCCAGCGCGCCGAACACCCCGACCTGCCCGGCACCCATCAGCAGGGCACGGCGGGTGAACACACCGGTCCGCTTGTTCTCCTTCTTGAACTGGCTCATCGCGCCGGCAGCCCGGCCCGGAGCATCCCCGCTGGAAACACCCCGCCTGAAACTACCCCGTCATTGCGAGCCGCTTGCGGCGTAGCAAACCAGGGGCCGCCAGAACGGCGTTCGACCCAGGCGGTGTCGGGGATCCCGCGGCTCAACGCGCCTCGCAATGACGGATCGGGATAAGGCCGCGCCACCTACGCCTGCTCCGGATTGGCCAGGCCGTGGTGGGCGCGGATGAACCAAGTGGCCAGCAACGGATACAGCCCAGCAGTCAACCCGAACTGGAACAGCGCCGAGCCCCCCGGCAGCAGCCGGAACGTCAGCAGGTCCGTCAGCAGCCACTCCAGCGCCGCCGCCCCGGCAGCCACGGCGACAAAGGCCAGCCACACCAGCAAAAACCCCTGCTGCGTCAGCGTCCGGCGCCAGCGCACCGCCAAGCCATGCGTGATGAGCAGCACCAGCACGTTGATGCCCGGCGGCTCCAGCCCCAGCAGGTCGGCCAGCAGCCCCAATGCGAACACCGCCGGCGGCGGCATGGACGCCGGCCGGAACACGGACCAGAAAAATACGCAGGCCAGCGCCGCCGCCGGCTGCAGCTGCGCCTGGCCCGGCACGCGCAACGGCGCCGCCAGCATCAGCAGCAGCAACGCCGTGAATGCGGCCGGAAAGGCCGCACGCGACGCCGCATCCAATTGCCGCCACACCGTCTGCCGAGGGCGTATGCCCGGAGTGCGCTGCGGGCTCATGCCCTCACCGCCGCCGGTCCACGGCCCGGCTGTCCGAGGGACGCGCCGCAGACTCCGGCGGCGTCACGCCCCGCAGGCCGTAATCGAAGATGCGCACGATCTCCAACTGATCGAGCTTCGCCGCCGGCACCACCTCGGCGGCGTTGCTGGCACTATAATGCACAACGCCCACCGGCAGCCCCGCCGGAAACGCGCCGGCCTCGGCCGATGTCACAACGCGCTCTCCCTCGACCGGCATCACCCCCTCCGGCCAATGCACCAGGCGCGGGCGGGCACCGTTCGTGCCCTCCAGGATGGCACGGGCGTGGCTGCCCTCCAGGGTCACCGGAATGCGGCTGTTCATGTCGGTGATCAGCAGCACGCGGGCGCTGCGGTTGCCCAGCTCGGTGATGCGCCCGACCAGGCCGCTCTCATCCAGCGCAATCTGTCCCTTGGTCAAACCATGGTTCGGCCCGACCGACAGCAGCACGGCCCGGGCATAAACGCCCCCCGCATCGGCAACGACCCGAGCGGTGACGTAGGAGGGCGCCGGGTCGGGTATCCAGCGCAAGTTGGCCTTGAGCTGCGCGTTCTCCGCATCCAGCGCCAAAGCAACCGCATGCCAGCGGCGGAGCTGCTCGTTCTCCGCCTTCAGGCGCGCATTCTCGGAACGCACATCCACCAAATCCTCGGCCCCGGCCGCCATGCGGTAAACCGAAGCGACCTGCTCGGTCACGACGCCGAAGATCGGCGCCAGCGCGTCGGCCAGCGCCATGCGGCTGCGCTCCGTCAGGCCCACGTCCGCCTCACCCAGCAGCATCAGGCCGAGCGACGCGGCGATCAGCACCGGCAAGGTCAGCCGGGCCAGCGCCTGGCGGACGGGGATGGACAGCCGGATCACCTGTGCACGCCCCCTATATGAGCCAGTCCCTAGTACATAGAGGTGAGCACATTGCGGAGGCGTTTCATCTCCTCCAACGCACGCCCAGTCCCCAGCGCCACGCAACTTAGCGGGTTCTCCGCCACAACCACCGGTAGGCCGGTCGCATCACGCAGCACCTGATCCAGACGATATAGTAGCGCGCCGCCGCCTGTAAGTACGATTCCTTTATCCACGATGTCGGCAGCCAGCTCCGGCGGCGTGTTCTCCAGTGCGACCTTTACCGCCTCGACGATGGCGCTGACCGGCTCGGCCAGGCTTTCGCTGATCTGGCGCTGTCCCACTAGAATTTCACGCGGCACGCCGTGCATCAGGTCGCGCCCCTTTACCTCGCGCCAGGGACCATCATCCACGTCCTGCGACGGGGTGGCGGCGCCGATGTCCATCTTGATCCGCTCGGCCGTGCTTTCGCCAATCAGCAGGTTATGCGTGCGGCGAATATAGCTGATGATCGCCTCGTCCATCTTGTCGCCGCCGACCCGCACGCTGCGGGCATAGACGATGCCGCCAAGCGAGATCACCGCAACCTCCGTCGTGCCGCCGCCGACATCCACGATCAGGCTCCCCGACGGCTCCGTCACCGGCAGCCCGGCCCCGATCGCGGCGGCCATCGGCTCCTCGATCAGCAGCACCTTGCGGGCGCCGGCGCTTTCGGCAGACTCCTGGATCGCCCGGCGCTCGACCGCAGTGGACCCACTGGGAACGCAGACGATAATGAGCGGGCTCGCGAAGCCCCGGCGATTATGCACCTTGCGGATGAAATGCTTGATCATCTCCTCCGCCACCTCGAAGTCGGCGATCACACCGTCGCGCAGCGGACGTATCGCGCTGATGTTGCTAGGCGTGCGGCCAAGCATCATCTTGGCCTCCTCACCCACCGCGAGCACCTGCTTCTTGCCGCGCACGTCGGCGATGGCGACCACGCTCGGTTCAGCGAGCACGATGCCGCGGCCCTTGACATAGACCAGCGTATTGGCGGTCCCGAGATCAATGGCCATGTCGGCCGACATCATCCCAAGCAAACGTCCGAACATGCAATATAACCCCTGGGATGGCGGTCAAGGAAGGCAGGCGTATCGGGGCCGGCCGCCGCCCAGCCTGGCTTAGCCGCGGGCACGTCCGGCATCAAGGCCCGCCAGCCCGCAGCGAAACACATCAGTCAAGTATTCGTGAGTCCAAAGATTGCCACGATTCGGACACGCACCGAACACAGTCATAAGCGTTAGTGCATCAATACATGATTGCGGAGAACAGCCTATGCGAATGATTGCGGGTGCCGCCCTGATTGTTGGGGGGACCCTGATGCTTTCGGCTTGCGGGGAAACGCCAGGCACCCGGGCCGTCACCGGTGGAGTTCTGGGCGCCGGCACGGGAGCCGCGGTTTCCAGCATCGCTGGCGGCAACGCCGGCACAGGCGCGCTGATTGGCGGCGGCCTCGGCGCAGTGGGCGGGGCAGTCACCGCACCGCGGCGCTAACGAAACACCTTGAGGAACATAACCATGAAGAAGATTGCATTGAGCCTGGCCCTGATTTCCGGCCTTGGTCTGTCCGCCTGCACCGACCCATATGACCCCGGTCAGCGCGCCCTAGGCGGCGCCGGCATCGGGGCGCTAGGC
>CAXTOB010000291.1:5982-7971 GCA_964245505.1 uncultured Acetobacteraceae bacterium | reverse complement strand
GGGGCAGCCATCGTCGCCTCGGCCGAACCTGGCCCGGCGAACACGACGGCGCGCGCGCCGGGAAGCACCTGGTCCCGCACGGCCTGGAACAGCGCCGCGAAGCGGTCGGGCGGCCAGGCCTTGCCCGACCAGTTGGCGGTGGGTCCTAACCCGATCAGCGGGCCGGGCGGCAACAGGGCGTCGGCCTTGGCCTGATCCACGGGAGCGGTCCAGGATGCCGGCGGCGGCGGCGGCGTCAGGCTCAGGGCGCGCGCCAGATGCACCAGCTTGTGGCCGGGCTGCCGCCCGCCGCGCAGCACCGCCCGGCGGCGGGTCAGGAGCAGGTAGGACAGGGCGGAACCGCGCAGGTCCACCACCAGGTCCCAAACGGTGCCGGCAACCTGACGCCAGAGGGCGAGCCAATGCAGGTCGCCGCGGCGTTTCTCCACCACCAGCGTCCGTTCCCGCCGGGGCATGCGGTCGAACACTCCGGCCGCGGCCGGGCCGCAGGCGACGGTGATGTAGGCGTCCGGATATTGCCGTAGCAGGTGATCCAGCAGGCCGGTGGAAAGCACGGCGTCGCCGACCCGGGTCGCAGTGATGAACAGGATACGCATCTGGCGGGCGCTGTAGCACGCTCACGGCGGCAGCGCGCGGCTTGAGAACGCGCCGACGCCGCCCCACGTCCGGCGGCATGGCAAAAATCGTTCCAAAAATCGTCCCCTTGCTCGGTCGCTCGGTCCTGCAAGTGTCCGGGGCGGACCGGGTGTCCTTCCTGCAAGGGCTGGTGTCCAACGACGTCGCCGAGGCGGAGCCGGGACGCGCAGTGTGGGCGGCGCTGCTGACGCCACAGGGCAAGTGGCTGGCCGACTTCTTCATCTTCGCGGATGGCGAGCAGCTGCTGCTGGACTGTGAGGCAGGTCAGGCTGGAATGCTGGCGCAAAAGCTGACCCGCTTCCGCCTGCGGGCAGATGTGCAGGTGCAGCCGGTGGACTTGCTCGTTCATGCCGCATGGGACGGCGATCCCGGCGCGCCGCTGCAGGCTCCCGATCCGCGCCTGGCCGACGCCGGGTGGCGGGTGCTGTCGGCGGAGGGGTTGCCGGCGAATGCCAGCTTTGAGGAGTGGGACCGGCGCCGCTTGGAACTCGGTTTGCCGGACGGGTCACGCGATATGGAGGCGGAAAAGACAACCCTGCTGGAGGCCGGGTTCGACGAGCTGCATGGGGTGTCCTGGACCAAGGGCTGCTACATGGGCCAGGAGCTGACGGCCCGGACCAAGTATCGCGGTCTGCTGAAGCGCCGGCTGACGCCGGTACGGGTGGAAGGTCCCCTGCCCTTTCCTGGCACTCCGGTGCTGCGCAGCGGCATGGAGGTCGGCGCAATGCGGTCTGGGCAGGGTGACCTCGGGCTGGCGCTGCTGCGGCTGGATGCGTTTGGCGATGTGCTGGCATGCGGCGATGCGATACTGCGGCCGGCGCCTCCGGAGTGGATGGCGTTGGAGCCGGTCCGGCTGGCGCAGCAGCCGGCATAACTGGGCCGGTTGGGCGCGGGATCCGGGGGAGATGCAGCCAGACGTGTCGGTTTGCCGCATGCAGGGTTATGACCAGGACCTTTCGCACTGACGTTTACGTTGCCGAGCTGTCATCGCGAGCAGCACCTGCGGCGCGGCAATACCGGTCCGCTAGCATGGTCTTTGCCGCCCGGGATTGTCACGTCGCTGCGCTCCTCGCAACGACAGAAGCGATCAGTGCGGGGGAGGGTCTGTTATAACAACGGCCCTATAATCGGACCGGTTTGGTCCAGGGCATGGCGGCGAAAGGCCGGACGCACACCGGCCGGCCCCCGCTGCAACCGGCGCTATGTAGGCGGCGCCGTTCCCGCGATCTCCGGCCGCCGCTCCATTGCCGCATACCACGCCGCCAGCGCCGGCCGTCCCTCCCGCCACTTGTCGTCCGCAAACCGTAGATCCAGGTAGCCCAGCGCACAGGCGACCGTAATGGTGCCAATGTC
>CAXTOB010000291.1:0-5972 GCA_964245505.1 uncultured Acetobacteraceae bacterium | reverse complement strand
CAGTTGGTCCAGCGCCCGCGCCACCGCCGCCGCCTGCCGGGCCATGTTGGCGGAGCGGGCCTCCTCCGCCGGGCGGCCCATCTCCATGCGGCGCATGACCGCGGCGTCCATGATGCCGTCGCCGATCGCCTGCAGCTTCAGCGCCCGCCACCGCAACGGCCCGGACACCGGAAACAGGCTGCCCTCGCCCACCGCGTCCAGGTATTCGCAGATGACCGGGCTATCGAACAGCGCCAGGCCATCGTCCGTCACCAGGCACGGCACCTTGGACAGCGGGTTGTCCCCGAGCAGCGCCGGCGGCGACGCGTGCGGGTTGGTCTCGACCCGCTGGATCTGGTCCTGCAGCCCGCAGGCGATCGCGCACGCCGCGACCTTGCGGACATACGGGCTGGTCGGCGAGTAGTATAGCTTCATCGGAACTGGTCCTTCTGGGATCTGATCGCACCGAGCGCTTCGGCGCTGGTCGCCCGCAGGAACGGGTTCTCCGCCAGCTCGTCGCCCAGCATGCTCGGTACCGTCGGCAACCCCGCGGCGCGCAGCCGGTCCACCGCGGCGGCGCGGTTGCGCAACGCCTGGTTGCGGCCGTCCACGTGCAGGGCAAAGCGGGCGTTGGACTGGGTGTATTCATGCCCGCAGCAGACCAGCGTCGCCACCGGCAGCGCCGCCAGCTTATGCAGGCTGGCGAACATATCGGCCGCCGTCCCCTCCAGCAGCCGGCCGCAGCCCAGGCTGAATAGCGTGTCGCCGCATAGCAGCACCGGCGCCGACCCGTCGCTGAAGTACGAGATGTGGCCCACCGTATGCCCCGGCGTATCGATCACCCGCAGCTTGGACCCGCCCAGCGCCACCTCATCGCCTTCCCGGACCGCCTGGTCCAGACGCGGCAGGCGTCGGGCGTCGGCGGCGGCGCCCACCACTCGGCAGCCATACCGGGCGCGTACCGCGTCCACCCCGGCGATGTGATCATCGTGGTGATGCGTCAGCAGGATCATATCTAGCCGGCCGCCGGCAGCCTCGACCGCCGCGATGCAGGCATCGGCATCGGCCGGGTCCACCAGGCCCACCGCACCGGTCCCCTCGTCCCGGAGCAGCCAGGCGTAGTTGTCGGACAGGATCGGGATGGCCTGGACATGAAGCGACATGGAACCCTCCGCAACTCAGGCCGGCACCGTGGACCGGCGGGCCGGGGATGTGCAAGCCAGGCCAGATGACAGCCGCTATGCTATAACGATCACATGACGGCTGATGCCCACCTCACGGCGGAGTTCTACGGCAGCGCCCGCGGCGCCGTCGCCTGCCGGCTGCTGCGGGATCAGGTCGCGGCGCTGTGGCCCAGCGTTGCTGGTCTGCAGGTGCTCGGCCTCGGCTATGCCGCCCCCTATCTGCGGCCCTGGCGGGAAACGGCGGCGCGCTGCATCGCCGGCACCCCGGCGCAGGTCGGCGTCGCCCGCTGGCCCGCTGGCCATCCCAACCTGTCCGTCACGGTGGAAGAAGCCGCCCTTCCCTTCCCCGACCTGCACTTCGACCGCATCCTGCTGGTGCACGGGCTGGAAGCCTCGGAGAATGCCCACCTGCTGCTGCGGGAAGTTTGGCGCGTGCTGCGCGACGATGGCCGCCTTCTGGTCGTGGCGCCCAATCGCGTCGGCGTTTGGGCGCATGTCGAGAGCACTCCGTTCGGCCATGGGCAGCCGTATTCACCGGGGCAGATCGGCCGTCTGCTGCAGGCCAGCCTGTTCAGCGTCGAACGCCGGGCAACCGCGCTGTATGTGCCGCCGACCCACGTCAGGCTGGTGCTGCGCGCCGCACCGCTATGGGAACGAGCAGGCCGCCGGATCGCGCCGCAACTGGCCGGCGTAACGATTACCGAGGCGGTCAAGGACGTTTACGCCGCCTTGCCGCTTCGCCACGCGCGCCGCCGGCGGCTGGTGCTGAGCCAGTCCGCCTGACGCCAATGCCCGCCCTGGGACGTGCTGCGCTGGCGCAGCCTACGGGCCGCCGGAGCGGAGTGCGCGTCTGTCCGTCGGCTCTGGAGCAGAGGAAGGCCGCGTCACACCGACGACCGGCAGTGTCTCAACGCGAGTATCGTGTCGGGGCGAAAAACTGACGCATGGAATTCCCGCCGTACGCTTCCGCCATACGCCTTTTCGGTCATTCGACGCTTGTCAGGCCCAGCCCGTAAGCGGACATTTGCGCATACTGATTAGATCATTATCGCAGTGAGACCTGTGCGAGCCAGTCACGTGGGATGGCCTTGCAGTCGGCTTCCTTGCAGCGCGTAAAACAGTCGCAGCCACCAAACCGCTCGTCCGACCCAAGGCGCCAGGGTCGAAAGGTCCAGTTCGATGCCAGGTCCCGCCAGTATTTGCGCTTGATTTACGCTTGGCGGCGCAGCGGCAGGCGCCAAGCGGACTTCGCCGCGCCCGACCGCGCCAGCAAAGCGGTAGCCGGCAGCCCGTCATGGAGCTGACACGGCAGCAGAGCCAATACTACACCGCTCTTGTCTCAGCGTATTTAGCCTTTTGCCGCCTTCAAGACAGATGATAAGGTTTGGTGCTTTGAACTCCGGCTTCGCATTTTGTCGTGCATATCGTGCAACTTATCGCTTCGGTGTAACTTGAGGCTTCTCTTGGGTATATACAAATTGTGGCTGTAAGGCTGTTTAAGTCAGGTTTCACCGATGTTCCAACACCTGGCGCAGCGGTAAACATCCGCGCGGTCTCGCGATGGCCAGGATTCGGCGAGGATGCTGACCGGCCGACCGCCCGCGGTTATCCCACCGCGATCGGCGCCATCTGCATCTATTTCGCCGTGACCCTGATCATCCTGCCATTCGGAGGGCAGCGGCTCCCAGAGATACCCGGGCTGATGCCGTTCCTCGGCGCGGTGATCCTGACAACCGACCTGTCCACCGGATTTCTGCTGTGTGTGCTGTTCCGTGAATGGCGCCGGCCGTCGCTGCTGGTGCTGGCCTGCGCCTACCTGTTCGCCGGCGCGATGGCGGCGCTGAACACGGTGGCTTTCCCCGGCGTGCTGGCGCGCGACACCATCGTCTGGGGATCGATACAGTCGGTGCCGTGGATCAACTTGGGGTTCTGGTCAGGTTACAGCGCCCTATGCCTCGCCGCCATGCTGGTCGAATGCTTCACGCCGGCCAAGCTTATGCATCAGGGCGCCGCCCGGCGCGCCATCGCGTTTGGCCTGACACTGACGCTGCTGGTGGTCCTGGGCGTTGGTGCGTTGGGCTTGCGCTATATCGACCTGCTGCCGCCGCTCGGGCAGGCATTGCCGTCCGCCGAGGTCTGTGCCCGCCCCCTGGTCAACGGCAAGTGTGCCGTCGAACTAGTGGCGACGCCGGCCAACGTGCTGCTGCGCTACGCCAGCTTTGCCATGATGCTGCTGACGGTCGTCTTGGGAGTGGCGATCGCGGGACGGCGCAGCAAGATGTTCCTCTGGTTCAGCTTCGCAATCGCCTGCGCGTTGAGCGTCAACGTGCTGACCCTGACAGGCGGCCCGCGCTTCAGCCTTGGCTGGACGCTTGGCCGGGTGAGCTGGATGGTGTCGTCATGCATCCTGTTCGTATTTTTCATGGCACAGTTCGCCGGCCATTTGCGGCTCCTCGCACGGGCGAAGGAGCTTCTGGAACAGCGTGTTCAGGAGCGCACCGCCGCCCTTGCGGCCTCGGTCCGGGAGCGTGACCTGCTGCTCCGCGAGGTTTACCACCGGGTCAAGAACAACATGCAGGTCGTCGAGTCGATGCTGTTCATCGAGCGCCGCCGCGCTGCTGATCCGGCCACCAAGGACATGATCGACGTGCTCCGAAACCGGTTCTCGGCACTCCGACTGGTGCATCAACAGCTGATGGCCTCCGATAATTTGGAGCACTTCGATATTGCCCCGTTTCTCTGCGGCCTGGTCCGGAACATCGGCGCATCCGAAGGCATCAAGGAACGCGACATCGGGCTGACGGTCCATTCCGAACCGGTCCAGGTGAATCTTGACTTTGCTACACCCCTGGGGCTGGTGTTAACGGAGTTAGTCACAAACAGCCTCAAGCATGCCAACGCCAGGCAGATTTCTGTGCTGTTCCGGCGCTGTGGCGATGGCGGCGCGATATTGACGGTGGAAGACGACGGAATTGGCAGCACGGAAACCAGCGCCGGTGATCAAACCGTGACGCAGACAGCGGGTCAGGGCAGCAGGATCATCGCTGGTCTGGTCGCCCAGCTCTCCGGCCGGATGGAGGTCACCCAGAATGGCGGCATGCGGGTTGATGTCATCATGCCGTTGCCGGAGCGGGACTAGTCCGGGTGAAGGGCACCGTGCTCATTGTCGAGGACGAGTTCCTGATTGCCGAGTCATTGGCCATGATGGTCGAAGATTTAGGCATGACCGTCTGTGCAGCCGCCGTCACGGCCGATGATGCGATTCGGCTTGCGCAGTTGCACAAGCCGTCGCTGGTGTTGATGGATATGCGGCTGAAAGGCCAAAAGGATGGCGTGGACGCGGCGCTTGCCATCAGACCGCTGCTGCCAGTCCCGGTGATCTACATTACCGGCTCAGCCGAACCTGAAAACGTTCAGCGCATCAATTCGGCTAATCCGGCCGGGCTGCTCTTCAAGCCGTTCCGATATGACGAGGTCAAGGAGATGATCGAGCGCGTGCTAGGTCCCTGATTCTTTGCCGCGGAGACGGTAGCGCGACCCGGATCATTGCGACGCGGTCGGCGCACAGTAACGCCGGGCTGGCTAAAGGGTTAGAGCGGTTGCCGGTTGGTCTCGAAACGCCAGCGCAGCACATCGTCAAACCGGCTGTCAGCCAACGGTCAAGTGTGCCGTATTCCTCCCAGACCGCTTGGCGGCATACAATGCGGCATCAGCCGCCTCCACCAAGGCAGCCGGACCAACGCTGGCCTCGCCAGGCGCCAGCACCGTAATCCCCATGCTGAGCGTCACGATCCCAAACTCCGATCCGGCATGCAGCAACGCCACGGCACGCATCGCATCCTGGATGCGCGCCGCCGTCGCCAGCGCCCCAGACTCGTCCGTACAGGGCAGCAGCACCGCGAACTCCTCCCCGCCATAACGCGCCGCCACGTCCGCCGGGCGGCGCAGCGCCCCGGCCAATGCGGCGCCAACACCCCGCAGGCAAGCATCCCCGGCCGGATGCCCATACAGGTCGTTGAACGTCTTGAACCGGTCCACATCCACCATGATCAGCGCCAGCGGCTCCCCATCCCGCATGGCGCGGCGATACTCGGTGCCGAGTACGTCGTCGAAGTGCCGGCGGTTGCCCAGGCCAGTCAGCCCGTCCTGACGCACCAGGACGCGCAGTTGACAGTTCGCCTCCTCCAACTGCTGCTCCAGCAGCTTGCGCGCCGAAACGTCGCGGCTGACGAACCCATACCCAGTGCCATCCGCCAGCCGCCGGCCATTGCTCTCGACCCAGGTGGTCCGGCCATCGGCCCGCAGGGCGCGGTAGGTGACCCGCACCGTCAATTGCCCGCCGATCAACGGCAGCACGAGCGACGAATCCACCTCCGCCCAATCTTCCCGCATTACCACTTCGGACAGATGCCGCCCCGCAAGCTCCTCCGGCCGGTATCCCAGCACCTCATGGCAGGACGGCGACACGTAGGCGTGGCGGAACTGCAGGTCGAACCGGGAGATCACGTCCGTCGCGGTGTCCGCCAGCAGCCGGTGATGCGCCTCGCTGGCGGCGAGCTGCCGCCCCATGCCGGCAATGCGGTCGTCGCGCTCACGCAGGCGCCGGGCCATGCGGGCGAAGGCGGAGGCAAGCGCCCGCAATTCCCGCGCCGCGCCGCGCTGCATCCGCGCGCGTGCCGCCAGGTTCCCGCTGCCCACCTGCTGCGCCGCTATCGCGAGACTTTGGATCGGACGCAGCAGCGCGTGCTGCGCCGCCAATAGGCCCGCGAGCACCGCGAACGCCACCGCCGCCAGTGCGACCGCCAAGGC
>CAXTOB010000290.1:3026-7986 GCA_964245505.1 uncultured Acetobacteraceae bacterium | reverse complement strand
TTCCCTCACCCCGACCCTCTCCCGGAGGGAGAGGGAGAAGGAAGCTTCCCCTCGCATCATGCCGACACCGGCGTGCTGGCGTCCTCGAACGCCTGCACCATCTGCGCGGCGCGGCGGGCGGCGCTGTGTTCGTCGAGCGTGCGCTCACGGGCACGCCGGGCGATGGCGGCGAGGTCGCCTGGCGGCAAGTGCAACGCTTCCAGCGCTTCGGCCGTTGTATTGGCCACCAGGATCTCGGCGCCGGGCGTGAAGAACTCGTCCAACCCGGCCCATGCGTCGGATAGGATCGGCACGCCGCAGGCCGCAGCCTCGAACAGCCGCCCAGACGGGCACCAGCCCATGCGCGCCATCGCCTCCCGGGTGACGTTCAGGGTCAGGCGGGACGAGCAGTAGAAGGCGGGATGCTCTGCCGGCGGCAGGTGGCGGACGAACCAGGTGTTGGCTGTCCAGGGAAAGCCATCGGGATACTGCGCGCCGCCGATCACGAAGCGCTCGCCGGGCAGGGCACGGGCGGGTTCGACGAACAAGCGCTCCAGCGCCGCCTGCCGGTCGGCGGCGTAGGTGCCGAGATAGGATAGTGCGGCCTGATATTCGGCCCGCGGCGGCACGGGGCGGTGCAGCGCCGGGTCAACCGAGCCGTAGATCGGCGCGACCCGGCACGCGCCCAGCCGGTCCCGCAGCGCATCCAGCGCCGTACCGCCGGTGTAGCTGAGCACGAGGTCGAAGCCGCCTAAGCCTTCCGGTCCGATGTAGCCCACGCCCTCCCCAGCCTCCAGCCGGGCCAGCGTCACCGGGGTATCCAGGTCGTAGAAGCAGCGCACGGCCCGGCTGTCCTGCACCAGTGCCGTGGCGGCGAGGCCGTCCGGGCAGTACGACGTGACCATCCCCACGTCCGCCTCGGCCAGCGACCGGCGCATCCGCGGCAGGGCGTCGTCCCAATCGGCGTAAAGCTCCAGCGTGCCGCCGGATGGCAGCGCGTGCAGGTCGCGGTGCTCCCGGTAATACGGCACGTCGCGCTCCCAGAACGTGACCCGGTGCCCCGCGTCCAGCAGCGCCCCGATCAGCCCACGCCACAAGGACGCATGGCCGTTGCCCCAGGAGGAGCTGACGGACAGGCCGAAGATGACCAGGTTCATGCGTGCGCCGTCCGGCGGGCGCCGGCGTGCACACCTTGCGCCGCCTCCGTAGCATACGCCTCAAGTTCCGCCGCCCGGTGGTCCCCGGTATGTGCGCTCAGCACGCGGGCGCGGGCAGCCTCCGCCACCTCTCGGCGCCGCGCCTCCGGCATCGAGCGCAGCACCTGCAGCACCTCCCTGGCATCCCGCGCGATCAGGATCTCCTCTTCCGGTTTGAAGAAGGCGTCCAGCCCGGCCCACCAGTCGCTGATGATCGGCACGCCGCAGCACGCGGCCTCGAACAGCCGGACACTCGGGCTGTAGCCCCGCTGGATCATGTCGGCGCGCGTCACGTTCAGGGTGAATCGCTGACCCGCATAGAAGGCGCGGTGCCGGTCGGGCGCCAGGTGTTCCACCCGTTCGACATTCGCAGGCCAGACAATCTCCGTGGGATACAGCGGCCCGGCGACGGCGAAGCGCCCCTCCGGCCAGGCCTGCGCCGGCTGGCACAGCAGCGCGTCCACCGTGGGCTGCCGGTCCCGGCTATAGGTGCCGAGGTAGCCAAGGTCCAGCGTGGGCTGCGTGTCCGGGTCGGGCCGGTAAACCTCGGGGTCCGCCGAGCAGTAAAGCGCCCGTGCAGCCCGTGCGCCCAGGGTCGCCTCCAAGTATTGCAGCGTCGGTCCGCCGGTGAAGGACAGATACAGGTCGAAGCCGCGCAGCAGCTCCGGCGTGAGGTAGTCGCAGTCGCCGGCCTCCAGCGCCGCGAGCGTCACCGGGGTATCTATGTCGTAGAAGGCGACGGTCCCACCGCCCAAGCGCTGCATCAGCGCACCCACGGCGGCACCGTCCGGCACGTAGGAGCCGACCACGATCAGGTCCGCCGCGGCAATGGCGGCGGACCAGCGGCCGGTCAGCTCGTCCAGGCCGGAATACAACCGCGTCTCACCCCAGGGCGGCGCCGGCATATCGCGGTGGTCGGCATACCAGGGCTTGTCCCGCTCCAGGAACAGTACTTGGTGGCCCCGCCGGGCCAGACCGCGCACGAGGCCACGGTAGGTGGTCGCGTGGCCGTTGCCCCAGGACGATGTGATGGTCAGGCCGAGGATGACGATCCGCAAATGGGGTTCCTAAGCGGGGCGGGCGTGATTC
Source organism: uncultured Acetobacteraceae bacterium (assembly GCA_964245505.1). Lineage (GTDB taxonomy): Bacteria > Pseudomonadota > Alphaproteobacteria > Acetobacterales > Acetobacteraceae > DASWOJ01. The sequence continues at coordinate 5,722 of CAXTOB010000290.1, read as the reverse complement.
GTTCAAACCCGTGAGAACGGTCAGGGTTCCGTGCCACGTTCGCCGCCCACTCGGCAAGGGCATCGTGCAGCCGCTCCACCACCCCGTCCCAATCCCCGGCGGTATTCTGGCGGAACAGGCGCAGGCTGGAATACCACGGGCTGTCCTCGCGTCCGGCCATCCAGCGCCAGTCCGCTTCCGCCTGCAGCAGCACCCAGGTGGGGCGGCCGAGTGCGCCGGCGAGATGCGCGATCATCGTGTCCACCGTGACCACCAGGTCCAGCGTCGCCAGCAGACGCGCGGCATCGGCCATGTCCATCCCACGCTCCCCGGCCAGCAGCAGCGGCGGAGTGCCGGGCCGGCTGGCGTCCTCCGCGCCGGGGCCGCGCTGCAGGCTGACGAGTCGTAGGCCGGGCACCTCCGCCAAGGGCGCCAGCGACGGCAGCGGGACCGACCGGCCAGGGTCCCAGCCGCCAGCCTGCCAGCAGACACCGGCCAGCAGTCCCGGTCCGGGGCGCGGGCCGGGGTGGGCCTGCAAGTACGGCGCTGGACCCGGCGCCACGCGCAGCACGTGCGCCAACTCCATGATCTCGATGTCGCACTCCGACGGGGGCAGCGGGGCGTCGGGGCGGAACGGCGCCACGCGGTCGGGGCCGGGCAGGTCCCGCAGCAGGCCGATCAGCTCCGGCTGCACCTCCAGGGTCAGGGACGCCACGCGTGGGCGCAGCAGCGGCAGGAAGCGGCAGAATTGCAGGGTGTCGCCCAGCCCGTGGTAGCAGCGGACCAGGACATTCTTGCCATCGGGCGGTTGTCCGTCCCACACCCAGCGGAGATGGTAAGGCAGGCACGGGTCATCGCGCGTTGCCGGGTCGCGGGCGGTCAGCACCGCATCGCTGACGGCCCAGGCCGCCAGGAAATCCCCGGCGCGCATGGCGGCAAGCCACCTGGCGGCGGGATGTGCGGGATTGCCCTCGTCCAGGCTCCCGGTGTCGTGTTGCGACGGTCGTTGAGCCAGCAAGGGTTGCGACATAGCCTCCGGTTGTTCCTTCGCAACGCAGCATCCGGGTCCGCGTTGCCCACCCTGCAATCCAGGAGACGCCATGCCGCCCCTACGGGTGTTCCCCACGCGCCTGCGATTCGCGGCCCTGCGAGACTTCCTGCGGAGCGAGGCTGCGGGCGGTGCCGTGCTGATGCTGTCGGCGGCGGCGGCGCTGATATGGGCCAACTCCTCCGCAGGCGGCCTGTATCGCGCCCTGCTGCAAGCACCGGTGCTGCATGAAACGCCGCTCGTCATCATCAACGACGGGCTGATGGCGGTGTTCTTCCTGCTGGTTGGGCTGGAGCTGCGCCGGGAGATCACGATGGGCGAGCTTGCGTCGCCCGCTCGCCTCGCAGCACCAGGGCTGGCGGCCCTGGGCGGCATGATCGTGCCGGCGTTGATCCTGGTGGCGCTCAACTGGGGGGACAGGACGGCGCTGCGGGGCTGGGCGGTGCCGGTGGCGACGGATATTGCCTTTGCGCTTGCGGTGCTGGCGGTGCTGGAGTCTCGGGTGCCGGTGGGCCTCAAGGTGTTCCTGACGGCGCTGGCGATCATTGACGACCTCGGCGCCATCCTGGTGATCGCGCTGTTTTACACGCATGGGCTGAACCTGTGGGACCTCGGCGGCGCCGCGCTGGTCTGGCTGGGGCTGTTCGGCCTGAACCGGGCGGGAGTGCGGGCGCTGTGGCCGTATCTGCTCGGCGGCGCGGCGCTGTGGGCGCTGGTGTTCGGGTCCGGCATCCATGCCACGCTGTCCGGCGTCGCGCTGGCCCTCGTCATCCCGATGCGCGAGCGTCCCGGCGAGGCGGAAGCCCCGGCCCAGGTGCTGGAGCACCGGCTGGGCCAGTGGGTCGCCTATGGCATCCTGCCGCTGTTTGGCCTGGCCAATGCCGGGCTGCGGTTCGACACGTTGCCGCCGGGCGCTTGGACGGACCGGCTGGCCATCGGCACGGCGCTGGGGCTGTTCCTGGGCAAGCAGCTCGGCGTGTTCGGCGCCGTCATGGCGGCATCGCGGCTGGGGTTGGCGCGCCTGCCGGCGGGGGTCACGCTACCGCAGCTTTATGGCGGCGCCGTGCTGTGCGGCATCGGCTTCACCATGAGCCTGTTCATCGGCGACCTCGCCTTCCGCGGCTCGCCGAGGGGCGACGAGGTGAAGCTGGCGGTGTTCGTGGGCTCCCTGCTGTCGGCGCTGGCCGGGCTGGCGGTGCTGGCGGCGGCAAGCCGGGTCAAGGAGAAGGAGCTGGTTCTTCCATCAGGCTGACGTGGGCGGCGACCACGCGCCATCCCTCCGGCAGCCGCACCCAGGTCTGCATCTGCCGACCCAGCTTACCCGGCGCGCGGCGAAACAGGGTGCTGGCCGTGGCCATGTCGCGGCCAAAGGTGGTGATGACGGTGCGGTCCAGGGTGCGGGCCAACCCGGCGGCCGGGCGGGCGGCCCGGAAGGCCTTGATCTCGGCTGCGCCGTAGAGGACCTCGGTGATGCCGTAGCGGATGGTATGCGGGCTGTCCCAAAAGAGCGCGTCGAGGGTGGTGACATCGTTGGAAATCAGCGCGGCCTCATAGGCGGCGAACGCCGTGGTGACCTCGGCGACGACATCGGGAAGATTGATCTCGGTCATTCCGGCACTCCTTGGCTTAGTGCCAGGCACCTTCCTTCTCCCTCTCCCTCCGGGAGAGG
>CAXTOB010000290.1:0-3016 GCA_964245505.1 uncultured Acetobacteraceae bacterium | reverse complement strand
GGCTCGTCCCTCCTCCCCCCCCCCGGGGGTGGGGGTGGGGGTGGGGCACGCCGCCAGCACCAACTCTGACGAAAGAAGCGCTGTCCTCACTGATTACAGGGCAGTGCGTTCGTTTTCCCTCACCCCGACCCTCTCCCGGAGGGAGAGGGAGAAGGAAGGCACTCACGCTGACAGGTCCGGACGCGGCGCCTGGGCGACGCCTTCGGCTTCCAGGTGCCGCGCGATCCGCAGCGCCGTTGCCTCCTGCCACGGCGCCGCGATCACCTGCACCCCGATCGGCAGGCCCGACAGCGCCACCGGCACCGCCACCACCGGCAAGCCAATGAACGAGATCGGCTGGGTCAGCACCCCCAGCATGGCACGGACCGGCACGGTTTCGCCGGACAGCTCCATCGTCTTCTGCCCGATCATCGGCGCCGTGCACGGGGTGGCTGGGGCGAGGATGGCGTCCCACTGTCCGAACAGGCCTAGCACCTGCTCCCGATACCACCGCCGGAAGCGCTGGGCGCGGACGTAGAACGCGCCGGGCACCATCGCGCCGGCGATCAGCCGGTCCCGCACATCCGGGTCGAAATCGCCGGGCCGGGTCCGCAGCCGTTCCAGATGCAGGGCCGCGCCCTCCACCGTGGTGATGACATAGGCTGCGGCGCGGGCACGGGCAGCCTCGGGCAGCTCGACCTGTGCCGTAACGCCCAGGGCGGAGGCGACGCGGTCCAGCGCCGCCAGGGCGTCCGGCCCGGCATTGGCCATGAAGTGTCCGCCAGCGACGGCGATCCGCAGGCCCTCGATCCCGTCGGGGCCGGTTGGGTCCGCTGGCCGGCCGGTGCAGACGGGATCGGCTGGGTCTGGGCCGGTCATGGCGTCGTAGGCCAGTTGCAGGTCTCTGACCGTCCGCGCCAGCGGGCCGATGTGGTCCAGGCTGGACACGAATGGGAACGTGCCGGCGCGGGACAGCCGGCCATAGGTCGGCTTCAGCCCGAACACGCCGCACAGCGACGCCGGCACGCGGATGGAGCCGTTGGTGTCCGACCCCAGCGTGAACGGCACCACCCCGGCCGCGACTGCTGCGCCCGATCCGCTGGACGAGCCGCCCGTCATCCGCGTGGGGTCGTGCGGGTTGCGGCAGGCGCCGTCATGAGCGTTCTCGCCGGTGAAGTCGTAGGCGTATTCCCCCATGTTGAGGGTGCCGACCAGGATGGCGCCGGCGCGCTCCAACTGCTGGATGGCAAAGGCGTCCGCCGTGGCCGGGGCGCGCCCGCGGTTGATGCGGGAGCCGGCGCGGGTCGGCAGGTCCTTTACGTCGAACAGGTTCTTGACGGCAAACGGCACGCCGGCCAACGGCCCCCGTGGGCCGTTCACGTCATGCGCCTTGGCGAGCAACAACGCACGCTCGGTCAGCACGTCCGTGAAGGCGTTGATCGGCGTAGCCCGGCCGATGCGGTCGAGGGCGTTGGTCACGGCCTCCTGGGCCGACAGGCTGCGGTCCAGCACCCGGGCGGCAATCTGTCCGGCCGTCATCCAGGCGGTCATGCCGTGAACACCGGCGCCGGGTCGGCCTCGTCCGGCAGCGGGAACTCCGCCACCAGGTCGGCCGCGCGCAGGCTGAGTTCCAGGTGGAACCGTATGGCATCGTGCCAGAGGGGGTCGAGAGTGATGCCCAGCACGGCGGCGGCGGCAATCAGGTCGGCGTCGTCTGGCATCGCGCGGCTTCCTGCAGGTCCAGCCGTATGTTGCAGGCGATGCCCTGCGCTTGACAATGGCCTGTGTAGGCGCAAGTGAATGTTCATTCGCACCGAAAGCTGTCCCAATGCTGCGGCTGACCATCCATCCCATTCGTGAATGCGAACTGGCCGCGGCGCTGCAATGCAGTGACCGGACAGCCGAGCCTTGTTGTTGCTGGATTGCCGCACCGGTGCGCTCGTCGTGATGACGAACTCAGTGTCTCAGACCATGTCCGACACCCTTGCCCCGCCGCGCCAGCGCGTCTTGGACGCCGCGATGGCCTGCTTCGCCCGTTCCGGCTTCCACGGCGCCTCCATGCAGGAAATCTGCACCGAGGCGGGCATGAGCCCCGGCGCGGTGTATCGCTACTTTCCCAGCAAGGTCAGCATCATCGCCGCGATTGCGGAGGCAGACCGCGTCCACCATGCCGCGTTCTTCGAGCGCATGGCGGAGGCCGACGACCCTGTGGAGGCGCTGGCCAGCATCGGCATAGACACGCTGGAACAGATGCTCGCCGGGCCGCAGGCGGCGCTCGCGGCGGAAACCATGTCGGAGGCCGTCCGCAACCCCGAGGTGCGCGCGATGTTCGACCGCAACATCCGCGAAGCCCGCGCCGGCGTGATTGCCGCCCTGCGCCGCGGCCAGGCGCGCGGAACCGTGGACCCGGACCTGGATGTGGAAACGGCGGTTCAGCTCGTGATGGCGATGGGCGACGGGCTGGTGGTGCATCAGGCGCTGGACCCGACCCTGACCGCCGCCCGGTTCCGCCCGGTGCTGCAACTACTGCTGCGCCGCTTCCTGCGGCCGCAGCCTTCGCAGAATGTCCAGCCTTCGCACGACGTGCAGCCTTCGCAAGACGCGCAGCCTTCGCAGATCGCCCAGCCTTCGCAGACCGCCCAGCCTTGGCAGATCGGGGGCGCGCCATGATCCGCTGGATCGCTGCGGCCCTGCTGCTTGCCGCCCCGGCCTGGGCCGCCGCACCGGCGCCCGCAGACCCGACGTCGCCCGCCGTCACCGTCGTGCCCGCCACCCGGGGCGCTATCCAGGAGACTGCAGTCCTGACCGGCACCCTAGTCCCCCGCGAAGAAGTGCTGGTCAGCCCGCAGGTCGAGGGCCTCGCCATCACCGACATCTTGGCTGAGGAGGGCGACCTGGTCACGGCCGGCCAGGTCCTGGCCCGGCTGTCGCGCGACGTGCTGGACGCCAGCATCGCCCAGAACGCGGCACAGGCAGCCCGCGCCGACGCCGCCATCGCCCAGGCCCGCAGCAGCATGGCCGAGGCGCAGGCCACGCG
>CAXTOB010000289.1:6196-7988 GCA_964245505.1 uncultured Acetobacteraceae bacterium | reverse complement strand
GGCCTGGCATTGCTAGCTACCCACCCGTTCATCACCTACCCGCTCAGCCTTATCCTGCTTGCGCGCTGGCGGGCGGGCACGGTGGCTGGGCCAGTGGCTGAAATCGCGCCTTCGATCGCACCCAAGATTGCCCTTTGCGTCTGCGCCTATAACGAGGAACGGGTAATCCGCGCCAAAGCGGAGAACATGCTCGCCATGTGCGACGCGGTTCCGGGGCTGCAATTACTGGTCTATGTCGACTGCGCCTCGGACCGGACAGCGACGATTCTGGACGAGTTCGCTGACCGGATCAACGTCACCGTCTCACCGGCCCGGCTCGGTAAAACCCAGGGAATGAACACGCTCATTGCCAAGGCGGAGGCGGACATCGCCGTGTTCTCCGACGCGAACGTCATGTTCGCTTCCGATGCTATCCCGCGCCTGTTGCAGCGGTTCGCCGACCCGGCAGTCGGCTGTGTCTGCGGGCATCTCATCTACGTCACGAGGCAGGCGAGCGCCACGGCCGCAACCGGCTCGCTCTACTGGCGCCTCGAAGAGACGATCAAGGAACTGGAATCGCGGACCGGCTCGACAATGGGCGCCGATGGCTCGATCTTCGCGATCCGGCGCGCGCTTCATCAACCGCCGCCACCGGACATCATCGACGACATGTTCGTCTCGCTCTCCATCCTATGCGCCGGTCATCGCATCGTCCGGGCCGCGGACGCGGTCGCATATGAAGAGACGGCGTCGCAGTCGGCCGACGAGTTCCGGCGCAAAATTCGTATCTCGTGCCAGGCCTATAACGTGCACCGGCTGTTGCGGCCGAAATTGTGGCGGCTGCCGCCTCTCGACCGCTACAAGTACGTGTCGCACAAGCTGCTGCGCTGGTTCTGCATCTACTCGCTTGGCGCTGCGGGGCTGCTTTACATCGCCGGTCTGGTTGTATTGCAGGCTTGGTGGATACTTGCCGCTAGCGGGCTGGCTGCGGTCGCGGGGTTGGCTGGCGCATTGCTGGCGCCCGCCAGCCCGTTGGGTAAGGTGCTCGACATCCTCTCCGCCCTGTTCGCGACCGGCCTCGGCGTGATCCGTTCGCTTCGTGGCGAGCGATTCCAAGTTTGGACTCCGCCTGCCTCTGCGCGCGAAAGTCATTTGCCGCCGATCAACCTGCGCGGGTGAACGCGATTACAGGCCGTTTTTTCGTCGCAGCCGACAAGGTCTGCACGGACTGGCGGACGTCCTCGCGCCGGGCTTGCTTGGCGCCAACGACCAGGATCACCGTCTCGACCAGACTGGCGACGACGATCATATGGGCGCCGGCACTCACCGGCTGGGCCGTCATCACAAGCAGGTTGTAATCGTCCCGCGCATCGCCGACAAGGTTTCGGAGCTGCATGGAGTCGAGCAACTGGGCTGCATTGCGCGGTGCGGCGGCGGCGAGCAGGGTATCGAGCAGGGTCGGCCCATCCCGGCTGATGTGCTCCTGCCAGAGCTGACCGTCCTGCAGGGCGTCAACTAGGCCGTTGCTGGCCGGAGCGCCGAGTTGCCGGGCCAGTGACGGCGCTTGTAGGTCGCCCTCCAGCAACAGCACGCGTAGCCCATCCAGCGCCGCGACCCGGGCGAAAGCCGCCGCAATCCCGCCGCTGTCCTCCCCGGCTACTGACGAGACAAACAGCACGCTGCGGGGCGACGCCGTCCGCCCCTGGAATCGAAGCCGCGTCCGCAGCGACCGCAGCGCCTCCGCCTCCGGCCCGTTCGCATCGGCGATCACCCGCTCGGCAAAGGTTTGCCGGCTGCCGCGTCGCGTGAGCAC
>CAXTOB010000289.1:0-6186 GCA_964245505.1 uncultured Acetobacteraceae bacterium | reverse complement strand
GGCGTAATACCGACCGCCTGCGCCACCCCGTCGGCGGCAACGAAGCCTTGGTCCCGGCGGTCCCGGGCCAGCACGAGCAGGCCGCCAAAGACGGAACCGCTCAGCATGCCGAGCGCGCCGGCCATCTTCGGCCGCGGGCCGGACGGGTAGGCCGGGGGTACGGCCAGGCTCACGACCCGCACGCCGGTATCGCTGGTGGCGATCGTCTTGGACGCCGTTTGCGCCTCGCCCTGCAGCAGGGTCTGGTAGATGGCGCGGCGCGAGTCGGCGTCCTTCTCGAGTTGCCCCAACTCCGACTGGACCGCCGCAAGGCTGCCGGCGTCCTTTTGCGCGGCATCGAGCTGGCGTTTCACCTCCGTCTCCCGCGCGGACGCGACATCGGCCTGGGCGCCCAGCGAGGCGACGACACGTTGCGCCTCCGCGGTCAGCGCGGAGCGGACTGAGGCCAGCTCGGCCTGCGCGGCATGCAGTTGCGGGTGGTTTGGGCCAAGAGTGGTCGATAGTTCGGCGACCCGGCGCTGCGCTGTCGCCTCCCGGTCACGCAAGGCGCCGATCGTGCTCGACGATATCACGGTCGCGTTGTCGCTCGGCACGCCCCCGGTCCGCGCCAGGGTGGCGGCGCGCTGGTAGTTCGCCACCGCCTGCGCTCGGTCGGAGCTGGCCCGGGTCAGCGCTGCGCTCAGGTCCTCAAGCTGCTGCTGCCCCACGCTGCCGGCCCGAGTCTGCACCAGGTTATACCTCTACCGCAACGCCGTGATCTTGGCCTCGAGCCCGTCGATCTCGGCCCGTGTCGCCTTCACGCGCTGAGCTAGCTCCGAGTTCGCGTCGCCGTTGGCCGATGCGCGGCCCTGGACCCGGTCCTGCACGTACCGGTCCAGCAATGTGTTGATCACCTTTGCCGCGGTGTCGGGCTCCAGCGCGGTGAACTGCACGACAATGATCAGGCTGCGGTTGTCGTTGAGGATGCTGAGATGGCCGAGCACGGAGCCGACAACATTCTCTTGGATGACGCTCTCGGGGATCGGTTCGAGCGTCTTGGTGGTGTCGGGGAGGAGGCCGGCCGAGATTAGCGGCTGGCCGATGGGGGACGGCAGCCAAGTCGACAACTCGCGCTTGAGCAACTCCGTCCCGCTGGGGGGCCGCAGGGCGGCGTTGAACTCCGGGTCCTGCTCGAGGTTAAGCTGGTCAGCGACCTTCTGGATCAGTGCGCGGGACGTCAGAATCTGCACCTCGCTGCGCACGAGCGGCATCGGGTCGGACATGGTGTCGCCGCTCAACGCGCCTTGCAGTGCCGGGATCGCCACTTGCGGCTGCTGGACCGAGATGGTGGCCGAGGTGGTGTAACGCTTAGGGATCGACGTTACGGTATAGATATACCCGGCGCCCCCAAGCAGCAGCCCGCAGACCAGGATGAACGGCCAACCCCGCTTGAGCGCGCGCAGAAGCTGCAACGGCGAAATGCCAAACTGATCGGCAATTGACTGCCTGGTCTCAAGCTGCTCGTTCTGGAAAATCGCCTCAGTCATTTCCGAGTCCTCTACCCATATACTGATGCCGAAGATGGCAATCCCAGTCGATCCATGCGGAGAATAGCACATCTCGCCAGCCATATGGCACAGCCCTGCACCAATATGCTGCAGTGCAATAATTCAGGGCTGACCGAAGTTATAGAGGCGTATAGCATGAAATGCCCGCTCGCACGCCGCTATATCCACCGGCTCGGTTGGTCCGGTTGCAACCCCGAGACGAGGGCCGTAGCAAGGCCATAGCTTGTCTGGCGGTATCCTGACATGCTCGGAGGGCGAACTCAGAGGTTTGATGGGCCTACGCGGGGTAGCTACCTGCCTAGTCGTCTCATACCACGACGTTCAAAGCAGCAACTCGCTTGGGCCGATGGAGGCGTTCCTCAATGTCTATTGCGGAACGCTTCATCAACGTGCCAGTCGGCGTAGCATTAGAATGGCTGACGCGCTGTAAAGGACGGTTTCGGCGGAGGAGATGAGGTTTCGACGTCCTTGGCGAGGTGTCGCTTGTGGTTGATCCAGGCAAAGAAGCGCTCCATCACGCAGCGCTGGTACGGACGGCAAAGCCAATCTGGCCGTCTGGCCTGCGGACGATTTCGACCCGGATGGCGCTGGCCTCTGCGACGCGCGCCCTTGGTAGCTTGCATCCGCAAAGGCGAGCTGCATGAACGGCCAGCTCCGGCGCGAGGCGCGCAGCAAGGGCCCGATGTCGTTCCGGTCCTAGGTAGATGCCGCGTGGGCCTGGAGTTTGAGCGCGCGGTCGTCCGTGTTCACCATCGCGTGCTGGTTGCAGCCTTTAATCTTGCTGCCAGCGTCGTAGCCCTGCACACTGCCGCTTTCGGCGGTCTTGACACTTTGGCTTTCGATCACGGCCGCTGTCGGGCTGGCCTCGCGCCCGCACGCTCGCGGTCGCGCATGACTAGGTGGTGGTTGACGACCTCCCACGTGCCCTTGTCCCGCAGCCAGGCAAACCAGCGATACACCCTGCTCCAGGGCGGAAAGCCCTTAGGCATTATGCGCCAGGTAATGCCGCCGCGCAGCACGTAGCAGATGGCGTTGATCACGTCCCGCATGGGCCAGGCCCGCTTGCGGCCGCAGGCTGCGCGCGGGTGACAGGATGAATGCAGGATGCCCGACTCGGCATCGGTCAGGTCGTTTTCATAGCACAGCCCCGCGCGGCTATGCTGCGCGCGGGTGGTCGAGGTCCCATGACATCATCCAGCAAGGCTTCGAACACCTGCTGAGCTCGTGACCGCCCCGGCTGCCCACAATGCCCTCACACCCGTTGCGAGAACGTCCCGCAACAGATGGGGTGATTGGGGTCCTTTCCCGGCACCCGGGTGGCTGCTCCTCTCGGGATAAGGGAACGTGGTCCGTGTTGATCGGCCACAAGCATCAAGGAGGAGCAGCCATGGGTTACTTTGCCGGGTGGGACGTGTCGCTGGAAGAGTGCGCGATCTGCATCGTCGACGGCGCGGGTCAAATCGTGCGCGAAGCGCGTGCGCAAGCGAGCCGGCGGCTGGTGGCGTTCTTTGGTTCCTGCGGGCTGGCGATGGAGCGGATTGAGCTGGAAGCGTGCTCGTTGTCGGCCTGGCTGCATGAAGGGCTGACGCGAGCGGGGCTGCCCGCCGTGTGCATCGAGGCACGCCGGGCTAAGACGGCAATGGCGGCCATGCCGAACAAGACGGACCGCAACGACGCGCGCGGGCTTGTGCAGATCATGCGCACCGGCTGATATCGGGCCGTGCACGTCAAGACGCCGGCCTGTCGCGCGTGGCGGGCAATACTGGTGGCGCGCAAGCTGCTGCTCAACAAGCGGCGCGACGTGGAGAACGGCGTGCGTGCGCTGCTGCGGGGGGACCGGCCTGAAGCTAGGCACCCCGAGCCGGCGCGACTTCCCGGCCCGCACGCGCGAGCTGGCTGCCGGGGAGCCGGTGCTAGAAGCACTGGTCGAGCCGCTGCTGGACGTGATAAGGCCATGAACGCGCAAGCCGAGAAGCTGACCAAACAGGTGCTGAACCAGGTGAAGGTCGAGCCGGTGTGCCGGCGCCTGATGACGGTGCCCGGCGTCGCCCGCTGACCGCGCTGGCGTTCCGCGGCTCCGCCTTTCCCCTGTCGCGCTTCCTTACTGGGTCCGCGTTCGGCCTTGGCGTATTATCTCGCCCATGTGCCAGCGGTATGGCGGCTGGCGAGTTGGCGTTTCGGCGGCGATGTCCCGCTCCTGGCCAGGCGTGCCCATGGCCACGCCTGGCAACCACACCATCCTCATCGTGCTGTTCGTGCCGCTCGTGGTAAGCTTTGCAGCGTTCCAATCGGCAACATTACGCATGCTAGGCACTGGAGTCTCCTATTGGTCAAGTTCGATATCCTACTCAATCTATGTGACGGACCTGCTGGTGTTGGAGTGGCTCGAGGCACCGGTCAGAAGCATGCTCTCGCAAGTGCATGTTCCGCACTAATTTACGCTTGCACGTGCCGTGACGTTGCTGCTCACCGTGCTGGTGTCGGCAGCGACCTTCTCCCTTATCGAGAAGCTCGGGCGTGATCGGTCCCGCCGCCTGCTCGGTTTCCAGCGGCTCAGGCCGATTAAGACGGACCCGGCGACGCCCTAATCGGGGCCTAACGCGTCGCCAGCAGGTCGTCACTTCCGCCAGGCTGTCACCATGCGCATCGCCCTGATCGACCCCTCCCTGTTCACGCTGCCGTATGACGCCGCACTTGCGGCCGGGCTGCAGGCGGAGGGGCATGAGGTCGTGTTGCATGGTCGGCGCCCGGGTGCCGACGACAATGCGGCCGACGGCGTGCCGTTGCGCGAAAGCTTCTACCGGATCGCGGGCGCGCCCATGCTCGGGCGGCTGCCGAACGCGCTCCGGCTTGCGGTCAAGGGCGCGGACCATGCGTGGTCCATGCGCGGCCTGCTTCGCCACCTTCGCCAGCAGCGGCCGGACGTGATCCATTTTCAATGGCTGCCGCTGCCGGTGGTCGACCGCCGTTTCCTTGGCGCCCTGCGCCGAATTGCGCCGCTGGTGCTGACGGTGCACGACACCAACCCGTTCAACGGCAACCCGACCGGGCGCCTGCAACGGGTCGGCGCCCATGCGGCGTTCGGCGACTTCGACCGATTGATCGTCCATACCGACCAGGGCCGGGCCCGGTTACTCGCCCATGGTGAGGCGGCTCACCGGGTTGCGTTGATGCCGCATGGCCTGCTGGGCCGGCCGCCGATCGCGGCGCCCCCCGACCCGATGGCGGACAAGATCACCTTCCTGCTGTTCGGCAAAATCAAGCCTTACAAGGGCACCGACCTGCTTATCGAGGCGTTCGCCCGGATGCCAGCGGCGTTGCGCGAGCAGGCCCGGGTGCGGGTGGTCGGCAAGCCATATATGGACGACGCGCCGCTGCGGGAGTTGGCCAGTCGGCTCGGCGTTGCAGAGCAGGTCGGGTGGGATACGCGTTTCGTGCGGGATGACGAGATTAGGGCGTTCTTCCATCCGGGCGTGGTCGCGACATTTCCGTACCGCGAGATTGAAGCCAGTGGCGTGCTCAGCCTGGCGATCAACCATGGCCGCCCCTTGCTGGCGACCCGGCTGGGCGGCTTCATCGAGGTCATTGCCGAAGGGCGGCAGGGGCTGCTCGTACCGCCCGAGGACGCCGATGCGCTGTCGGCTGCGATGGTGCGGTTTGTCGCCGACCGGTCCTTCGCCGCTGCCTGCGCCGCCGCCGTGCAGGCGATGACCGAAACCATGCCGAATTGGCAGCAGATCGCCCGCCGCACGACTGAACTGTATCGCGCGCTGCCAAGGTGAAGCGCGCCGCGCCGCGGGTTCAGCCCCGCAGCCCGTCCCGCAGCGCTTCGGCCGATTGCGGCAGGCGGCCGTCGGTGAGCTTCGCATCAAAATCGGGCGCCCGATAGTTCCAGTAGCAAGCGTAGTCGACGGGGTCGCCTTGTTTGAACCAGGTCAACATATTGTGGATGTACAACGGATCATCGCCGCCGCCGTGCCCATCCGGCCGCGAGCCGGCGCCCCATTCCGGAAAGGAGCGCGGCTTGCCATGAGCATGTGTGAAGTCACGATGCCAGTTTAGGCCGTTTTCATGCGTAAGCAAAAACTGCCAGCGGCGGGTCGGGTCAGCAACTTGCGGGAAGGATTGGTCATAAATGTCGAGGCCGATGATGTCGACGACGTCGTCGCCGGGGTAGGCTTCGGCGGTGGGCCCTTCGACGGTAGTCGCGCACCAGTCGAAACGGAAACGGGCACCGGAGACGGAGCGCATGGCGAGGGCGATGTGGCGCCAGCAGGCCTTGAAGTCTTCAGTGTGGCCGCGCGCCGTCCAGGGATACCAGTCGCCGTTGAACTCCCAGCCGATGCGGATGATGCTGTTGCCGTAGCCATTCTCGATCAGCTTGCGCGCCAACTCCTTGTAGTGCTCATCGAACGCGCCGCGCGCGCCCTGCTGTAGCGTCGCGGCGCCATCCTTGACGAGCATTGGCGTGGAAACGACTAGGTTCTTGTATCCGGCCGCCTTCCAGCATCCGGCCGCCCAGCCGCAGGCACCGATCATGCCGTCCCATGTCTCATAGGCGAGGAACTCAAGCACGATGTCCACAGGGCGGCCGATGAGGTGCTCGAACGCCGCGACCTCCGGGGCGCCCGTGCAGCCT
>CAXTOB010000288.1:0-7993 GCA_964245505.1 uncultured Acetobacteraceae bacterium | reverse complement strand
CAGACCCACTTGGCAAGAGGGCAGAGCCGAATTCTTAAAGAGTCGGGGTATAGCTTGCTGCCGTGCTGTCCGACGAGGCATTGGCGCGTCTGGTTCTGGCCGCGGCGCCGACTAGCCCATGGCGGCGGGCGCAAGGGGCAGCGGCCCTCGCCGGCCCTGGAACGCGCAGCCCGGCAAGTCGCCGCCGAATTGGGCGGTGAAGGAAGCGACGACGATGCGTGATCCGCGAGTGGCGGACTTGGACCGCACCTTCTGCTTTGCCAACACTGTCAGCACGGGTCCGTCCCTCAATGCCAGCAGCCGAGAAGGTGAGGGTCTCACAATTCAGGACGGCATGTGCTCCGTATGCAACTCAAAAGCGTAAAGTATTTCACGGAACGAAGCCCATCCGGCCGCAGGATGGCATAAGACGTGTCGGGTTCGACCGGGCATGCGGCGGCTACAGGCAACCCTAAGCGCGCCAGCGTGCCTCAAGTCATCGTCGGTCCAAGCGCTCCCGGATCGTCTTCACAAATCCATGCAGACCCTGCCGGTAGAGGGCATCCATGAACTCGTCTGCAACTGGTGTACTAACCCGGAGGTTCAAGTGGGCGTTCGCGATTGTAGCAGCCATCGCTCTCGGGACAGCAGCATACAAGCCAAGAACAAACTGGTCCGGCGTTTCCTGACGCAACCCATGTCGGGCCAACTCCGCATCGGGAAAGTCACGTGTATTCCAGGTCACAATCACCGACGCGCCACCGGCGATCGCTACGGCAACGACGTGACGGTCATCAGGGTCGGGAAGCGTGATGCCAGGGATCAGCCGCTCATAGCCGCCAACGTCTGCCGTCAGCACGGCGGCCTTCATCAGGTCACGCGTCCTTCTCAGCCGGTCGATGCTGATCCCGGGAGTGTTCGCTGCGAGGTTGCGCATCCATTCCTCATGGATGTGGTCCGACCAGCGCGCGTCCACCAGGCGATCCACGGCACACTGGACCAGGAGGTTGCGGGTGTGAAAAGGATAAAGCACGCAAGCGTCGAAGACCGCGACCGGCGGCCTATAGGCCATGGTGACGGATGAGATCCTCGGTATCCTCGGCCAGGGCGGCAAGCGCCGCTTGCTGTATCTCCACCCTTTCCTTCAAGACAAGCACGTCCCGAAGCTTGGCCCGGCGATGCTTACCCACGTAATGGAACGGCAGGTCGCCGACCGCCATCCGGTGCACGACGAGCGGCCGCGACATGCCAAGGATGGCAGCCGCGTCATTGGGACTGACCTCCTGGTCCTCTCCAAGAACTGCGACGCGACCGCCTCGCATGAGATGACCGATGACGGTCGCCACCACTGCGGCGGCACTGGGCGGCAGGAACAGCGAGCGCTCGTCTTCCGTCCCCGACCCGATGCGGAGTTCGACGCTGTCCCCCTTGCCGATCTTCGGCATCGCTGCGGTTTCCTGCCGCTCATGATCGAGCAATCCCACAAACTTCAGCACCTGGGCGGTCATCGGCTACCTCCAGCCCACACATGGGACGGAAAAAGCTTAACTGCAACATCTGAAAGGGTAGCCGGCCAAAACTCGACGTGGTGCGTGGGGTCACGTGTGTGTTGAGATCACGTCTTTTCCCGAAGCGGATCGGTTCCCCGGCCCTACCGCCGCATAATCCGCTGCCACCAGCCGGACCGCTGGCCGACGGCGAACCCCATCTCGCCTTCCAGGGCGCGCAGGTCGAGCCGGACCACGTCGGCGAACCGGCCCTTGAGCACGAAGTCCGGCACGCTGCGCGCGAACTGCCCGGCCTGGTTCGTGTCGCCGCCGAAGCTGACCAGCAACTCCCCAGCCCTGCGGTTCACGGTGACGCGCTCCTCCGCATCCAGGAGCATCGCCTCAAGCTGGTCGCGGAACCGCCGGTGCCGGATGCCGAAGTAGTCCGCGAACCCCAGCGGCCGTGCCCAGTCCGGCACCTCGCCCAGCGCTTCGCCCAGCACCGCCCGTAGCACGGCCGAGGAGCGGGCCAGCAGGTCGGGGAAGCTCTCTGCGTCCGCGTCGATCTCCGCCCGCATGGCCCGCACCTCGGGGATCAGGCGTTGCAGGTAGGCGCGGTAGAGCGCCGTGCCGATGTCCTTGTGCGCCCGCCGGGCCACGCGCTCGGTGACGGAGCGGTTCTCAGGGATGGCGGCGTCGATGTGGCAGGTCACCATGCGCTTGGTCAGGTCGGGCGAGATCGTGCTCACATCGCGGTTGGTGGTCAGCACGATGGGCGCATACAGCCCGCCCATCTCGCCATCGGTGCGGACCAGGTCGGGCACGTGCTGGGTGAATTTGTCCCGGGTCACGTCGTCGATCAGCAAGGGGATCGCGCCCATGCGCTCACGTAGGCCCAGCGCCCGGTTGGCGGTAAACTGGCCGGAGCGGATCATCTTCTCGAAGCCGAACATCGAGCGCGCGGCAATGCGGGTGAACGGCGTCTTGCCGCCGCTGCTTCGGCCATACAGCACGGCATAGACCGGATACACCCAAGGGTCGATGCCGGCCGGGATGGCAGCCTGGCGCAGGTGTGGCGCGAGCGGTGCCGCATACAGCCAAACCAGAAACGCCCAGTACACCTCGACGGCGCCAGCGCCATTGCCGAAGAAGTGCTGGAAGCTGCCGAGGTAGTCCACCAGGATATGGGCATCGCGCGCCACCTCCGCCGGCGGCACCGTCTCCGTGGGCTGCAGCCAAGGCGCGCCGTCCAAGTGCACGAGGCCGGACGCCACGTCGATCTCGGCCCGGGGGATGCGCTCCTCCGCGACGTCGCCCACCGGCCTGGCTTGATGCGTGCGCAGCACCCGCAGCACAGAGGCGGCGTTGACCACCGTGCGCCCGGCCTTGTCCTTGGGCAAAGCGAGGTCTTTCAGCTCCGCGCCGAGTGCCGCGGCGGTGCGGAGCGCGTCGCCGGCGAACCCTGGCGGCACCGGCCGTGCCGGCGGGTCCACCAACGCCACGCCGGCGTTCAGCACCCGCACGATCGGCACCTCGTCCAGCCGCAACGGCGTGTCGCGGGTGGTGCGCTCGCCCCCGGGCCGCTCGGTGACGAGGGCGTCGGGCAGCACGGGCACGCTGTCCTTCCAGTCGCGCTGATAGTAGCCGTCGAACACCGACCAGGCAGCCGGGCCGTCGAAGGCGACGTGAACCTCCTGCTGGCGCCCTTCGAACGCGGCCAGGCTAAGGTTGGCCGAGCCGGTGAGCACGCGATGCAGGCCGGGGCCGGACAGCAGGAACAGCTTCTCGTGGCTGGGCCGCCCGCGCAGCAGGCGGAAGCGCAGCGTGCCCTCCACGACCCGGTCGAGCAGCGCCCGGCCGCTGCGCCCGAGCAGACGGGCCAGAGCTTCGGTCAACGCCTTGTGGTCCACGAGCGCATCGGTGAAGCCGTAGGCATGGACGGCATGGCTGGCCTGGGCCAGTGCCAGGTGCTCGCGTGACAGGATGCGCTCGGCGCCGAACACCACCTCCATGTCGTCCAGGCGCTCGGCCAGGCGGAGCAGGAACTCGACGCTACACTTTCTCTTGGAGAAAGTGATGGCGCGCAGCGCCGTGCAGCCATTAAACAGCTCCTCCCAGTTTGCGTGGCCGTGCGACAGCAGCCCCGCGCGGAACAGCGTCAGCGGTGCGGCGCTTGCCTGCGGCGCGGCGGCGAACAGGTCATCGGCCATGCTGCACCCCTGCGCTCGTCGTGGGCTGGTAGTATGGCCGACCGTGCCAAGACGTGCCAGGCGCTGGTCACCTGAAAGCGGCGGTGCGGTCAGCCGCTCCCGGAAAGGGTCCCAGTCAGGCAGTTGTGTTCAGGAACTTGTGTTCAGGCAGTTGTTTACAGAAATTTCCATGACGGCTGGCCGGACGATACCCGCCTCTGCAGCGGTGTGCTATAGCGAGGCGCATGAGTACTCCCGATCCGCCCACCCCTGCCCCATTCACGCCGGCGGAGCGGGACTACTTACGCCGTGAACTCGACATGTTCTTTTCGACGCTGCCCAGCGTCGCCGAGGGCTTCCACATCAAGACGTGGCGGGGCGGCCCGCAGGCAGGTCAGCCCAAGGTGCCGCAGGCTGCGGCGGGGCTGGTCGAACGCGGGCTGCTGCGGCTGGACACGACAGGACGGCTGCCGCGGCTGTTCTTCACCGACGCAGGGCTTGCGGCGCTGCGGACCATGGTGGCCGGCAGGCGGTTTGCTGATCCGGCCAAGTTCGCACATGTCCGCCAGGAACTCGGCATCGACCCGGCCCCGGAGCATGCCGCCGAACCGTGATGCGGTCGCCCAGGGGAGGAGAACAGCCCCTCTCGCGGCAGGCTGGTTCTCACGAACCCGTTGATGCCGTATCAGGACGGTCCTGAACCACAAGGATCGCA
Organism: uncultured Acetobacteraceae bacterium; assembly: GCA_964245505.1. Lineage (GTDB taxonomy): Bacteria > Pseudomonadota > Alphaproteobacteria > Acetobacterales > Acetobacteraceae > DASWOJ01. The sequence goes on along the minus strand of CAXTOB010000288.1, from coordinate 3,623 downwards.
TATGGCTTGCAAGCCAAAGGCCGCCCGCAGCAACGAGTTTGCCGTCTCCCCTGAGGAGGTCCTGGCTGTCCTGAGCGACGCCCCTGCCCCGGTGCGTCGGGGACGCAAGCCGAAGACGGCTGCCGCGTCCGAACCCCCGGCCACGATGGACAGCGACGATGCCGCAGGCGGCACTGCCCATGCTGACGGCACCATCGCCGATCCGGTCGCAGCGCCCATGCGCAAGCGGCCCGGCCCCAAGCCGAAGCAGCGGGCTGGCACAGCCGAGGCGGCTCCGTCCCAAGACAATGCTGACGCAAAGCCCGGACGCGAGGCCTAGGCACCTGAAGCCGCTCCCGAACATATGGCGACCGCAGACGGCACGCCGGACGCAGTGGCAGATGGTCAGCAGGACCAGCAAAGACAGCTAGGTGGCCCCGAGCCGGCCATGCCGGAGCCCGCCCTTACCACGGCCGCCAGCAACACAGCACTGTCCGGCTCAAGCCAGAACGCAGCGACCTCGGCGAAGCCTGTGGCTCATTGGGACCGGGCCACAGACACCGTTCGGTTCGACTGGGCCGAAGTCGAGCGCACGGCGTCGCAGGACGGCCCCAACCAGGTCATGGCCAAGCTGTTGGTGGCGGCACGTGCGGAGGGCGCCAACTCGCGCTGGCCGCTCTGAAGGCTGCTTGCCGGGTCTCGTCAATTAAACGCTCCCCCCTTCTTGACCTCCAGGGTAGCCAGCTGAGCACCCTGAACAGGCTTGGCACCCTGGTCGTGTCAACGCTACGATCTGCCCTGTTTAGGCAGGAAAGCAGCCGGCATGGCGAACGGAACAGTCAAGTGGTTCAACCCTGACAAGGGCTTCGGCTTCATCCAGCCGCAGGACGGCAGCAAGGACGTGTTCGTGCATATCACGGCCTTGCAGGCGGCTGGGATCAACAGCCTGAACGACGGCCAAAAGGTCAGCTACGACGTCGTGACCGAGCGCGGCAAGCAAGCCGCCTCCAACTTGAAGCTGGGCTGATTTCTGATGTTGCACCGCCTAGGCCAGCCTTCGGTGGCGGCACCTGTTCTTCTCGTGAGGGGCTACTCGCGCTTCAGGCTCCGGGTCTGCCTGAAGGGAAGCGGCGTCCGGCCATATGCCTGGGAGGTCTACGACGAGGAGGATGGCAGGAGCGTGCGGCAATCGTCGGGGCGGTTCCGCACGTCGGCCGAGGCATGGGAAGCAGGCACGGCAGTCTTGGACAGCCAAGAATAAGTGCCATAGGTGTAACGGCGCGCAATGATGTACGCCTCGACGCGCAATCAAGGGCGGTTTCTGGCGCACATTGATTGAGACTGGCGGGGGTGCCTGACGCAGATTGTTGGAGACTGAGCGCACGGTCATTGAGACGGACGCGAGATCATGCGGCCTGACGCATGGTGGTTGAGATGGACGCCTTTGACGGTGCGACCACACGCATCCCAGAGTCGGTCTAACGCAAGAAGTGCCGGGCATGCATGTCGAACTGCACGGGAACCCTGTTCAGTTCTGGCACGTCCTGCAGGGCCTCGACCCTTACCCGGTAAACGCCGGGGTCAAGTCGCGCGCCACCGATGACCTTGCCGCAATATGCTGCAGCGCAGCCTTCGAAGTCGTGGTTCGTGAACACGCCATTGAGAATGGACCATGCACCGCCCGCGTCGCCGACGCGGCCAACGCTCAGGTGAACAGGGATGGGCAGTCCGGTATCAATCTGCCGAGCACCTGGACCGGCCCTGTCGTAGGCTCCTGTCCCAGTCAGTCCCCTCACATACGCCTGGCCCGGTTTGTCGGTCTCTTGGAAACAAAGGTCTAGGTAGAAGGTGTAACTCTCAGCAGTTAGGACACGGAACTGCGTCTCCAGGACGGTGCCCTTCACCCCGGCCTGGAATGGCAGGTCCACGTACGCTGGCGGATACAGTTCGTTCTTGACCATGAGCTTGGTGACGTTGCCGATGGCCATGAAGGCACTGCATCCCGACAAGGACAGGCTGACGAGGATCATCACGGTGATTGAGGGCAACCCGCGTCGCCTGAAGCCCGTCATGTCGGCAGCCCGGCCGCGCGCATCTGGTCCAAGAGTTCCTGCGAGCGGGTGGGGTCCAGGTCGCCGCGAAGCAGCTGGCGTATTTCGGCCGGCTTGGCGTCGAACTGCTCGACGAGGCTGCGCACGTCGTAGCCGTTGCGGGTCAGCTGCGGCTCGAGGTCGTCGAGCTGGCGAGACAGCACTGCTCCGATGACGCCGGCGTCGATGGGCTTGGCTCCGATCTCAAATCCGGCCTCGAACGCCCGCACCAGGTGCTGGCCGATCTGCAGCGGGGTCTTGAGCTTGGCGGTAAGCAGCGTCGCCGCCTCGTCAGTCAGCACGTCGTCGGGCGCCACGCCATCGTCGAGCGATGCCTTCAGCACCCAGTCGATGTAGTCGCGCTGGCGGTCCCGCAGGCCGCCAAACTCGAACACCGTGGTGCGGTCGCCGATCTCCTCCATCTTCGGCCGGCGCAGGTCGTTCTTGAGCTTGGGGTGGCCAACCAGCACGATGGAAAGCTGCCCGCCACCCTCGGCGACGAGCTCGATCAGGCGCTTGAGCGCGGTGAGCGTCTTGGGATGGAGGTCGTGGGCGTCGTCGATGAACAGCGCGACCGGCTTCTTCGCCCGCCGGAACAGCTCCTGCAGGTCGCGCTCGCGGCGCTCGGACTGGCTTGAGATGCTGACGGTCTTCTCCGGCGTGAGGTCATAGAACAGGGCCGCAAGCAGCAGCGGCACGGTGATCTTCGACTTGTCCACCGACAGCGAGCGCGACACGATGACCCGTCCCTCGCGTTTGAGGTCGGCGCGCAGCCGGCGCGACAGGATGGTCTTGCCCGAGCCGATCACGGCCGTCAGCGCGGTCATGCGCCCGCCGGTGATCGCAGCCCGGACGTCGCGCGACACCTGGGCGTGGTGCTCGGTCTCGAAGAACCCGGCGTCCACCGGCGGGCGGGCCAGGCCGTAGTGCCGCATGACCTCGGTCAGCATCAGCCCATTCCCCCTTTGCGACCCAGCGGGAACCGCTCGCGCACGGCCGCAAGGATCTCCGGCCGCGCCAGCGTCCGGGCCAGCAGCGCGTCAATGAAGGCCCGGTCGTCGTCCGACAGCTTGGCCAGCGGCAACCGGACCTCGTCGGCGATCGCGCGCCGGGCTGCAGATCGGGTTGGCAAAGCCGAGTTCACGGAACGGGTCCGGGTCGCGGAACGGGCGCACGGGCACCTTGGCAGTCCCTACGTCCGGCCCGGTGCTGACCATCACCACGCCGTCCTCGCCCGACAGCGCGCTGCGCGGCAGGGCGAGCTTACCCGCGAGTGCCCCGACCTGGTCAGCGCGGACCTCGCGCCGGGACTTCCGGTACTTGCGGTAGCGGTGCAGCGGCACCGGCCCACCCACCGGCAGGAACGGCCCGTAACGCTCCTCGCCGTGCTCGGCCCAAAGCTCCTGGTTGAACAGGCCCCACTAGAGCACCACCGTCTCGCCGGCCAGCTCGGCATCCACCTCGTAGGCCACGCCGGCGACCGTCACGCGGCAGTCGATGGGACTGTCGCAAGATTGGGGGTCAGGCGGCGATTGCCATTGGCGGGCAGGGATC
>CAXTOB010000287.1:5554-8001 GCA_964245505.1 uncultured Acetobacteraceae bacterium | reverse complement strand
GCGCCGCCCAACGCAGCCCCGTTGTCCAATCCCCCAACTTCGGCCCTGGCATCACCCTCCTGCTCGCCCTTGCCGAGCAGCTCGGCGCCGCCCTGCCGGCGACGGAGTACGATGCCGAGATCCTGGAGATGCACCATAACCAGAAGGTGGACGCCCCGTCCGGTACCGCTGTTGGCCTAGGCCGCGCCGTCGCTCGTGGCCGCGGCGTGCGGCTGGAGGACGTGATGGACTCCGGACGCGACGGACACACCGGCCCGCGTAAGCCCGGCGCCATCGGCTTCGCGGCGCTGCGCGGCGGCAACGTCGTCGGCGAGCACACCATCATGTTCGCTGCCGGAGCCGAGCACATCTCCCTGACCCACCGCGCCTTCGACCGCCGCATGTTCGCCACCGGCGCCGTCCGAGCCGCGGCGTGGACCGCAGGCAAGCCGCCGGGTTTGTATTCGATGAAGGACGTCATGGGGGTGGGTTGACCGCAGCCGTGGACGGCATCGCCCGCTTCGCCGCACGCTTCCCTGTCGTGTGGCATGTCGTGGAAGCCGATGGCCTCGCAGGCGTCGAAGCATTTGGGCTGCTGCCCGCGGCGGACCTGCTGCGGCAGGCAGGTGTTGTGCCCACCGACCGGAACCGCGACGACTTCCGGCGCGTGCAACTCGACTCAGGTGCTGCCGACGGCCCCTCGGCCATCCTGCGCTTCCAACTGATGGCCGACGCCAAGATCACGCCCTCGCTGCACGGCGCGTTTGCCGGGCAACCCGCACGGTGGCGGGCGCTGATCGACAGCCAGGTCTTCTTCTGGCCCGACCCGGCCCGCCGGGACTCGTTCCTCCGCGCCTGCCGCCGCGACCGCCAGCGTAGCCAAACGGCGCCGCTCGATGAGCCGCCCGTCATTCTCGCCCTCGACACGGCGGCCCTGCTCGATGCCGAAACCCCCGCCTTCTACTCCACTTTCAACACCGGCAGCACCGTCCGCGGCGCCGCACGCGCCCGCCGGGACGAGACCACGTTCCGTCCCGTCGCCGCCTACCGGAGCGGCCCCGTCGCCGAACTCGCCATCCGCGGCCCCGTCCCTCCTGCCTTGCTGGCCCGCGCCCGCTTGCCTTGACCACCCCCCAGGGATCGGTCACATACCCGGCGCCCCGGCATCCGGCCGGTGCGGCGGCTTTGCTCCAGCGGAACACCGCGGCGCCGCTCCTGCCATCATCACGCGACAAGAGGAGAAATCCATGCGCGCCAAGGGCGAATACCTTTTCACGTCCGAATCGGTCTCCGAAGGCCATCCTGACAAGGTTGCTGACCGCATCAGCGACACGGTTCTCGACGCCTTCCTGGCCGCCGACCCCTACTCCCGGGTCGGCTGCGAGACGCTGGTCACCACCAACCGCGTCGTCCTCGCCGGCGAGACCCGCGGACCCGGCACCGTCACGCCCGAGCTGCTCTGCCACCTCGCGCGCCTGGCCATCCATGACATAGGCTATGACCAGGCAGGCTTCTCCTGGCGCCATGCCGATATCCAGTGCCACCTGCATGCCCAGAGCGTGGACATCGCGGCGGGCGTGGACAGCGCCGGCAACAAGGACGAGGGCGCCGGCGACCAGGGCATCATGTTCGGCTTTGCCTGCAACGAGACGCCGGAGCTGATGCCGGCGCCGATCCACTACGCCCACCTGATCCTGCGCCGCATGAGCGAGATGCGCCGGAACGGCGACCCGACCGTGGCCGGCCTGCAGCCCGACGCAAAAAGCCAGGTGACGCTGCGCTACGTGGACGGCAAGCCGGTCGGGGCGACCAGCGTCGTCGTCTCCACCCAGCATGACGAAGGCATGGACCAGCGCGCCATCAAGGCGATGATCCGCCCGATCATCGAAACCAGCCTGCCGCCGGGCTGGATGCCGCCCGACGATGAGCTGTATGTGAACCCGACCGGCAACTTCGTCATCGGCGGTCCCGATGGTGACGCCGGGCTGACCGGGCGCAAGATCATCGTGGACACCTATGGCGGCGCCTGCGCCCACGGCGGCGGCGCGTTCAGCGGCAAGGACCCGACCAAGGTGGACCGCAGCGCCGCCTACGCCTGCCGCTACCTCGCCAAGAACGTCGTGGCCGCGGGGCTGGCGGAGAAGTGCACGCTGCAGATCAGCTACGCCATCGGCGTGTCGCACCCGCTGTCGGTTTATGTGGACTTGGACGGCACGGGGCGGGACGTGGAAGAGGCCAAGCTGGAGAAGGTGTTGCGCGAGCTGGTGAACCTCAGCCCGCGCGGCATCCGCGAGCACCTGCACATGAACCGGCCGATCTACGCCGTGACCAGCGCCTACGGCCACTTCGGCCGCACGCCGGACGAGGACCTCGGCACCTTCACCTGGGAGAAGACCGACCTGGTCCCGGCGCTGCGCAGCGCCTTCAACCGCTGAAGGTCCCAGCCGAGCGTCTGTACGGCCGCACGC
>CAXTOB010000287.1:2462-5544 GCA_964245505.1 uncultured Acetobacteraceae bacterium | reverse complement strand
GGGCCGCCGGGCGCGCCCGCGGGGGCCGCCCCGGCAGCAACTGCTGCTGGATGTTACCCTGCCCCGCCTGCGCCTCCGGTTGGCGCAGGCGGGCGATCCCTTGGCTGCCTTCGACCCGCGGCCGGACCGGCTGTGGCTGGAGGTCGGCTTCGGCGGCGGCGAGCATGCCCAGGCGCTGGCCGCTGGGCACCCTGACGCCGGCCTAATCGCCTGCGAGGTGTTCGAGAACGGCCTATGTTCCCTGCTGTCCCGCCTGGTGCCGGAGGGCGGGGAGGCCGATGCTCCCTTGCCCCCGAACCTACGGCTGTGGGACGACGATGCCCGCATCCTGTTGCGCGCCCTGCCGCTGGGCAGCCTGGACCGGGTGTTCCTGATGTTTCCCGATCCCTGGCCCAAGATGCGCCATGCCAAGCGTCGCTTCGTGCATCCGGCTCAGGTCGCCTTAGTCGCCCACGCCCTGCGCCCCGGCGGCGAGTGGCGCGTCGCCTCGGACGACCCGACCTACCAGGCCTGGGTCACGGAGGTCATGGCGGGACAGACGCTGTTCACCGCGCCGGCGCCGGCGTCCGAACGCCCGGCTGGCTGGCCGCCAACGCGTTATGAGGTGAAGGCGCTGCTAGCCGGGCGGACACCGCTGTATTGGCGGTTCACCCGTACGGACCTGCCGGCGCCAGCGCCCGAGGTGGACTGAACCGCAACCGCAGGAAGGGGAGCGACGCATGGTGTTCGACACGAAGGTGGCCATCCTGGTCCTGCCGGACCTGGAGGTCTGGCAGAAGCTGAACCTGACCGCCTTCCTCGCCACCGGCATCGCCGCAGCAGCACCAGAGGCGCTGGGCGAACCCTACGAGGACGCAGCCGGACGCAGCCATGCCCGGCTGCTGGGCCAACCGATGCTGATCCTGGCGGCGGCGCCCGAGGTGCTGCTACGCGCCTACCGTTACGGCATCGAGCGCGGCCTGACCCGAGCCGTCTATGTCCGGGCGATGTTCGGCACCGGCCACGACGCCGCCAACCGCGACGCTTTCCGGGCAGAGCCAGCAGACACGCCCGACCTGGTCGGCCTGGCGCTGCGCGGGCCGAAGAACGTCGTGGACAAGGCGACGAAAGGCGCGGCGATGCACCCCTAGGCAGGACTGGCCTAAGGCCCGGCGACCCCGAATTCAGCATCTATTGGGAGTCGCGCGGCGTTTGCGGCATCGCAGCCGGGCAGAAGGCGCTGCACCATCCAGAGCGTGACCCGCTGCGGTTTAATACCAACCGCTGAAAGTCTTGACCTATGCCCTGCTGCTCACGTTCTGCAAGGCGCCGTGTGCCGACATGTCAGAACTTTTGGCAGTTGGTATAAGCGGGCGTCCTGCCAAATGAGCGACGATCCTGTGCTGAAGCTGGTCATCGACAGGCCGGCATATGCCAGGCGCCATGACCGTGCCCGCCATGGCTAGAGCGGGCGTGGTGCAGATAGAACCACTAAGCCCACTCTAGCTATTGTTTTCGCCAGCACTTGTTCGGTCAAACGAAGCCGCTCGATCCGAACATGCTCTAGGCACGGAACACCGCGGCTGTTCAGCGTCAGCAAGCACCGTCACGTTGGCCCGGCGATCGCCGTGCTGCAAGCGGCTCGCGATGAGAGCGGACTTGCGGAAGCGTCAGGGCGAGGGCGTGTCGTCACCAGCCCGCAACTCGAGTCCCAGCAACTTGACGGCTGCCCGGTGCACCGGCGCAGTCATTGCCCGCCGTGCCGGGTCCACGGGCCGCAAAGCGTCCAGGGCAATCCGCACCCATCCCGCCTGATATGCTGGCAGACGCAGCACGATGTCCGTTGCCGCGGCATCCGGAAGCGCGACGTGCTGTGTGGTGCCATTAGGGTCGCCGGTGTCCGAGGCGCGCGTACTCACGTCAACGCCGCGGGTTCCGCTCGATTGGGCGGCGATCCCCTGCACGTGCAGTGTCAGCACGACAGCGGGTCCGGCGGGGAGATCCAGCATCAGGCTGCTATGCGGCCCCTCCGACCAGACCTGCCCATCGCCATCCCACCGCCACCCACTCCCCAGCACCGGCGCAAGCGCTGGCCCCATCAAGGTCAACGGCAATGCCAAGGTGGCCGCACCCGGACGGGCCGCGACCGGCGTGCCCTCAAACGGCGCGACGCCTCGTCCGCATAGCACCGCCTGCGGCACGGCGCGGCAAACGGCGTCCGGCCCCAGCCACTCCGGGCGCAACGCCGCCATGGTGACATCGCCGAAGTAGGCGCGGGCCTCGCCGGGAAACAGCGGCAACTCCGTCAGCTCGGCCAGGGTCTTCTCGCAATTGAATGAGGGCGGCGGGCGGCCTGCGCCAACATCCCGCAGGCGCGCCCCGGCCTGGACGGCATGCAGCAGCATGACTTCCGCCTCGGCCTGCGCGACGCCATCGCCGGAGCAGGTCGGGTAAGGCGCAACACCGAACAGCCGCGTCCCTTCCGGCACCGGCAGCACCGCCACGCCGGCGCCATGTTCCCAGCCTTGCCGGGCGGAGCGCCGCAGCGGTTCGGAGTCGATCACTTGCAGCGCGCACGCCGCCGTCAGCAGCATTGCGCCCCAGGGCCTGGGCATCTGCGCCACGCCGGCGACCGAGGCAATCATCACCGCATAGCCCACCGGCCAGAATGCCCGGCCCGGCGCCCGGAAGGTGCCGAAGATGTCCTCCCAAGGTTTGGTCCCCAAATCCAGGATCTTGACCGGTCCGGCGTAAACCCGGCTGCTGAGCGACAGTACCGCCAGACCGCCCAGCACCAGCAGCAGCCCGCGCAACGGGCGCACGGCTGGGCGCCGCCGCACCAGGCCGGCCAGCGCCGCCACCCCCAGCAGCAGCACGCCGGCGCCGAGCCAATTGAAGCCCTCCGCCTGGCCTCCGGTGGCGTCCAGCACCGGCAGGTCCGCCCCGAACACGCCGGAGCGTTGCGGCCAGATCGGCGACAGCAGGTTCATCGAGTAGGTGACGAACCCCTTATCCCCGCCCCCAAGCGGCCCGCTGAACAGCATCAGCATCGCAACTGCGCCGACGCACGCCGCCAGGTAGCCCGCCGCGCCGCGCTGCCATC
>CAXTOB010000287.1:0-2452 GCA_964245505.1 uncultured Acetobacteraceae bacterium | reverse complement strand
ATCCCGCCCGCCGGTCGAGCGCGGCCTGCAGCGGGACCGCCGCCAGCACCACCGCATCAATTTCGAACAAGTAGGGATGCACCAGCACCGCCGCGAGCAGCAGCAGCGCCGGCGCCAGCCATCCGCCGCCGCCGCCGGGTCCGGCCCAGCCTGGCAAGCGCCGGACCGCCAAGCCCAGGGCGAGCAGGATCAGGAAGTGCCCGCACAGGTTGACGTGCCCCATGCGCATCAGCAGCGCCGGCCAGCACGCCGCCAGCACGCCCACCGCAAGACAGGGCGATGTTCCCAGCCTCAAGCCGCGGGCCGCATAGGCCGCGGCAACGGGCTGCGCCACCCAGCACAGGGCCAGCCAGGCCCCAAGCAAGTTGACCGGCGCCTGCCCGGTCAGCCGCGTCCACAACTTCGCCGCGGCGGAGAACAACGGGTTGCTGTCCGTCAACAAGATCGACATGCCCCTCGGCCAGAACAGCACGTCCGTCCACAGGAGCGGCCAGCGCCAGGCATCCGCCTGATAGGCGAGATGGCCGGTCAGGCTCCTCGCCTGATCCGTGAACGGAACAGCCCATCCCGGACCTGTGCCGAGGACGGTCTCGGCCGGCAGGACCAGCAGGGCCGCAACCACGCCAATCAGGCCGGCGCCGGCATAGGTAAGGTAGGGCGCGCGCAGGATGCGGGTCGTCATCGGTGAGTTCCAAACCGGGCCGCCCGGCGCGTTGCAAGCCGCGGCACCCTAGCGAGCCATGCACCGCCTGCACCATCCCTATCCCGTACCATCCCGATCGCAGGTATCGGCCCCACGCCAGGCATTGGCGGCAGGTCAGGGCCAGCGCATATGCAGCATCCAGCGGCGGAGGAGACGGACATGACAATGCAGTTGCACGGGATGCACCACCTGACGGCCGTAACCGCGGACGCCCGGGGGAACCACGACTTCTACACCCGCATGCTGGGGATGCGCCTGGTCAAGAAGACCGTGAACCAGGATGATGTCAGCGCCTATCACCTGTTCTATGCCGACGGTGCGGCCAATCCCGGCACCGACATTACCTTCTTCGACTGGCCGGTCGGGCGGGAGCGCCGCGGCAGCGAGTCCATCGTGCGGACGGGGCTGCGGGTGGCTGGCGCGGCGGCACTGGACCACTGGGCCGCGCGCCTGGACAGCTTTGGCGTGCCGCACGGCCCGGTACAGGAGGTGGATGGCCGACAGGAGTGCGCCTTCGAGGACCCGGAGGGCCAGCGGCTGGCCTTGGTGGATGACGGCGGCGCCGGCCCCGCCCACCCATGGGACCGCAGCCCGGTTCCGCCGGAGCACCAAATTCGCGGCCTCGGCCCTATCACGATCAGCGTGCGCGACCTGGCGCCATCCGCCCGGTTCCTGACGGAGGTGATGGCGATGCAGGAAGCCCGCATGGTTCAAGCCCGAGACGGCGTCCCGGTCCACGTGTTTGTCATGGGTGCCGGCGGCCCGGCCGCCGAGCTACATGTCCGCGTCGAGCCTGGCTTGGCCCCGGCACGCCCCGGCGCCGGCAGCGTCCACCATGTCGCCTTCCGTGTGCCGGACGAAGACTATGATGCTTGGGCCGAGCGGCTACAGCGCCTCCGCATCCCGTCCAGCGGGCCGGTGGACCGCTACTACTTCCGAAGCCTCTACACCCGCGAGCCCGGCGGCATCCTGTATGAAATCGCCACCGACGGCCCCGGCTTTGCGACCGACGAGCCAATGGACCGCCTGGGCGAGCGCCTGGCGCTGCCGCCGTTCCTGGAGCCGCGCCGCGCCGAGATCGAGGCTGGGCTAAAGCCGCTTTAGCCGGCACGCTTGCACGGCGATCCAGCCGCCCCATCCTCACTGCCAATCATAGGAGCATCCGCGCATGTATATCGCCATGAACCGCTTCAAGGTCGCGCCGGGCTCGGAGGCAGCCTTCGAGCACATGTGGACCAGCCGCGACTCCTACCTGAACGGCGTCCCCGGCTTCGTCGAGTTCCACCTGCTGCGTGGCCCGGCGCAAGACGACCACATCTTGTATTCCAGCCATACCATCTGGGAGAACCACGCGGCGTTCGCGGGCTGGACCCGCTCCGAGGCATTCCGCGCCGCCCACCGCAATGCCGGCGCCGGTAGTCAGGGCGATGCGCCGATTTACCTCGGCCATCCGCAGTTCGAAGGCTTCGAGGTCATTCAAACCGTAAAGTAGCCAGACGACTAAGAAAGCCACCTTCCCTTCTCCCTTTCCCTCCGGGAGAGGGTTGGGGTGAGGGGGCGGGCAGACGCCGCCCTGCTCGTAGCAAGCAGCGGTTTTGCGCATATTCGGATCAAACAGCTTGGTTTGACCGAGCAAATGCCCGCAAAAACCATGGCAAGAACGGGCTCGATGCTTCTATCTGCACTCAAACCCGCTCTAATAGCAACGAAGTGCACTCGGCCGCAGGAAAGATCCCCTCACCCCAACCT
>CAXTOB010000286.1:0-8012 GCA_964245505.1 uncultured Acetobacteraceae bacterium | reverse complement strand
CTGCAATGGGCGTCTGTCCGCCTCATGCTGCGAAAGCTATGCCGACCAATGATATAATCCCGGATGGACACTAAAAGTGTCAAGGCCGCGCTAGTTTACACTGTATTAAGCGTAATGTCTTGATCCATTGTAGTAACCTTGAGGGCATGGCGTAGCCCTTTTGGGCTGGCCTGAGCGCCCTCGACACCGGCTACGGCTAGTATTTCCTTGATCCAGCGCCAAGCGGTTGTCCGCGAGAAGGGCCAAAGTGGCGCTTTGGCGGCCCGGCCGTGTAGGCTGCTGATGCCAAATAGGAGGTCGAGCATGGTGGCGAGCTCGGGCGGAATAAGCACGGTGCGTAATGGACCGCGCTGGTGCTTTTTGAGCGTTTCGAAGGTGATGGTGCCGGCGACCAAGTCGACCCGCTCACTGGTCAACGCTAACGCTTCGGATAGTCGACATCCGGTCCAGGACAGCGTGTGGCAGAAGGCACGCACGTCGGGCGGTGCCTGCTCAGCAGCGGCGAGGAAACGCGCGTGCTCGGCCTCGGTGAGATACTTGCGGGAGCCCGCCTGATTATGGATTGATATCATGGCGCGATCTCCAAACAAGGCGCCAAAATGGCGGAACCGGCTTCGTCGAAGGTGAAGCAGGTAGATGCTGCCAGATCAGCATCGTCGCGACGATGTTGACATCATCACCTGTTTGCCTGCCCATCGAGACGATCCAGACCAGATCGAGCAGGCAAGTCATCGTTAGCGTTACGCTCGCTATCGTGCCCGCCTAACGTCGTCGACTGCACCCACCCCCAACCCACGGCGCTCCAGCAACCGGCGAGCCGTCTCAGCGACGGCGCGATGTCGTGGCCGAACTACTTTCACTCCCGGCCAAATATGCCGACTGGCTTGCCATGTCCCCCAATAGCCTGCGCGACAGCACCAACGCCGAGGCCTGGAAGCAATCACAGACCTCAACCTCGAGACTGTCTCCGACATTCAACCGCCCAGAGGCTGTGGCCGAGACTGACAACTCTCCATCTTCCAGTAAAGCAGCTTGAACCCCGCAATTCCAATCAAAGAGGATTCTCAAATAGATCGACATAGCCAAGTTTGTAGGTACGGTGTAGTCATTGACAGTAGCGCCCAAAGTGAATTTCATATAGGGCGCTTGCATGCTGCATAAACCCCTCCGCAAGGCCGTCCTGCCCGTCGCGGGCCTCGGCACCCGGTTCCTGCCCGCCACCAAGGCGATGGCCAAGGAAATGCTCCCCATCGTCGACAAGCCGTTGATCCAGTACGCGATCGAGGAGGCGCGTGCCGCCGGGATCGAGCAGTTCTGCCTGGTCAGCGGCCGCGGCAAGACCGCGCTGATCGACCATTTCGACGTGGCCTACGAACTCGAGGCCACGCTGCGCGAGCGCGGCAAGACCGACATGATCGCCCTGCTGGACGGCATGAAGGTGCAGCCCGGCTCCATCACCACCGTGCGGCAGCAGGTCCCGCTCGGCCTCGGCCACGCCATCTGGTGCGCGCGCGCCTTTGTCGGCGACGACCCGTTCGCCATCCTGCTGCCCGACGACCTCGTGCTGTCCGAGACGCCCTGCCTCAAGCAGCTTGCCGACGCCTACCAGCAGACGGGCGGCAACATCGTCGCCGTGGCCGAGGTCCCGCGTGAGCAGACCAACCGCTACGGCATCCTCAAGGTGGGCAGCGACGACGGGCGCCTCGTGGACGTGCTCGGCCTGGTCGAGAAGCCCAAGCCGGCCGACGCGCCCAGCAACCTGTCCGTCATCGGCCGCTACGTCCTGCTGCCCGAGGTGATCCGGCACCTGTCCGGCATGGAGCGCGGGGCCGGCAACGAGGTGCAACTGACGGACGCGATGGCCAAGATGATCGGCCACTTCCCGTTCCACGGCCTACGCTACGAGGGGCGCCGGTTCGACTGCGGCGACAAGGTCGGCTACCTGGAGGCGCAGATCGCCTTTGCGCTCAAGCGACCCGACCTTGCCGCCGATGTCCGCGCGTTCTTGCCCACCTACATCAGCCGCTCGCTTGACGAGCGACATCTGCTCCTCCAGCCCAGCAGCCCCTTCACTGGCGAGCCACGGTCACGCATGGACTGACTGCCGCAATTCTCATATCGATATGCGTATCTGCTTTAGAACCGACTCAGCACCCCGCCGGTGAAGCCAGCTTGCTCAGCTCACATGCGGAGACTTGGGCTACCGATTGGTGGCCAGAGCCAGAGACTGCCGAGGCTTTGCCCGGGCCAACCTCAAGCGGCTTGGGAGCTGGACGGGGTCGGCCGACCAGTCGCCTCCAAGGCCCGGGAACGTCGGAGAAACCGTCGCTGCCCAGGCAAGAGCCAAGTCGTTGTGGACCGGGGCCGGCGCGAGCGCCGGCGCACGCGCACCATTCCCCATTGCTGCCAGCACTTTCAGGCGGTACGGTGCAGCGATGTCGGGCGTTCTAGAGTGATAGGCCGCGGCCGCGCTGTCCCAGTCGCCGGTTTGGGCGAACAACTGTCGCAGGAAACGGGCCGCATACCGCACGTTCGTTACCGGATCGAATGCGTCGTCGAGGGTGGCAAAGGCATTTGGGTGATAGGCAAGATTGACCTGCATGCACCCGACATCGATGGAGGCGACGCCGCGGGCCTGCAGGCTGAGCACGGCCGCAACCGCATCCTCCCGGCGGCTGAATAAAGTGCCTTGTCCCTCGGCATTGATTGTCCAAGGCCACGGCTTGACCGAACCGTCCAGCGGGTCGGAGCGGCCGCTCTCAACCTTCCCAATCGCGCCCAGCAACGCCGGGGGCAGGTCGGTTGAGGGGAGGACGCTCCGGATAGCGGCTTGGCACAGGTCCTGATCCTGGATCGGCATGGCGGACGGCAGTGGCGTGGCTCCGGGACGGCCCAGTACAGGCGTGCGAGCAGACGCACACGGTGCCGCTACACTGCACAAACCTGCCAGCACGAAACTGGCGCGGAGGAACCCTGCCCAGTGGTCGCAACGCTTAGTGCTTGCGTGGACAGCGGGCGGGGGTGACCGCGCAAGCAAGTGGGACATGCTTCGACCCTCGCCCAAGCTGGAGAGTTCTGGTAATATGACTCTAATATGGAAATCCTTACCTCGAAAGTCCGAACCGCCTCTGCTTGTATCCATTGGCGTATGGGATTGAAAAGCATTTTGATTGTGCTGGCAGTCATGACCGGATGCTGGGCCGATCGCGGTGCCGCGCAGCCCACGCGGACTCCCTCGCCACAAGCTGGCCAGGTGATGAAACAGTCCTGCAAGGCCGACTACACCACGCATTGCGTTGGAAATGACCCGGCACCGCCCATTGCAGCTGCCTGCCTCGCGCAATTCTATATCAACCTTAGTGCTGGCTGCCGTACGGCACTTAATACCTATAATCAGACAGATGGTAATCGCTAAACGGCCCCATTCCTAGCTAAAACTGCCGGGATAGTGCGCAGCAGGATCCAGAAATCGCGCCACAACGACCAATTCCGAGCATACCAGACATCGAGCCGCACACGCCCTTCATAAGACATGTTGCTGCGCCCGCTCACCTGCCACAAGCCAGTGATCCCCGGGCGCGTGTCGTAGTAGAATGAGATATCCTGGCCGTAACGGTCGATCTCGGCATCGACAATGGGACGTGGGCCCACCAAACTCATCTCCCCACGTAGCACATTCAGTAACTGCGGTAGTTCATCGAGGCTGGTTTTACGCAAAACGCGCCCGATATGTGTGACGCGTGGGTCGTCGCGCAGCTTCTGGGTCGCCTGCCACTCCTGAAGTGCGGCCGTGTCGCGCGCTAGCAACTGTTGCAGGACTTGGTCGCCTTCTGTGACCATCGACCGAAACTTGAGGCAGTAGAAATGCCGCCCGTTTTCGCCAACCCTGCGATGGCCATACAAGGCAGAGCCTTTGTCGGCGCGAACCACAACGGCGATGGCGAGCATGACCGGCGCAAGAAGTAGTAGCAGCACCAAGGCCGCTGCCCGATCGAACAAGGATTTGATCATACGGCTGAATGGACCCGCCGGGCTGCCACTACGGTGGAGCAGAATCGGGGAGCTTATCCGGTGCTCGCTGCAGGCATTTGATGCCTGACTCGTGCTAAGGGCAGCAATTGCAAACGGCACTCGGTGCGCAGCGTTCCCCGTAGCATCAACTTGGTCAATGGATGGAGCGAACGCGCCCAAGTTTTTTGTCGGTCGCATAAAAGGGTGCTGAACAGCAAACATATTGCAACCTCACCGCTTCGATACAGGCCCATACGAGCCCATGTCGGGTTGTCTCAAGCGCTCTATACCGCAGTGCAGCAAAAGGCCGCAATCAACAAGTGTTTACAAATTGTTAAAGTGATTTCCTTCCCAGTTGACACGGGCGAGCTTCGGTTCGGCCTTGAGGCGTTCGGCCACGACCTGGTTGGGTGTCTTGCCGTCCAGCACTCGCTGACGCCGGTCGTTGTCGGCGGCGTTGAAGCCGCGCAGAAGCTGCTCCAGGTCACGGTGAGAGTAGATGTTGACCCCTCCGCTGGCATTCCAGCCGCTGCGTCCATCTCAGCGATCGCCGTGGCACTCGGGGCGGAGCGCAAGACGATCCGCCGGTGGTTGCGAGCGGGTGGGGCGCCGCTGTGGAGCAAGCCGCCACGCACGGGCATCCTGAAGCCCTACCAGGCCCACCTTGACCGTCCCTGGGCCCGAAGGGTGCCACAACGCGAGCTTGCTCTGGCGCAAGGTGGCCGAAATCGGCTTCACTGGTCGCCCCGGCATTGTCTTGCAGTGGGCGAAAGCCCGGCGTGAGAAGGCGTCACGGGTCAGCAAGCCCGAGGTCATCTCCGTTCCATCGGACTGCTCCCTGTCACGGCTGGTCATGGCAGATCCGGAAATGCTGCCCAAGGCGGAGCGGAGCCTCGTTCTCCGCCTGCTGGACCAGGTTCCGCCATTGGCCGACACCATCACCGTGGCAAAGCGGCTGAACGCGCTGCTGCGCCGGAACGCATCGGAAAGCCTCAGCGCGGTCCTGGACGCGGCCGATCGAACGCCGCTGAAGGAGTTTGCCGCAAGCCTGCGACGCGACGTCGACGCGATCCAAGCGGCGCTCGACCTGCCATGGACTACCAGCCCCGTGGAGGGACAGGTAAACCGCCTGAAGATGCTGAAGCGGACGATGTATGGTCGTGCCGGGTTCCAACTCCTGCGAGCCCGCGTTCTCCACGCCGCCTGACCAGACGACAGCACGAAAAGTGCGGGAGAAACGCCCCGCGCTGTTGCGCACCGCCCTGGGATGAAAATGGAGCCAGGCTGGCGAGCAGCGGAGGTCTGACCGACACTGGGGCTGGCGGACGCGCAGAGGTCGGATTTAGATAGGTGGTTTTCGACCCCGTGGGAGAAACCGGTCCGCGCCGTGTGCAGGGACCACCGAATGTCGCGACCGGCTTGCCCGGCCAGCACGTGGGCCAACCTCTGTCTTCCACCCTGCGGCGCCGCGTCCGCCACCCCTTGTTGGAGGTGGCCATGGAAGCAATCATAAAACGCGCCGGGCTCGATGTGCACCAGAGCTCGGTGGTGGCCTGCGTCATCACAGGTGCGGCAGAGCGCCGGACAACACGAGAGACACGGACCTTCGGCGCCATGCGGCGGGACCTGGCGGCCCTGCGCGACTGGCTGCGCGAGATGGGCGTGACCCACGTCGGCATGGAGGCGACCGGCGTCTACTGGCAGCCCGTCCATGCTGCCCTGGAAGGTGGCGTCACCCTTGTCGTCGGCAACGCCTCGCACATGCGCAACGTGCCCGGACGCAAGACGGACGTGAAAGACGCCGAGTGGATCGCCGACCTGGTCCGGCACGGTCTGGTGCGCGCCAGCTTCGTGCCGCCGCCGGAGATCAGGGCCTTGCGCGAGCTGGTGCGGCATCGCAAGGCGCTGGCCGGCACCATGGCCGCCGAACGCAACCGCACGCTGCAACTGCTCGAAGGCGCTGGCATCAAGCTCGCGGGCGTGATGAGCGACGTGTTCGGCGTGTCCGGCATGCTGATGCTGCGCGCGCTGGCCGAGGGCACCGCTGACGCGGCGGCAATGGCCGACCTGGCTAAGCGGCGGCTGCGGCGCAAGGTCGACCAGCGTTGGACGGACACCTTGCCGAGCACCAGCGACTGCTGCTCAGCCTGCACATCCGGCGCCTGGGGGAGATCGACCTGGCGGAGGTCGAGGCGGCGATCCGGGCGTCCATCGACCGGCTGATCGCGTAGCCGACCACCTTGCGCGACCAGGCGTCCAGGACGGCAGCCAGGTAGACGAAGCCGCCCGGAATGGCCACGTAGGTCAAGTCTGCAATCCAAAGCTGGTTGGGGCGATCGGGAACGAGGTCCTTGGCCAGGTCCGGGAAGATCGGGCCGCCGTGGTTGCTGTCCGTGGTCACCACGAAGCGGCGTCGTCGCCTGGGCTGCAGGCCGTGCTCGCGCATCAGGCGCCGGAGCTTCTTGCCGTTCACCACCACGCCCTGGTGCCGCAGCGCCGCCCCGACCCGGCGGTAGCCGTAGCACTCGAACTCGTCGCAGATCATGCTGATCCGGGCCAACAGGCTGCCAGCGTCCAGCGCCGCGGGTGCGGCGTCGTAGAAGGTCGAGCGGGACAGCCCCATCAGCTCGCACCCCCGGGCAACGGGGAGGCCACGGGGCCGGTGATGACGGAGGTGTTCGCGTTTCTCGGCCGGGGAGCATGCTTCAAAGCTCCCTTTAGTAGCTCGAACTCGAAGGCCTGCCGACCGACCATACGCTCCAGGGCCGCGATCTTGGCCTCGTACTCCTGGATCAGGTCCGCCGCCTGCGCGTCCTCGTCGAACGCGCCAGCCTCGAACTTGCCGACCCAGATCCGGATCAGCTGGCGTGAGATGTCGTGCCGCTTGGCCAGGGCGTGCAAGGTCTCGCCTGCGATGAACTCCTCGGCCACCTGCCGCTTGAACGCGACGCTGTGTGAGCGGTGTCGTGCCATGACTTCCATCCTCCGGAAGCCCAGCCAGGGCGGTCAATCCATTCCGTCCGATCTGTCCACCGCCAGGGGCGCACTCCAAACCCCGGGTCAGATCTCAGCAAAAATCAACAGCTCCACCATGTTACGGCTGTGGCCCGTGCGCCGCGCGATCTCGCATGCGCTCAGACCTTGCTGGTGCAGTATCCGGATCTCCATCGCCCTCTCCGCCAACAGCACAGGTCCCCTCCGGCAAAGGACCCGACCCTACGCGGGTGGCTCAGCTTTCAACCGGCGGACCGGCTCAGTTTCCAGCGTTGGCTACACCGCCGCGCTTAGCCCGCAGTCGCCCGTCCTCAAACAACCTGACAACAGCATTGAGCCATTCCCATCCTGATCGCCGCCGCACATCTGGGAAAGACGCTTTTTCGACGCTAGGCGACGCTGATTGAACGCTTGCGTGGCCGAGAGCTGTCATACGCTCCTTTCCAGCCGCAGGGAGAAGGTTATGAACACAGCTATTGCAAAAGTAGGATATTCACACGGTGCCTGGACCGCGTTGCACAAGCTTGCGGCTTGTGCAAATCACGCAGCCAAGATTGGCAGCGACACTCTGTGCATCGACATTGTAAGAATAATTTATGACTTGTATGATGAGTGTTCAGTGCCAGTATTGTATGATGAGTGTTCAGTGCCAGTAATTGAGTAATCGCCGCGGCTCGTGGCTCTGCTCTAGAGGCTGTTATGGACCTGCCACCAGTTGAGCGGCTTGTTTCAGCATGAGGCAGACGAACGCAATGCGGCGCATGTCGGCCAGGGTGTCGGCGTATCGCTCGTAGTCACGGACCAGGCGGCGAAAGCGCGTGGCCCAGGCCAAGGAGCGTTCCACCACCCAGCGCCGCGGCAAGAGCACAAAGCCGCGCTTGGCCTCGGGCAGCTTCACGACCTCCAGTTCGATGCCGTGCGCCCCGGCGGCGTCCGCGGCGCGCTCGCCGGTGTAGCCCTGGTCCACATAGGCCAGTTCCACGCTCTGCCCCGTGGCTTCCTGCACC
>CAXTOB010000285.1:0-8014 GCA_964245505.1 uncultured Acetobacteraceae bacterium | reverse complement strand
CGGGATCGGGCAACGACCTGATCGGCACCGGCACGGGGACCAGCACGGTGCAGCTGGGATCGGGCACCGACACGGTGTTCGCCTTCGGCGCCAGCACGGTGGCGTCGGGGTCGGGCAGCGCCAACGTGGTGATGGGCGGCACGGTCACGCTCGACATTGCGTCCGGGGCGTCCGGGGCTGCGCGCAACTTCGCGTTGTTCAACTTCGTGCCCGGCACCGACAAGATCAGCTTGCAGGGCTACAGCAGCAGCGCGGTCAGCAACGCCATCGCCAATCAGGTCAACGGCTCTGGCCAAACCGTGCTGACCCTGTCCGACCAGACGCAGATACAACTGATCGGGGTCACAAGGGCCGACGCGAGCTTCTTCGCGTAGGTGGGGTAAGGTCTGGGACTGGCGGCAAACCCGGCACCGGCCGGGGTGCCGCCGCCCATGGCTGGCTAGCGACCGGGAGCACGTCGGGCTTTCCACACTTGCAGCGGCGGCGAGCGCCTCCGTCTGCAGCCGCGCCGTGCGAACGCCAATGTCCGCCGCTGCGGTCCGAGCCGGCGGATACAGCAGATTGCAGCTGGCTCCGGACGCGCAGCGACCGTAACTGACTGCGACTCTCTGCTCGCAAACAAAAAGCTAAATCGATGTATGTCCGGCCTGGATCCAAGCCGATTTAGCCGGCAGCGGCCTTCCGCAGCACCGGCGTTTCCGGGGCTTCGTCGGCAGGATCGAACACGCCCACGGACAGGTCTGCGTCATCGCGGTCCGCCGTGGCCTGGCGAATGTTGTCCTTCATGACCGACAGCGCCCGCTCCGTGGCCTCGACCTCATCCTGCGACAGGCCAGCCAGGATGACCCGGTTCAAGCTCTGGCCCACCGTGACCATCTGCTTCAGCACGGCCCGGCCTTCCTCGGTGATGACGATCCGCTTGGCCCGGCGGTCCACCGCATCCGGCTGCCGCACGACATATCCAGCAGCCTCCAGCCGATCAATCAGCCCCCCAACCGTCACCTTGCCGACATCCAGGTCGCGCGCCAGGTCGGTTTGCAGCATCCCGGTGCGGGGGTGGCGCGACAACTGGCTCAACACCCACCACTGAGAACGGGTGATACCCAGCGGCTTCATCGCCTGATCGAACAGCGTCCGGCGCATCCGCGACACGTCATGCACCAGAAAGCCGATGCGGACATCCTGGGGCAGCTTTGGCTGGGGCGGCTCGGGAAGCGACATACGTGTGACACACCTTCAACGCACCGGATATGGGGCAGAGATCAGCCGGCGCATCGTCCAGATGCGGCAGCTGGATTGCATACCATACGCAACCTTACCATCGAGGCCCAGATTGCCCTGCCAGGGCAGATTGCGGTTGGGTCCGGACGCACAGCGACTGGACCCACCTGCACCCTCTGCCCGCAAACAAAAAGCTGGATCGGCTTGCCTCCAGCCTGGACGCAAGCCGAATTAGGGCGACACAGCCTCCGCCGTCAGCACCAGCCGGCCCGTGACCTTGCCGTCGCGCAACCGCATCAGCGCCGAATTCGCCTCGTCCTTCGGCGCCGTCGTCACCGGCAAAGCCGCCAGCTTGCCGTCGCGCGCCAGACGCGCAACGTCGTGCAGGTCCCCGACCGTCCCGGTCAGGCTGCCCATGATCGCGTGGGCGCGGAAGATGAAGCCGATCAACGGCAGCGTGATCTCGCCACCGAAGATGCCGACCTGCACCATCTTGCCGCCCTTCGCCAGCGCGTCCAGTACGAACCGCGCGGTGCCCGAGCCGTTGACAAAATCAATCGCCGCCAGCACCGGCCCGCCCGCGGCCTCCATCACCGCGGCGGCCACGTCCTGGCGCCCGCCGTCCACCACCGCAGTCGCCCCGGCATCCAGCGCGGCCTGACGTTTCTCGGCGTTCAGGTCCACGCTGATGATCGCCTCGTGCCCCAACGCCCGCAGCATCCCAATGGCGGCGAGCCCAAGGCCGCCGGCGCCCACCAGCACCACGGGGTCCCCAGGCTCCAGCGGCATGATCTTCCGTATGGCGCTCAGCACGGTGATGCCCGAGCAGCCGAAGGTCGCGGCGACGACCGGGTCCACGTCGCCGGGGTCCACCAGGTAGCGCGGGTGCGGCACCAGCACGTGCGAGCCGAAGCCGCCATCCTGCATCACGCCTAGGCTGCGCATGTTGGCGCACAGGTTGTCCTCCCCGGCCCGGCACCGCCGGCAGGTGCCGCAGCCGATCCAGGGATACACGATGCGCCGGTCGCCGACCGCGACGCCCTCCGCTTCCGGCCCTAGCTTCGCCACGCGGCCCAGGATCTCGTGGCCGATGGCGCGGGGTAGGGTCACGCCGCGGTCCGCGAGCATCATCCGCTTGCCGCCGCCCAGCTCGTAGAAGCCTTCCCAGAAATGCAGGTCGGAGTGGCAAACGCCGCAGTGCGTCACCTCGATCAGGACCTCCGTGCCGGTTGGCTCCGGCGTGGGGCGCTCGATGCGCTGCAGCGGCGCCCCGTTCTCGACCACGGCCCAGGCGTGCATCGCGCTACTCCCCCGCCGCGGCAAGCTGGCGGGCGGCGGGCATGGCGACCCGGAACCCCTCGTAGCCCGCTGCCGCTATTTCTTCGCACCGGCGCCGGTAGGCGTCCACGCCGCCGATATAGGGCATGAACACCCGCGGCTTGCCCTGGACGTTGGCGCCCATGTACCAGGACGCGGCACGGGGATAGAGCGTCCGGTGCGCCACCTCGTTGACGTGCGCAACCCAGGCGTCCTCGGCGTCCAATTCCGCCTCGATCGCCTCCGCACCCCGGCGGCGCAGGTGGGCAAGGCAATCGGCGATCCACTCCACATGCTGCTCGATGGAGAAGATCATGTTGCTCAGCACCGAAGGGCTGCCGGGTCCGGTGATGAGGAACAGGTTGGGGAAGCCCGCCGTCATCAGGCCCAGGTAGGTGCGCGGTCCCGCTGCCCACTTGTCCGTCAGCGCCGCGCCGCCTCGCCCGGTGACGGTGATGCGTGCCAGCGCACCCGTGATGGCGTCGAAGCCGGTGGCGAACACGATGCTGTCCAGCTCATACTCGGCGCTCGTTGTTCGCACGCCCGCCGGGGTAATCGCCGCCAGCGGCGAGCGGCGCAGGTCCACCAGGGTGACGTTCGGACGGTTGAAGGTCTCGAAGTAGCCGCTGTCCACGCAGATGCGCTTGGTGCCAATAGGGTAATCGCGCGGCGTCAGCGCCTCGGCGGTCTCCGGGTCGTGCACCAGCTCCCGGATGCGGGCGCGGACGAAGGCCGCCGCCGTCTCGTTCGACGCCGCATTGACCGAAATATCGTTGTAGGCGGCCATGAAGTTGATACCGCCCCGCTGCCAGCGCGACATGTATTCCCGCTCGCGCTCGGCCTCCGGCACATCCATCGCCGACCTGTCGCCGAAGTCGTAAACCGTGCCCGTTTTAGTGCTGCGCGCCCTGGCCCGCCGCTGCGGATACTCCGCCTTCCACGCCGCCTCGAAATCCCCCTGCATTGGCCCGTTGCGGGCGGGCAGGCTGAAGTTCGGCGTGCGCTGGAAAACATGCAGCGTCTGCGCCTGTTCCGCGATGACGGGAACTGCCTGAATACCGGACGACCCCGTGCCGATCACGCCGACGCGCTGCCCGGTGAAGTCCACCCCCTCATGCGGCCAGCTTCCGGTATGGTAGGACGGGCCGCGGAAGGTCTCGATCCCCTCCACCTCAGGCAGCCGGCCTGCCGACAGGCAGCCCGTCGCCATGATGCAGAACCGCGCCGACATGGTATCCCCGGCATCGGTCAGCACGGTCCAGCGGCGCCCGGCCTCGTCGAACGCCGCCGACTCCACCCGCGTGCCAAAACGGAAGCTGCGCCGCAGGTCGAAGCGTTCGGCGACGTGCTGGGCATAGCGCAGGATTTCCGGCTGGCCGGCGAACACCTCGCTCCAGCGCCAATCCTGCTGCAGGCCGTCGTCGAAGCCGTAGGAGTACTGCATGCTTTCCACGTCGCAGCGTGCGCCGGGATAGCGGTTCCAATACCAAGTGCCGCCCACGTCCGCCCCGGCCTCGAAGCCGATGGCGGACATCCCCAGCCCGCGCAGCCGGTGCATCATATACAGCCCGGCAAACCCGGCCCCGACGACCACCGCGTCATACTGGATGCCTGGCGTCATGCAGCGATCCTCCTTCAACGTCTCAACCAGCGGACGATGCCTAGAACAGCGAGCCATAACCTCGACCGGCGGGCTACGTCTCGACGATCGGGCCATGCCTCGGCCAGCACGCTATGCCTTGACCAGCGAGCAGGCGGTGCTGGCGGGCTGGAATGCCTCGCTGCCCGGGATGGTGCCGATCACCCGCTCCAGGTCCCACTCGCCATGCGAGTCCGCCGGGCTTTTCACCTCCAGCACATACATGTCCCGGATCACCCGGCCATCGGCGCGTATGCTGCCGTTGCGGGTCATGAAGTCGTTGATCGGCGTCGCCTTCATCTTGGCGATCACCGGCGCGGCCGCGTCCGAGCCGCTGTCGCGCACGGCGCCCAGGTAGTGGGCCGCCGCGCCATAGGCCCCCGCCTGGACCATGTTCGGCATCTTGCCCGTGCGCTTGCGGTAGCGCTCCGCAAAGGCCCGGGTCTCATCATCCTGGTCCCAGTAATACGGCGCCGTCTCGATCATCCCCTGACCCGCCTCCAACCCGATTGCCTTCACGTCCAGCAGCGTCAGGCTGAGCGGAGCCAAATGCTGGCCCTGGCCGCGCAGGCCGAACTCCTCGCCCTGCTTCACGATGGCGGCGGCGTGCGAGGTGGTGGTCGCCAGCGCGATGACATCCGCCCCCGACGCCTGTGCCGCCAGCAGCGAGCTTGAATAATCCGAGGTATCGAAGCTGTGCAGCATGGCGCCGACCACGCGCCCGCCCCGCGCCTCGATCATCGCCGTCGTGTCGCGCTGGACGTTGCGGCCATAAGCATAATCAATGGTCAGGAAGTACCAGGTCTTCGCCCCGCGCTCGCTCAGCACCTTCACTGCGCCGAGCGCCTGCGAGTAGTTGTTGAACACCCAATGGATGCCGTTGGGCGAGCAGGCGCTGCCGGTCAGGTCCGAGCTGGCGGAGCTGGTGAAGATCACCACCCGGTCCTTTTCCCGCGCCAGGGTTTGCACCGGTAGCGCCACGGAGGTGGTCCCTACGTCGAAGATGGCGGCAACGCCGCCATCATACCAGCTGCGGGCGATGGCAGCGCCCACGTCGGGCTTGTTCAGGTGGTCGCCGTGCACCACCTCAACCGGCCGTCCCAACACGGTCCCGCCAAAGTCCTCGACCGCCATCGTAATGGAGGCGATGGTGCCAAAGCCGGAGTAGTCCAGCATGATGCCGGACTGGTCGCTCATGACGCCGATCTTGAATGGCGGGGCGGCCTGCGCCCGTGCCCGCCCAGCAAACGCAAGGGCACCGGCTGCCCCGAGGGCGCCGCGCCGGGTCATGCCGGCATGGATGCGGTGTTGGACCGTCATGGACGCCTCCCTTGTAGGCGAGTCCGGCTGATCCCGGACTTCAGCCGTGCCGGGCGGAGCGCCTGGCCGCAGCTTTGCCTCCAGATTAGCGGCGTGCATATGATACGCAAGCATATTACGCCGCTCTGGCAGGCTGCCTCGCTGCCTACCGGAAACGGCTCCAACCCGCGCCGCCTGGTTTCGGCCATAGCGAGGCTCTAACCCGCACCGGCTGGCTTCGGTCGTGGCGGGGATGCAAGCTGCGGCATACGAGGAGACGAACCCATGAGTGCGATGCACCCGGATACCGTGCAGTTGCTTGAGCTGATCCGCGCCGCCAACCGACCGCCGTTCCAGGACCTGACGCCCGCCGAGGCCCGCATCGCCTACGCCAACGGCCGCAACCTGCTGCAGCCTCCGCCAGACGAGGTGGCTGAGGCTGTGGACCTCACCATCCCTGGACCCGGCGGGACGCTGCCGCTCCGCAGCTATCGCGGCGCCGGAACCGATGGAGCCGCCACCCTGCCATGCCTGGTGTATCTGCATGGGGGCGGATGGGTGCTCGGCGACCTCGACAGCCATGACGGCGTGTGCCGCCGCCTGGCGAACCTCGGCGCCTGCCGCGTGATCGCCGTTGACTACCGCCTCGCGCCCGAGCACCCGTTTCCCGCCGCTGTCGAGGACGCCGCCGCCGCGCTGACCTGGGTGGCCGCGCACGCCGCCGAACTGGGCGTTGACCCCGCGCGCATCGCTGTGGGCGGCGACAGTGCCGGCGGCAACCTGGCCGCGGTCCTCGCCCTGCTGGGCCGCGACGGCGCCGTGCCGGAGCCGATGTTCCAGCTCCTGCTTTATCCCGTCACGGACTTCGCGATGGACACCCCGTCCTATGCGCGGGTGACGGAGGGCGTGCCGCTGACCGCGGTGACGATGCAGTACTTCGCCGACCACTACGCGCCGGACCCGGCGCAGCGCGGGGACTGGCGGGCGTCGCCGTTGCGGGCGGAGCGGCTGGCGGGCACGGCGCCTGCTTTCGTGCTGACGGTCGGGCACGATCCCTTGGCGGACGAGGGACTGGCCTATGCCCGGCGGCTGGAGACCGAGGGGGTGAGGGTCACGGCGTTGCACCTTTCGGACCACTTCCACGGGCTGCTCACGATGGGCCGGGTGATCGGTGCGGCGGACGGCGTGCTGCAAACGGCGGCGCTGGCGCTGCGCGATGCGTGGCGGGTCACCCCAACGGCAAGAGTCGCCCAAACAGCAAGAGTCGCCTGAACGAAGGAGAGCACGATGCAGATGGACTTCACGGGCAAGGTCGCGCTGGTGACAGGCGCGGCCAATGGCATCGGCGCCGGGGCCGCGCGCGCCTTCGTCGGGCTGGGCGCGCGGGTCGTCCTGGTGGACCGGGACGCGGCTGCCGGCGAGGCGCTGGCGGCCGGCATACGCGGCGACGGCGGAGAGGCGCGCTTCGTGGCGGCGGACGTGACGCGCAGCGCGGACGTGCAGGGATACGTGCAGGCGGCGCTGGACGCTTATGGCGCTATCGACTGCTTCTTCAACAACGCGGGGATCGAGGGCAAGGTGGCGCCCACCGCCGAGTATGACGAGGCGATGTTCGACGCGGTGATCGCGGTCAACCTGAAGGGCGTGTTCCTGGGGCTGCGCCACGTCCTGCCGGTGATGCTGCGGCAGGGCAGGGGGGCGGTGGTCAACACGGCCTCCACCGCGGCATTGCAGGGGTCGCCGGGGCTGCCGGCCTATGTGGCGTCCAAGCACGGCGTGCTGGGGCTGACCCGCACCGCGGCGGGAGAGGTCGCGGCGCAGGGCATACGGGTGAACGCCGTCTGCCCCGGGCCGACCGACACCCGGATGATCCACTCGCTGGTCGAGCAGAACAGCGGCGGCGACCTGGCGGCCACCACGGCACGCTACCAGGCGTCCATGCCGCTCGGCCGCTATGCGACGGTGGATGAGGTCGTTGCGGTGGTGCTGTTCCTGTGCTCCGACCTTGCGGGCAGCGTGACGGCGTCGCACTACGTGGTGGATGGCGGGCGCACGGGGACGGTGACGGCGCCGCGGCGGCCTGGATAGTTTTCCGCTGCTATGCTGGCCTTTTGACCCGCTCCTTAGCCGATACACCGTCACTGCGAGCCGCATTTGCGGCGTGGCAATCCAGGGACCGCCAGCGCCGTGCGGCTGGCCACTGGCTTGCCGCGGAGTTGCACCCATTGCAATGATAAGAGCTGCATGGGCTCACCATCAAAGCCCCATATAGGTCTCACGGATCGCCGGGTCGTCGCGCATCGCCGCGGCCGGTCCGCCCTGGGTGATGCGGCCATGGTCCAGGACGTAGGCGCGGTCGCTGACCTCCAGCGCCTCCGATACGTTCTGCTCCACCAGCACGACCGTAAGCCCGTCCTGCCGGGCCAGGCGCTCGACAATCCCGAACACCCGCTCCACCATCAGCGGCGACAGGCCGACGGACGGCTCGTCCAGCATGAGCAAGGTCGGCCGGCACATCAGCGCCCGTGCAATGGCGCA
>CAXTOB010000284.1:7808-8035 GCA_964245505.1 uncultured Acetobacteraceae bacterium | reverse complement strand
GGGCCGAGCCGGGCGATGAACCAGGTTTCTGCCACCGAGTAGCCGATGGTGGCCAGGACCGCCCCGATCATCGGCAGCGTCAGTCTGACCAGCATCATCCCGACGGGGCCGCTGGTCATGGCGGCGTGGGCCGGCGTGGCGAGGGCGGGAATGGTTGGGCTTGCAAGGGTGTCGGGCATGGAGGTCCGGGGCTGTGTGCCGCGCACAACGCGCGCCGTGCGCCAGGG
>CAXTOB010000284.1:0-7798 GCA_964245505.1 uncultured Acetobacteraceae bacterium | reverse complement strand
ACCTTGCGTTGCCGCGGCAGTTTCAACCTAGCAAGCTGCGCTTAACGACGTGGGGCAGGATGGGGCCACCGCGCCCTGGCTTGCCCTGGAACGGTCTCGGAGATCACACTCTGGGACCGCCAATAAAGGCGCGATCACTGGGGGCACGCACATGGCAGCAGACACGGCGACCGCGACACGTCCGGACGCAAGCAGCGGAACCGGCGCAGCCGGGATGGATAAGCTGTGCATAGATACTATCCGCACCCTGTCCATGGACGCGGTACAGAAGGCGAAATCCGGGCATCCTGGCACGCCGATGGCGCTGGCGCCGGTTGCCTATACGTTATGGCAGGACCGGCTGCGTTTCGACCCGCAGGACCCGACTTGGCCCAACCGGGACCGGTTCGTGCTGTCGGTTGGGCACGCCTCCATGCTGCTGTATTCTCTACTGCACCTGTCTGGCACCCGCCGCATCGGCGAGAACGGGCCGACCCAGCAGGAGGCGGTGTCGCTGGATGACATCAAGCAGTTCCGCCAGCTCAGCAGCGTGACGCCGGGCCATCCGGAATATAGCTATACCTCTGGGGTGGAAACGACGACGGGGCCGCTGGGCCAGGGCGTTGCCAACTCCGTTGGGATGGCGATGGCGCAGCGCTGGTTCGAAACCCGGTATAACCAGGCGGGCTTTGAGCTATACAACTATAGAATTTACGCCCTGTGCGGCGACGGCGACATGATGGAGGGCGTGGCGAGCGAGGCCGCGAGCACCGCCGCGCACCTCAAGCTGTCCAACCTCGTGTGGATCTACGACAGCAACAACATCACGATCGAGGGCGCCACCAGCCTGGCGTTCGACGAGGATGTGGGTGCCCGCTTCGCCGCTTATGGCTGGCATGTCATCCATGTGCATGATGCCAATGACACCGCTGCCTTCGACGCGGCGCTGACGGAGGCTGACGGGGTTAAGGACCGCCCGACCTTCATCGTGGTGCACAGCATCATCGGCTATGGGGCGCCCAAGAAGCAGGGCACGCGCGAGGCGCACGGCGAGCCGCTGGGCGAAGAGGAGATCAAGGCCGCCAAGCGGTTCTACGGCTGGCCGGAGGATGCGAAGTTCCTGGTGCCCGACGGCGTGCGGGAGGAGTTCACCAAGCGCCTAGGCGCCCGCGGTGCCGACCTGCGGCAGCATTGGATGGACATGCTGACGCGCTACCGCAAGGAATACCCGGCGTTGGCGGCCGAGCTGGACATGATGGACCATCATCAACTGCCGGACGGCTGGGACAAGGATATTCCGGTGTTCCCCGCCGATGCGAAGGGCTTGGCGTCGCGCGACAGCTCGCAGAAGGTGCTGAATGCCATCGCGCCGAACGTGCCCTGGCTGATTGGCGGCGCGGCGGACCTCGCGCCGTCCACGAAGTCAAACCTGACCTTTCCCGGCGCCAACAGCTTCGAGGCTGACGATTACGCCGGGCGCAACCTGCACTTTGGCATCCGCGAGCACGCGATGGGGTCCATCTGCAACGGCATCGCGCTGGCGGGGATGCGCGCCTATGGGTCGGGGTTCCTGATCTTCTCCGACTACATGAAGCCGCCGATCCGCTTGGCCGCGATCATGGAGCTGCCGGTCATCTACATCTTCACCCATGACAGCATCGGCGTGGGCGAGGATGGGCCGACGCACCAGCCGGTCGAGCAGCTTGTCGCACTGCGCTCGATCCCGGGGTTGGTGGTGATCCGTCCAGCGGACGCCAACGAGGTGGCCGAGGCCTGGCGGGTCGCGATGAAGCAGCACGAGAAGCCGGTGGCGCTGATCCTTAGCCGCCAGGCGCTGCCGACGATCGACCGGGATAAGTATGGCGCCGCGTCCGGTCTGGACCGTGGCGCCTATGTCGTCGCGAGCAGCGACGGGCTGCCGGACGTGATCCTGATGGGCACCGGGAGCGAGCTGACCCTTTGCCTTGGCGCATACGATGCGTTGAAGGCGGAGGGCATACCGGCGCGGGTCGTTTCCATGCCGTCATGGGAACTGTTCGAGAGCCAGGACGACGCATACAAGCAAGAGGTCCTGCCCAACTCGGTGATCGGCCGGGTCGCGGTGGAGCAGGCGGCCGTCATGGGCTGGGACCGTTATGTCGGCTGGGGTGGCGCCATGATTGGGATGCACACCTTTGGCGCCAGCGCGCCGGCTGGCGATTTGCAGAAGAAGTTCGGCTTCACGCCCGAGAAGGTGCTGGAAGCAGCGCGGGCGCAGGCCAAGCGTAAGGGAGCAGCAGCATGAATGACATGCCGGTTGGAAACTCGCTCAAGCAGCTCGAAGCGTTCGGGCAATCGCCCTGGCTGGACTTCATCCAGCGCAGCTTCACCGCGCAGGGCAAGCTGCAGGAGCTGATCGACCGCGACGGCTTGAAGGGTGTCACGTCCAATCCGTCCATCTTCCAGAAGGCGATGGGGGAGGGCACGGACTATGACGACGGCTTCAAGGAGCTGGCCGGGCGTGGTGACCACGATGCCCAGGACATCTACGAGGCGTTGGCCATCGAGGATATCCAGCACGCCTGCGACGTGATGCGCCCGGTGTGGGAGGCGACCGGCAAGGTGGACGGCTACGTCAGCCTGGAAGTGTCGCCTTACCTCGCGCTGCATACGGATGAGACGGTGGCCGAGGCCCGCAAGCTTTGGAAGGCGGTCAACCGCGAGAACCTGATGGTCAAGGTGCCCGGCACCGACAAGGGCGTCGCCGCCATACGCACCCTGATTGGCGACGGCCTGAACATCAACGTCACCCTGCTGTTCTCGCAGAAGGCTTATGAGGCCGTGGCGGAGGCGTTCATCGCTGGGCTGGAGGATCGGGTGGGACGCGGCGAGAGCGTCGCCGGCATCAGCAGCGTCGCCAGCTTCTTCGTCAGCCGGATTGACGCGGTGATTGACAAGAAGATCGACGAGCGTGTCGCCAAGGGAGAGGCGGCGCTGAAGCCCCTGCGTGGCAAGGTCGCCATCGCCAACGCCAAGATGGCTTATCAGACCTATCTCAAGCTGGTCGGATCGCCTCGCTGGCAGAAGCTGTCCGCCGCCGGCGCGCTGCCCCAGCGGCTGCTGTGGGCCAGCACCGGCGTGAAGGACAAGGCCTACAGCGACGTGATGTATGTCGAGGAGTTGGTCGGCCGCGAGACGGTGGACACGATCCCCCCCGCGACGATGGACGCTTTCCGCGACCACGGCCATCCCCGCCCCTCGCTGACGGAGGGTGTGGACGACGCCCGCGCCATCATGGCTGCCGTCGAGGAGCATCACCTCGACCTGCAGGGTGTCACCGACAAGCTGGTGCAGGACGGGGTGGAACTGTTCGCCGAAGCTGCCGACAAGCTGCTCGGCTCGGTCGCCGCCAAGCGTGCGACGATGTTGGGCGACGACCTCCTGCAAATGTCCGCCAAGCTGCCGGACGACCTGGACCATCAGGTGCATGATACTCGCGAGGACTGGCGCAAGGCCGGCAAGCTGCGTGACCTATGGGCCGGCGACGCCAAGCTCTGGACCGGAGCGGACGAGGCGAAATGGCTCGCCTGGCTGCATGTCGTGGACGCCATGATGGCGGAGCTGCCGGCCCTACAGGCATTCCAGGACAGCGTGAAAGCGGACGGATTCCAGCACGTCCTGCTGCTCGGCATGGGCGGATCGAGCCTCGGTCCCGAGGTGCTGGCCGAGACCTTCGGCCAGCAGCCCGGCTTCCCGTCGCTGCACATCCTGGACAGCACCGACCCGGCGCAGATCGAGGCGTTGGCCGCCAAGCTGGACCTGTCGAAGACGCTGTGCATCGTCAGCTCCAAGTCCGGCAGCACCTTGGAGCCGAACATCTTCAAGGCGCTGTTCTGGGACCGCATGAAGCAAGCGGTCGGCGACAAGGCCGGCCAGCATTTCGTCGCCGTGACCGACCCAGGCTCCAAGACGGAGACGATGGCGAAGGGGGACGGCTTCCGCGCCGTGTTCATGGGCGACCCCGGCATCGGCGGGCGCTACTCCGTGCTGTCCAACTTCGGCATGGTCCCGGCGGCGGCGATGGGACTGGACCTGCATGCGTTCCTGCTTGCGACCAGCCAGATGGTGCGTTCCTGCGCCGCCGGGACGCCGCCGGATCATAATCCTGGCGTACAGCTTGGCTGCATCCTGGGTGCTGCGTGCAAGGCGGGCCGGGACAAGGTGACGGTGGTCGCCAGCCCCGGCATCGCCGATGTCGGCGCCTGGCTGGAGCAGTTGCTGGCGGAAAGCACGGGCAAGCAGGGCCACGGCATCGTGCCGGTGGACGCGGAGCCGCTGGGCAAGCCGGACGTCTATGGCGCAGACCGGGTCTTCGCCTACCTGACCCTGGCCGGCAAGACCGACCCGGCGCAGGATGCGGCGGTGAAGGCGCTGGAGGATGCCGGGCAGCCCGTCGTCCGCATCGTGCTGCACAGCACGGTGCAGATCGGCCAGGTCTTCTTCCTATGGGAGATGGCGACCGCCACCGCAGGCGCGGTGATCGGCATCAACCCGTTCGACCAGCCGGACGTCGAGGCCAGCAAGATCGAGACCCGCAAGCTGACCGACGCCTACGCCCAGTCGGGCAAGCTGCCGGACGAGACGCCGTTCCTCATCAAGGACGGCATCAAGCTATTCACCGACGAGCGCGACCAAGCCGCGCTGCACGAGGAAACTCTGGACGGCGTCATCAAGGCCCACCTGGACCGCGCCGGCCCCGGCGACTACGTGGCGCTGCTGGCCTACATCGACCGCAACCCGGCCAGCATCGAGGCGCTGACCCAGCTCCGCACCCGCATACGCGATGCGAAGCACGTGGCGACCTGCGTCGGCTTCGGCCCTCGCTTCCTCCACTCGACGGGGCAGACCTACAAGGGCGGGCCAAACAGCGGCGTGTTCCTGCAGATCACCGCGGACGACGCCAAGGACCTTCCTGTCCCCGGCGAGAAGTTCAGCTTCGGCACGGTGAAGGCCGCCCAGGCGCGCGGCGACTTCGACGTATTGGCCGAGCGCGGCCGGCGGGCGTTGCGCGTCCACCTGGGGCCGGACGTGGCGGCCGGGCTGGCGCGGCTGGCCAAGGCCGTTGACGCGGCATTGGCATAAGGAGACTGCAAGGCATGGAACTTGGTATCGTTGGGCTGGGCCGCATGGGCGGGAACATCAGCCAGCGGCTGATGCGCGCCGGCCATAAGACAGTGGTGTACGACCGCAACGAGCAGGTCGTGCATGGCCTGGCCGACAAGGGTGCCCAGCCCAGCACCGGGCTGGCGGACATGGTGGCTAAGCTGGCGCCGCCGCGGGCGATCTGGGTGATGCTGCCCGCCGGCAAGATCACCGAGGCCACGGTCTCGGACCTGGCCGACCTGCTGCAATCGGGTGACACCATCATCGACGGCGGCAACACCTATTATAAAGACGATATCCGCCGGGCGAAGATGCTCAAGGAGAAGGGCATCGTCTATGTGGACGTCGGCACCTCCGGCGGCATCTGGGGGATCGAGCGCGGCTACTGCATGATGATCGGCGGCGAGAAGGCGGCGGTGGACCGGCTGGACCCGATCTTCGCCGCGCTGGCGCCGGGGATCGGCACCATCGAAAAGACGCCGGGCCGCGAGAACCACGATCCCCGGTCCGAGCAAGGCTACATCCACGCAGGCCCAGCCGGCGCCGGCCACTTCGTGAAGATGGTCCACAACGGCATCGAGTATGGCGTCATGCAGGCCTATGCCGAAGGCTTCGACATCCTCCGCAGCAAGGCAAATGACGACCTGCTGGAAAGCGAGCGGTTCACCATCAACACCGCCGAGGTCGCCGAAACCTGGCGGCGCGGCAGCGTCATCAGCTCCTGGCTGCTCGACCTGACCAGCATCGCACTTACCAAGGACGGCGACCTCAACTCCTACCAGGGCGAGGTCGAGGACAGCGGCGAGGGCCGCTGGACCATCGAGGCTGCCATCGAGGAGGCGGTGCCAGCCCCGGTCATCACCGCCAGCCTGTTCGCCCGCTTCGAAAGCCGGCGGCACCACAGCTTTGCCAACAAGATGCTGTCGGCGATGCGCGCAGGCTTCGGCGGCCATGTGGAGCCGGGGCACCCCACGATCATCCCGCAGCCCCTGCCGAAGCCGTCCGAGGAGAAGGTCGCCGAACACGAGCGCGGAGTTTAGCCGGTGGATGTCACTGCCCGCATGTCGGGCGCCGAGGGGTTGGCCAAGGCCGACCCTGCCCCGGCGGTCACGCTGGTCATCTTCGGAGCCGCCGGCGACCTGACGAAGCGGTTGCTGATGCCTTCGATCTATAACCTGCGCCTGGCCGGACTGCTCGACGACAAGTTCCAGGTCATCGGCGCGGACCACAACGAACGCGACGACGAAAAATACCGGAATACGCTGACCGAGGCCATGCAGGGTTTCGTCTCTGAGAAGGGCGGCGAGTTCTCGTCGTCCGGCCTGGACATGGACGCCTGGGGCTGGATACGCGAGCGGCTCCACTACGAGACTGGCGACTTCTCCGAGCCAGCATTGTACGATGCGCTGAAGGGCCGGCTGCAAGGCAACTGCGTGTTCTACTTGGCGGTTGCCGCCAGGTTTTTCGGCCCGGTGATCGAGCACCTGGCGGATGCTGGGCTGATGGAGGAGCAGGACGGCGCGTTCCGCCGGGTGGTGGTGGAAAAGCCGTTCGGCCATGACTTGGATAGCGCGCGTAAGCTGAATGAGCTGATCCTGGGCAAGGTTGGGGAAGCCCAGGTGTTCCGCATAGACCACTTCCTGGGTAAGGAAACCGTTCAGAACATCATTGCCTTCCGTTTCAGCAACGGCGTTTTCGAGCCATTGTGGAACCGGGACCATATTGACCACGTGCAGATCACTGCCGCCGAGACGGTGGGCGTGGAGGGGCGCGGCGGCTTCTACGAGCCGACCGGCGCGTTGCGGGACATGGTGCCGAACCATATGTTCCAACTGCTTGCGAGCGTCGCGATGGAACCGCCCAACAGCTTCGACGCCGACGCGGTGCGCCAGGAGAAGGCGAAGGTGCTGCAGGCAATCAAGCCGCTCGATGCCGCCGACCTGCTGCGGGATACTGTGCGCGGGCAGTATGAGGCGGGGACCATCGGGGGTAAGCAGGTTCCGGGTTACCGGCAGGAGCCGAGGGTTGCACCGGACAGCGGC
Organism: uncultured Acetobacteraceae bacterium; assembly: GCA_964245505.1. Taxonomy (GTDB): domain Bacteria; phylum Pseudomonadota; class Alphaproteobacteria; order Acetobacterales; family Acetobacteraceae; genus DASWOJ01. The sequence goes on along the minus strand of CAXTOB010000284.1, from coordinate 635 downwards.
ACCGAGACGTATGTCGCGCTGCGCCTGAAGGTGGACAACTGGCGGTGGGCCGGCGTGCCCTTCTACATTCGCACCGGCAAGCGGCTGACCACGCGGCGGACGGAGATCGCCATCCAATTCAAGCAGGCGCCCTACGCCCTGTTCCGCAACACCCCGGTGGACCAGCTTACGCCCAACGTCATGGTGCTGCACATCCAGCCCAGCGAAGGCATCACCCTCAACATCTCCGCCAAGAAGCCCGGCCCGGTGCTGGAGATGGGCGGGGTCGCGATGGACTTCCGCTACACCGACTGGTTCAAGCTGCCTAGCAGCACGGGATATGAGACGCTGCTGTATGATGTCATGATCGGCGATGCGACGCTGTATCAGCGGGCGGACCAGGTGGATGCGGGCTGGACTGCGGTGCAGCCGGTGCTGGATGAGGCGGCGGCTGGGCATATTCCGGTTCAGCTCTATCCCGCGGGGTCGAGCGGCCCGGCGGCGGCGGACGAGCTGCTGGAGCGGGACGGGCGGCACTGGCTGACGCTTGCCAATGGGTGACTAGAGTGGGCTTGGTGCAGATGGAAGCACCAAGCCTACTCTAGCAGCCTGTCGGACTTAGCGCGACGCGGATGCACGCTGTAGGATTGGTGGAT
>CAXTOB010000283.1:0-8054 GCA_964245505.1 uncultured Acetobacteraceae bacterium | reverse complement strand
GGTCCACCGTGTTACTCCCGCGCGGCCAGGCACAACGCTTCCTCTCCGCCCATGACGGGATCAACAACCTTTTTCACCTCCGCCACCACCGAGCCGTCACGCAGTGTCGAGCCGCCCGGCCGACCTTTCAGCTTTGGGCCGAGGTCACCGGCGTTGCCGCTGCGGCGTAACTACGAGCACGCCGTACTAATCGCGCACCGTCGCGACCTCAACCCAACAAGTTGACGATGCACTTTCGCCAGCTGTCGGGTGGCAGCGCGGATAACACGCCCCGCCGGACTGTCGTGTGCGGCTTCTGCGCCAGTCAGGTCGAGCCAGCGCAGCAGCGCATCCCGGTCCGGGCTGGTGTTGGCCAGGGTTACTAATGCGGCCTCCATCATCGCCACCTGCGCGGCAAGCTGGGTCAGGCCGGGCGACTCGTCCTTGGTCAGGCGGTCGCGTGTGGCGGACAAGCTGGCAATGAAAGTGGTCGCGTCAATCATCGGAACCTACAAGGGGCCGCGTAGCATGGCCCAGCCCTATGCGCAGGGCAAAAGGAACGCATGACACGCCTAGCCGTGGGACTCCTGCCCCCAAGCCCGGACGACACGGCGCCGCCGGTCCGGGGCTTGGTCGTCCACCAACACGCGGTCAGCCCGGCTGCCGCACCTGGCCCATCGCACCTTCAAGGACGCCGCCGACCTCGTCTCCGCCATCTACGACGCCGTCAAGCAGCTCAAGAGAGAACGCTAAAACGCCCCATCTTTGTGATAACATGAACAGGGCTTCGTAGTTGCCCGCAGGGCACTCTCCTGATTGGAACCTAACTCTGCGGCAGCAGTAGGCGTGTTTTCTTGGATAGGGCAGCGGCTTCCATTCCCACAGCCATCTCGGTATTTTCCTTAATTTAAGACAAACATACTTTATCGCCGCTTCACGGCCTTCTTGGTATTAATGTGCTTGAGCTCGAATGCCAGGTTTGGAGTCCCGGGCGGAAATCCGCTTTGCTTGTGGCTGGTTCCGTGCGAATGGTCAGCCTGACTTATCCAAGCCGGAGATCGAAATGGCGTGCATCCTGCTCACGGAAGACGAAGCGGATATTCGGATAATGGTGGCGGAAGTTTTGGTGGATGCTGGCCACTTGGTCGTCGAGGCTGAGAGCGGGGACGCCGCGGCGCTGCTGCTGGATAGCTCGGCTGACTTCGACCTCCTCGTGACAGACATTAACATGCCTGGGTTATTGGACGGCATCGACTTGGCGGCGAACTTCCGGAAGCTCCACGCCATCCGTCCGATACTCTTCATCACCGGGCGCCCCGACGCATTGCGCAAGTTCTCGATGCGGCTCAACCGGGAAGCCGTCTTATTCAAGCCATATGGACTTCTGGCGCTGGTCGCTACTGTGCGGACTATGCTTGCTGCTGCGGCAACGGACATCGGCATGGCTTGCTGCCCTGATCCTAGTCCCCCGTCTCACAGTCCCCAAACGGCCCTGACTGCGCCGTGAGGCAGACGGGCGAGTGAGATGGAGGTGCTGGTCGTCATCCTGCTTGTCCTATTCGGATTGGCAACTGGGTGTTTGATACGGGAACGGCAGGCCCGGCGTCGTAGCGATGGCGAGCGTTGTGTGGCCGCGGATCGGGTCCGCACTCAGGCAGCCAAGCTCGACGCGATCGTGAAAGGCATGCCCGACGGAATACTGGTCGTGGACAAGAACTTCCAGTTGGTCGAGTGGAACGCGCACTTCCCCGAGTTCGCGGGCGTGCCCAGCGAGATTCTAAGGATGGGACTGGACCTGTCCGATGTCTTGCGCGCCCAGGCTGCCGCCGGGGAGTTCGGGCCAATTGATATTGATGCTGAGGTGGAACGCCGCATGGCCCTGCTGCGGTCGGGTGGCAGCACCGGCGTGATCGAGCGGTCGCGCCCGAACGGCAACACGTTGGAACTGCGGCGGAGTTTGCTGCCGGAGGGCGGCTTCGTCACGCTCTACACGGATATCTCGGCGCGGCGGCATGCCGAGGCTCAGTCGCGGCAAGCGCAGAAGATGGAGGCGGTCGGCCACCTGACCGGAGGGGTGGCGCACGATTTCAACAACCTGCTGATGGTAGTCCTGGGCAACCTGGAGTTGGCCGTTCAGGCGCTGGGAACCCCGGACTTGGTTCGCGCCCAGCGCAAGATCGAGGTTGCGCAGGGAGGCGCGCAGCGGGCGGCGGCGCTGACGCAGCGCTTGCTGGCATTCGCACGGCGCCAGAGCCTCGATCCGCAGCCGGTTGACGCCAACAAGATCGTGTCCTCGATGTCGGAACTGCTCCGCCACTCCATCGGCACCAGCGTCGAGCTGGAAACCGTCTTGGCCGGAGACCTGTGGGAAGCGGTAGCGGACCCGAACCAGTTGGAAAATGCCCTGCTCAACCTGGCCATCAACGCGCGAGACGCCATGCCCGATGGCGGCAAGGTTACGGTGGAGACTGCCAACACGTTCTTGGATGCCGCCTACGCCGCCAGCCACGACGAGGTGACGGCCGGCCAGTATGTGATGGTGGCCCTCAGCGATGGCGGCACCGGCATGACGGCAGACGAGGCGGCGCGGGCGTTCGAACCGTTTTTTACCACCAAGGGCGTGGGAAGAGGCTCGGGGTTGGGATTGTCCCAGGTGTTTGGGTTCATCAAGCAGTCAAGCGGCCATGTGAAAATCTACAGCGAACCCGGCGCCGGCACGACGGTGAAGCTGTATCTGCCGCGCCTCATCAAAGGTGACGAGCCGGCAACGGAAACGACTGTGCCGGAAACGAGCTTGCCTCGCGCACGCACGGACGAGTGTATCCTAGTCGTCGAAGACGACCCTGACGTGCTGGCGTTCTCGGTGGATGCTCTGGAAACGCTCGGCTACTCGGTGGTGAGTGCGAAAAACGCCGAGCAGGCCCTGGCCAGCCTCAAGGAACGGAGCGACATCTCGCTGCTTTTCACTGATGTCGAGTTGCCTGGGGCAAATGGACCGGATTTGGTCAAGGAAGCCCTGTCCCGACAGCCAGGCCTGCCTGTGCTTTACACTACGGGATACACGGCGAACGCTGTCGTGCATCGCGGCATCCTTGATCGTGAAGTGCGATCCCTGAACAAACCGTTCGCGGTTGCGGAGATGGCAACAACGGTGCGTGAGATAATAGATGGCTCCATCCTTGACGCCGCGCTGCAACGGCACTTCAAGTGATGCCCATCGCCCTCCGTTGTGCGCTTTGACAAGGCGCACCGTCATCGCGGGCGTGGTTCAAGACTCGGCGTTTTCGGGTGGCTGTTGTCGGGTTCCAGGGCGTTGGCCCGGGTCATCGGACGAGTGCGGTGACGAGTGCATCGAGCAAGGCTTTGCCGCGTCGGCGCGCGTTGTGCACGAACTGGAAAGAACCGAGGTAGTCCGGCAGCTTGCCCTGCGTGATGCCGCGATGCGGGCGTAGCCAGGAGCGCAGCAGCGACCAGAACCCTTCGATCGTGTTGACGTGGACTTCGCAGAAGCCGTCGCCGTCCTCGTAGCGAGCGAAAATTCGCGATAGCGTCCGCGGATGTGGTGTAATTTCGGAACCAGTAAGGGTGTGTGGGTTGGGTGGCCATCGGATCGGCGGGCTAGAGTGGAGTTATGAGACACCCACCCAGACCCAAGAGGCCCCGATGACCGACGGTAGACTGCCACTGGCCGAGCTGATGCAGAAGGCTGGTGGTGAGGACTTCCTGCGCAGCGTGGCTGAAGCTGTGGTGCAGCTCTTAATGGAAACCGACGTGGACGGCCTGATTGGCGCCGGGCGGCACGAGCGCACGCCGGAGCGGGCGATCTACCGCAACGGCTACCGCGACCGAACGCTGGACACGCGGCTAGGCAGCCTGCAGCTGCGCATTCCCAATCTGCGGCAGGGCAGTTACTTCCCACCCTTCCTCGAACCCAGAAAGACTACGGAGAAGGCCCTGGTTGCGGTGATCCAAGAGGCGTGGATTGGCGGCGTGTCCACGCGCAGGGTGGACGACTTGGTGCAGGCGATGGGCCTGAGCGGCATCAGCAAGAGCACGGTGTCCCAAGTGACCAGCCCCCATCGAGTGGTCCGGGCAAAATGTTAGTGCAGCATCGTAGCTGATGGTGGAGGTGACCCGGTTGGGACAGGGTTGCCGGGCGGCATCGGCATCTCCAGCACTATGACCTCCGGTACGGGTGGCCGGCAGCCCAAAGATGAGTGCGGGCGTACGGTGTTGTAATGCGTCCGCCATTGCTCAATCAGCACCTTGGCTTCAGCCAGCGTGTTGAACACCTCCATGTTGAGCAGCGCGTCGCGCAGCTTGCCGCTGAAGCTCTCAACGTAGCCGTTCTCCCACGGGCTACTCCAGGGCCATTCAGTTCTGTGGTCTCGGCCTGGGCGTGAGCGGTGGCGGGGTGACGGGGCGACTGTATGAAGGCGACTTTCCCGCTTCGTGAGGTCGCCCTGTGCCATTTGCTGCCCTGCTTGCCGCACTCGCCGAAGTGCCTGACCCGCGCCGTGCCCAGGGCCAGCGCTACAGCATGCGACACCTGCTGCTGTTCTCGGTCCTGGCCACGCTGGCGGGCGCGACCTCCTACCAGAAGATCATCGCCTTCATCGCCCTGCAGCGCACCCATCTGAACGCCGTCTTCGGTGCCTGCTTCCGTCGTGCTCCGGCAGTCAACACCCTGCGCCACCTGTTCTTGGCCCTCGACGGCGGCGAACTCGAAGCGGCCTTCCGCCGCCATGCTTGCGACCTGAGCGCACAAAACGCACCGCAGGCACTGCGCACGGTCGCGCTTGACGGCAAGACGCTGCGCGGCAGCTTTGACCACCTGACCGACCGCAAGGCGGTCCACGTGCTCAGCGCATTCGCCAGCGACGCCGCCCTGATCCTGGCCCATCAGGAGCTGGCCGGGGCGCCAGACGAGGTCGCAGCCGTGCCAAAGCTGATGGCCGAGCTTAGCGTCACGGGCGTGCTGTTCACCGCCGACGCGCTGCATTGCCAAAAGGACAGCTTTGCGCAGGCCGTGGCGACCGGCAACGCCCTGCTGGTCCGCGTCAAGGACAACCAGCCCACCCTGCACGCGACCCTGGCCGGGCTGTGCGCCACCGGGTGCCCCTTCGATAGCTATGAGACCGTGGACCGCCGCCGCCATGGCCGCCAGGAGCACCACCGCGTCGAGGTGTTCGACATCGCAGGCGTTCTGGACGCGCCCTGGCAGGCGCTGGTCAGCTGCGTCGCCCGGGTGTCGCGCCTGACCTACCTCAAGAACACCCGCACCGGCCTGTGGGCCACGCGCGAGGAGGTCGGCTACTACCCCTGTCAGGTTCGCCACAGCGCCAAGCTCCTGGGCTGTGCCATCCGCGCACACTGGGGCATCGAGAACTGTGCCCATTACGTCCGAGACGTGACCTTGGGCGAGGACGCCAGCCGCATCCGCATGCGGCCCGGCATCATGGCCCGCATCCGCTCGGTCGCTCTCAACGTTCTACGCGCCAACAACGTCCGCAACGTCAGCCTGGCGCTCTACACCAACGCCGTCAGCTTCGATCAGCTGCTCGCCCTCGGCAGCGTGTAATCAGAACTGAATGGCCCTGGCCCATAAACACGCTCCGAACCGGGATCCTTTCCCAAAAGAAGGAAGCGCCAAGTTGCCAGCACAACAAGAAAAAGGTGGTAGAGCAGAGGCCCGACCTGTTTCGGTTACGACAATGTCGTAATAACACTTTCATTCGCGCGACATATGCGTCAGTCTGACTCCAGAGATAGACCAGTTCGGTGTTGGCGTAAACACGGAAAAGTGAGGAGAGGTCGATGACGACAGTCGAATTGCAACGCCTAGCCCGAATCGTGGACACCGATGTCATGACGCTGCTATCCTATGGCGTTAACGGTATGTCTCTATTTAGCTTGATGTCCCACCGTCTGCCTGACCTTAAAGCATTATGGGAGTCAGCCGGGCCAAGTGGCATGGAAGCTCTAGCCCATCAGTTCCCGCATCTCGGTCGCTTTGCTGAACTGCTAGCCAGCTGTCCCCGGGAAGCTCCGGTTGCTCGTTTGACTCCCCCGCAACCTCAAAGCCCTCAAGGCCAGAAAAATACTCGCAAGACCTACCTGCTGCCCGTTCGGTTGAAAGGTGCGGCCGCCATCCTCGCCCGTATCGACGGTCCCGATGCGGCCGATGCGCAATCTGCATCCCGTGAAGCGGCATCTCGGATCGCCAATTTGGAGGAGGCGCTTTGCGGGTTGCTCGTGGGCAAGATGGGAGCGGCGGAGCAGGCCAGGCAAGTGTTAGCGGTACCGCACGAGCCAAGTCAGACAGTGCATCAATCGAGATGGTAGAGGGAGTGTCAAAAACCTGGGGCGTTACGCCGCGAGCTGAATTGCTTGCTGGCCGAAGCGTCCGTCCAGCACCGCCGCCCTGACCTGGAGAATGCGATGGGCGCCTCGAGGTGACCAGCGCATCTGCTTACGCTTGTTCATGCGGGCACTCACCAGCTGGTTGACGGTGCCCTCGGCACGCGAGGTCGAGATCGGCTTGCCAGCCCGATGGCGCTGGCCATCGTCGATCAGCGCGCCCTTGTTGGTCTCAAGGTAGGCCTGGAGCGCCGTGCAACGCGCGCCCAGGCGCATCGCCCCCGCTCCCATTGTGGGGTCGTCCAGGACGCTGGCGTCCTTGGCCCAGCCCGCAATCTGGCCCAGGGCCTCGCACGCCTTGTCGTGGTGGCCGTTCCAGAGCAGGTGCCGCAGCCTTTCCACGTCGATCTGGGCCTGGTCGGGCGGGGCAGACGGCGGCGTCTCAAGGGCGCACAGGCCGCCCATGACCTGCTCAACATGGTGCACGCGCATGGAAAGGTGGAACCAGTCGAGGATCAGCTCCACCGGGCCACCCGTGCCTGAACGCACCAACGCCGGCAGCGCCGGGTCGCCGTCGCTGATTGCGGTGACCGCGTCACCCTCCCGCCAGCCCTGGTCGTGCAGCGCCGCACGCAGCAGGGCATGGGGCTGCTCGACCACGCTGCGCACCAGGGCAAAGCGTCGGGTGGGGTGGCCCTCCTGCTCCACCTTGCCGCAGATCGCCTCGAAGTTGCGAACCTGGTGACCAGGCACGGCACGGACGTAGGCGCCATCGAGCATGACGATGGGCCGGTGTTCATCCGCTACTCCGGCCTCGTCCGGCTCGTTCCGGACAGCCGTGACTTCCGCTGCTGCTTGCCGGTCGTCTGCCTCGATCCGCAAAGCGACGGCATGGGTGCGGATGCGCACGCTCTCCTGGTTTGCAGGCGAGGCCGGCAGCAGGGTGTCAAGAATGCGCGCCGCGTCCCGGAACGAGGTGCATGCGCCCAGCTCGGCCTGCACCCGCTCCAGCTCTGGCGTGCAGCGCGCCGTCAACAGTGCGCAGACTGGCGACATCGTCCTCGCCTCCACCATGGGCGCAGACGGGCGGCAGCGGCACAGCTTGAACCGCGGTGCTTCCACCTCGACCGTGCCGAACAGGGTCTGCAACCGGCGCGTCCGCCGCTCCTTGAGCGGCTGCAGTACCCCGCATGCCGCACAAGCCCGGTGGTGGGCCGCATACGCCGCCACCTGACCGCACAGCATGCTCGCCTGCAGCCTGGACAACAGCGTCTTGGTCTCGGCCAGCACGAGGCCGACCTCCGCGAGCGTGCTGACCACCCCCGGCCGGCTGAACGTCACCAGCTCCGTCGTCGTCACCTCGCTAACACTTGTCCTCGTCTCCAGCCGCACCGTCCACTGCATCACGCCTGCCGCCCTCGTAGTCAGGCATCAGCCATTCCTCCTCGCGCAGGCGATGGGCGGGGGCAAGACGCACCTGATGGTGTCCTTCGCGCTCATCGCGAAGTCGGCCGCCGTCCGGCAGCGCGTGCTCGACGAGGCCAAGATCGACATCCGGACGGGGTTCGGCTCCGCCCGCGTCGTCGCCTTCTCCGGCCGCAACAACCCGGACCGCTACTTCTGGGGCGAGATCGCCGCGCAACTCGGCAAGGCGGACACGGAACCGCGCCGGGTTTGCCGGAGGCTCCAACTCCTGAGAAGGTGGAGCTATGACG
>CAXTOB010000282.1:0-8062 GCA_964245505.1 uncultured Acetobacteraceae bacterium | reverse complement strand
AGATGACCATCACCCCGACCGACAACGCCTTCTACCGGGCGACTGCCCAGGCCATCGCAGGGGCCTCCCGCTGATGGACGCCCTGCCCACCGTCGCCGTCAAGGCGGACACGCTGCGAACCTTCATCGCCGAAATCTTCACAGCCGCCGGATGCGACGCCGACGAGGCCCGGCGGATCGGCCTGCACCTGGTCAGCGCCAACCTGGCCGGGCACGACAGCCACGGCGTCATCCGGGTGCCGCGCTACGTGCAGTGGCTGGACATGGGCCGGGTGCGCGCGGGCCAGCAGCCGACCGTCGTGATGGAAAGCCCGACCCACGCCGTGCTGGACGGCAATCTCGGCTTCGGTCAGACCATCGGACCCATCGCGGTGGACCTGGGCATCAGCAAGGCCCGCGCCGCCGGCCTGGCGGTGGTGACGCTCCGCAACAGCGGGCACGTCGGCCGCATCGGCGACTGGGCGGAACGTGCGGCGGAGGCTGGCCTGGTCAGCATCCACTTCGTGAACGTCGGCATGGGCGAGGTCGTCGCCCCCTTCGGCGGCACCGAGCGGCGGTTCGGCACCAACCCGCTCTGCATCGGCGTGCCGCAGCCGGACGGGGCGCCGCCGCTGCTGCTGGACTTCGCCACCAGCATGGTCGCGGAGGGCAAGGTGATGGTCGCCAGCAACGGCGGCAAGCCGATCCCGCCCGACTCGCTGATCGGCCCGGACGGCAAGATGTCCGGCGATCCCACGGTTCTGTATGGCCCGATCGACGGCTCCCCCGTGCGTGACCCCGGCAACGGGGCCGGGGCGTTGCGGGCCTTCGGCGACCACAAAGGGTCCGCTATCGCGTTCATGTGCGAGATCCTGGCGGGATGCCTGGCCGGCAGCCCAACCGCCGGGCCGCTCGCGGAGGGCAAGCGCGGCGGCATCGTCAACGGCATGGTCTCGATCTACCTCAACCCCAGCCACTTCGGCGGCGCCGGCTTCGCAGCGACCGCGCGGGACTTCGCCGAATACGTCCGCGCATCCCACCCCGCACAGCCCGGCAGCGAGGTGCTCGTGCCCGGCGACATGGAGGCGCGTACCCGCGAAGCGCGACTGCGCAACGGGGTGCCATTGCAGACTGAGACCTGGGCCGCGCTGCTCGCAACCGGACGCAAGTTCGGCCTGACGCCGCCGCCGAATGCTCCGTCCTGACGGGGCATCGTGCAAAGGGCCGGCTCATTCCATCCAGTTCGGCATTAACCTGAGCAGCCATACAACGCACCAGCGATACGAGCCGCCATGGCGAGCCTGTTGGAAAGCGTTATGTTCAAGACCGCAGAGATGGCCAACACAGCCCTGAACCGCAGCACCACTTCGATCCCACAATGACACGCACTAACAACAAAGAACACATCCAGACTACCAGCAAATGCTGCATGCCCTTCAAACTCCTTGGGTATTCGGGGTTTGATCAATGTCGAGCTATGCGCTGGAAGGTCCGTCGTGGACGGCCCGCACCGTCACCTGGAGCCTTGCCGCAGCGGGAGGCGTGTTCACCAGTGCCATCGGTCCGGCCTACCAGGCCGCAGTACAGCAGGCGGTCGCGCAGTGGGACGACGTCGCTGGCATCACCCTGGTGCAGGTGGCGGACAGTACGGCCGCCGACATCAGGATCGGCTTCGGCTCTTTCGGCGCAAGCGCCGGCCAGGTCGGCGAAACCGACTATTCCTACACCAGCGGCACGGTGCAGGCGTTCACCCCTGGCGTGACTGTCCGGATCGAGGACCCAGCGGAACGCCCGGTCGGCAGCGACGGAACCTATGCCGGAACTGGAACCACCCTGGCCCAGGTTGTGCTGCACGAGGTCGGCCATGCGCTCGGGCTGGGGCACTCCACCGACCCGTCCTCCGTCATGTATCCCGTCGCGACCGCCGCCAACCGCGCCTTCGACGCCACGGACCTGGACGGCATCTATGCCCTGTATGGCGCACCCGCCTTCGCCATGACCGATACCACCGCCGGCGTGTCCAGCCATCCGGACGGCGCCGCCTATGCCGGTCCGATCAGCTATCTGCAACAGCAGTACGTTTACAACGGCACGGACGGCATGGCGGTCGCTGCCCAGGCTTCGAACGTGTTCATCTGCACCGGCAGCGGCGACGACGCCATCAGCGTTGCATCAGGGCAGAACGTGCTCGACGGCGGCGAAGGCTCCAACTTCCTGACCGGCGGCAGCGGCAACGACGAGTTTTACCTCGATGGACGCGGCGGACAGGTGACCTGGGGCACGCTGGTCAACTTCCACCCCGGCGACACTGCGACCTTGTGGGGATACTCTGCCGGGCAGTCCAGCTATGCCTGGGCGGACAGCGACGGAACCGCGGGATATACTGGGCGCACGATCCATGCGGACCTCGCTGGCAATGGCGGCATCACAACCTCCATCACCTTCGCAGGCATGACGGCGGCGGACACCGCACATTTTTCGATCACCACCGGCAGTGCCGGCGGCAACCCCTACTTGGCGATCACGAATCTGGGCTGATCGCCCGACCAGCCGCCATCGGGCCGCGGTGCCTCGTCCACCGGCTCGATATCCACGCCGACGTCCAATGTGTGATCGCCGCCCCCCAGCAGCACACCCAGCACCGGGCTGACGTCCAGGTAATCCCGGCCCCAGCCCAGCACAACATGCTCTTCCCCGACAATCAGGTCATTGGTCGGGTCCAGGTCTATCCATCCCCACTGCGGACCGAGCCAGCAGCCGACCCAGGCATGGGACTGGTCTGCCCCCCGCAGCCGCGCCTGCCCCGGCGGCGGCCGCGTGCGTATGTAGCCGGACACATAACGCGCCGGCAGCCCGAGGGTGCGCAGCGCCGAGATCATCAGGTGGGCGAAGTCCTGGCAAACTCCGGCGCGCAGCTCCAGCACCCGGGCCACCGAGGTGCCGACGCCGGTGACGCCGGACTGGAACCGGAACTCCCGTCCGATCCGCGCCATCAGGTCCAGCAAGCCCGCCAGCACCGGCCGGCCCGGCGGGAAACTGGGCGCAGCCCATGCCCCCGCCTCCGCCAGGCAAGGCGCTTTCGGGCTGCAGAAGCTGAACTCCGCCACCTCCCCAGCAGCCGCACCGCGGCGGCACAGGCTGACCACATGCTCCCATGCCGGCGTCGCAGCCGGGTTGGGCGTGGTGCGGGGCAGCACCTCCACAAGGCTTGTGGCCGTGAACCGCAGGGCGTGATGGGCCGTGTCCATCGAGACCCAGATGACGGGATTGCCATAGTGGTCTGTGCCCCAAGTCATGCGGGACGCCGCCGGCTCCACGGTCAGGTCGAACCGCAGGATCCGTTGCTGCGGCAGCTCGCGCGGGCGCAGGTGGAGCATATGCGACGCAAGCTCCACCCGGTCTGCATAGTCGTAGGCAGTTATGTGCAGAACCTGGAGAATCATCGCCGCGCCACATCCATGTCGCCCCTGCCATTATCGGCCGTTCCTGGAGCAATCTCTGGCATAGAAACTGTTAACACACCTACGCCACCTCAAACCCGACCGACTGCAACGCAGGCAGCAGCGCAAAGAAGCGGCGGCCGATCCCAGCAGAGAGCGTATTGGTGCCCGCTCCCAGAGCCAGCAGCGCTTCAGGCAGCTCAGCCGTCCGCGCCGCCGCATCGGGCGCACGCACGACCTCGTCCACCAGGTCGGCCGTCCACTGCAGCAGCGCTTCCGCCTCCGCGGCTAGCGTTCGGCAGCCCGCCTGATGCAGCAGCCGCGCGGCCTGGGCGAATTGGAACGCCAGGGCGCGCGGGTTGTCCTGGTCCGCCAGCACCAGGTCCAGCACCGGGGCCGGCTGCAAGGCGGACATGTAGCGGCTCTGATAGGTTATGGCGCTGTCGCACAGCTCCAACAGCAACTGGAGGGTGCCGGACATCCGCGCGGCTGGCTGTCTCAGGACCGCCGCCAGCATCTGGGTGGACAGGTAGGCCCGCTCGATCCGCCGACCCAAGTCCAGGAACAGGCCGCCGCCGCCGCGCACCATGCCCTCCGACGCCAGACCGGCCAGGGTGGTCGCCAGGCGCTGCAACCCCGTCATCGCGTCCATCAGGCTGTCCACCCCGGGGCTATCCAGGCGGGCGCTGCCCTGGCGCGGACGCAAAGCGCCCTCCATATCGGCGCGCGCCGCACGGTGGGCGAGGGTCAGGGCGGCATAGGTTTCAGGGGTCATCCGGTCGCGCAGCGACTCCGTCAGGAGCACAACGTTGGACAAGCCGGATGACGCCGCGCCATCCACCGCCAGGGAAAGCTGCACGGCCACCGGCAAGGTGCTGCCGTCCTCGTCATCCACCATGCCGACCTGCGCAAGACAGGTCAGCAGCAGCGCGGTCTCCGCGACCTCCCGCGGCAGAGGCGCGCCGCGGGCACTGCGCAGCAGGCCGGCGCGGCCCAGCCGGGCCTGCATGTCCAGCCGCTCGACATAGCGGCCCAGCCAGTAGAAGTCGTCCGCCACCCGGCTCGGCAGGTCACCGACGCTGCGGCGGATGGCGACGGGCGGCTGACGCACCGGCTCCGGCCCGCGTATTTCCGCACGTTCCTGGGTGGACACCCAAACGTCCTTGAACAAGGCGCCGGCGGGCAGGGCCTCCGTCACATGCTCGCCGTCGCGCAGTACGCGCGCCAGGCCGCCCTGCATCATCACCCAGCGCTGGCCGTCGTGCATCAGGAACAACCGCAGCACCACCGGACGCGGCGCCAGCCCCTCCCCGCTGTAACACGGTGCAACCGAAGGCTCGATGTGCGTGCAGGCCGCGTAGTTCCAGGGCCGCTCGGCAATGGCGTCGCCCAGGGCATGGCGCTCCTCGGTGGACAGGCTGGACAACGGCACCGGCGGGCGGTGCGGATCCATCGCCGGGCGGATGGACCAGCGGCGGTATGCCTGGCAGACCAGGTGCTGCATTCCGTCGTCGCCCAGCCACACCGTAGGGACCGTCGCCAGCCGCAACGGCTCCTCCAACAGCCGGCGGCTGAGGCTTGGCAGTATCGCGGCCAGGGCCGGCGCCTCGACCAGGGCAGTGCCTGGGTGGTTCAAGATGCGGACCTTGCCGGTCCGGGCGGCGTCCAGCAGGCCGGCGATGCCGGGACCCGGGGCGTGCAGCTCCAGCGGATCGATCGCGTCGCCAGGCAGGCGGCGCAGCAGCATGTCCACCGGCTGTAGGCCCAACAGCGTCCGCAGGTGCAGGGCGCCCCCCCGGACCGTCAGGTCCCGCGTCTCCACCAGGGCGCAGTTCAGGTCGCGGGACAGCGCCAGGTGCTCCGCCCAGTGCGGGTCGGTGACGCCGGGCGTCAGCAACGCAACGAATGGGACGTGGCCATCCACCTCCGAGGCCGAATGCAGCAGCGCATCCTGCCACGCGTCGAAGAACGGGCGGAGCTGTCTAACCTGGGTGGAGCGGAACAGCTCGGGCAGCACGCGAGCCAGCAGGCGCCGGCCTTCCCGGGCATAGCCGATGCCGAGCACGCCGCCGGTGCGGTCGGCCAGCACGCGCCACTGCCCGTCCGGACTGCGTATGAGGTCTGCGGCATAGGCTTGCAGGAAACGCCCTACTGGCGCCGGGCTGCCGCGGCAGGCCCTCAGGAAGCCCGGGTTGGCGAACACCAGCGCGGACGGCACGGTGCCGTCGGACAGCAGGGATTGCGGGCCATACAGGTCGGCCAGCACGGCTTCCAGCAAGTTGGCGCGCTGGCACAGGCCCCGTTCCAGGTCGGCGAACTCGGACGGGGCGATCGGGAATGGCACGGGGTCGAGACGCCAGGACGGGGCCGCGCCCTCCTCCTCCGCGGCGCGGGCCAGCCGGGTGGCGCGGTCATTCAGTTGGCCGGGGTCCATCGAGGACAGCACGCCCAGCACAGGCCGCCAATGCGGGCGAATGCCGCCGCGCCCGTCCACCATCTCGTCCAAGATCGCCATGCCGGGGCCTATGCCGCCTGTTTGGCGAAGCGGCGCGGGCTGACTGCCGGCAGAACCGCGCCCGCTGGGCCGGGGTCCCGCCCTGCGATCACGTCTGCCGCCAGGCGTCCTGCGGCCGGGGAGGTTTGGATGCCGTATCCTCCCTGCCCCACGCACCAGAAAAAGCCGTCCGCCTCCGCGTCCCAGCCGATGGCCAGGCTGCCGTCGCGGGTGAAGGTGCGCAGCCCGGCCCAAGAACGCTCAACCCGGCGAACGTTGATGTCCAGCGCCTGCTGCATCCGGTCCACTGCCACCGCCACGTCCATTTCGTCGGGGGCGGCATCGTGCGCGTGCATGGGCGTCTCATCGGCGGGGCTGACCATCAGCCGGGTGCGCGCTTCCGGGCGGGCATACCAGGTGGTGTCGGCATCCTGGACCATCGGCCATTGCGCGGGCTGCCAGGGCGCCGGGTCAATGATGACGCCGGTGCGCCGCTTAGGCTGCAGGCCGAGCGGCGCGACGCCGGCCTGCTGTGCGACCTCATCGCCCCATGCGCCGGCGGCGTTGACCACGTCCGGGGCGGTGAAGCTGTCTCCACCCGATGTCTGGACGTGCCAGCGTCCACCCTGCCGCTCGATCTGCCCGGTCCGGCTGCGGAGCGCCAGCGTGCCGCCGCCTTTCCGCACTTGGGCCAGGAAACCCTGGTGCAGCACGGCCACGTCCATGTCGAAGGCATCCTCCTCGACCGCGGCGCGCACGGCGTAGCCGGGGCGCAAGGCTGGAAGGAGGGCGGCGGCCTCGCTGACCGGGATTTCATGCAGGCCGTCGCCCCCTGCCAGCAGCAGGTCCAGGCTGTGCTGCTGCTCCGGGGGCGCCAGGAACAGGACTGGGCGGCGGTTTAGGATCGGGGTGACGGAAAAACCCGGCGGCGGCGCCTCGAAGAAGGCCCGCGATAGGCCGGTGAGCGTCCGAACGTCCGGCGGGCCGTAGTTCAGCACCCAGATTGCGGCTGAGCGGCCGGTGGTGTGATAGCCCGCCGCATCCTCTGCCTCGACCAGCGCGACCCGGCGGTCGGCGGCCAGGTGCGCCGCCACGGTTGCGCCAACAATCCCGGCGCCGATGACGACTACATCGAAGGGGTGGGTGTCCATTCCAGAAGCATCGCCGTGCCGATGGTGCAGTGCAAGGCACGACTGGATGATCTGTGTTAGAGGATGTCAGGGACGGTCCTGGGCGGCGTGCCAGATGCGGAGGACCTCAACACGATCATGTTGATTTCAAGGACGATCACATAGGGCCGGATCAGGGCCAACTCACGTGTGTTCGGGATGCGGCTCACCGAGCTTGAGGTGGAAACGCGGCTAGACTGTCGCCGGCATCCACGAGGTCCCGAACCACCCGGCACGCCGCAAACGGGTTTTCCTCCGCGACACGATCAACAATCCTCTTGAGGTCGGCGAGTGCTTGCGCTTGCCAAATGACGATCAAAGTCCGCGAAGCGGAGGGAGCTTGGCGCTAAAGTCGCACGCAGCGATGCACAGCAGCCACTCCGGAACTTCGGAATGCGATGAGCCGCGACGGTCCTTCCGAGCCTCCCCGACAGCGCAACCCAACGCTTCTGTCTCGGCAGCCTCGTCATGCATATCGGGTAGCGGCAGGGCTTCGCTCATGATGGAAGTCTTGCCAAACCTGCAGGCGGATGCAGCTACTTCGCGTAAACCAACGTCGGCAGCCAAAGCGCGATCCCCGGCACGGCCGACAGGATCACCACCGCCACCGCCATCAGCATCACGAAGGGCAGCGTCCCCCAGATGATCGGCCCCAACCCGATGTCGGGCGCGATCCGGTTGATGACAAAGATGTTCAGCCCCACCGGCGGGTGGATCAGCCCCATCTCCATCACCACGGCCATCACCACACCGAACCAGATAAGGTCGAACCCGGCCTCCCGCAGCGGCGGCAGGATGATCGGCGCCGTCATCAGGATGATGCTGACCGGCGGCAGGAAGAACCCCAGCACCACCACCAGCACCAGGATCGCGAACAGCAGCATCCACTTGGACAAATGCAGCCCGACGATCCATCCGGCCGCGCCCTGGCTGATGTGCAGGTAGCTCATCACGTAGCTGTAGAGCAGGCTCATGCCGATG
>CAXTOB010000281.1:0-8068 GCA_964245505.1 uncultured Acetobacteraceae bacterium | reverse complement strand
GCACGCCTCGCGATGACGGCGCCGTGCGCCCAACGAGATCGTTCAAGCCGTGGCTCACAGCCGCAGCTCCGCCGCGTCCGGCAACGGCAGCGGCAGGTGCGTCGCCGTCACCACCACCCCGCCCCCGGCCCGGTGGACCGCGAGCAGCCCGCCCAGCCGCTCCACCGCCGCCGCATCCAGCCCCAGCGTCGGCTCGTCCAGCAGCCAGACTGGCGCGGGCGACAGCACCAACCGCGCCAGCGCCAGCCGCCGCTTCTGCCCGGCAGACAGCATCCGCGCCGGCAGATCAGCCAACGGCAGCAGGTCCCGCGCCGCCAAGGCATCCCGCGCGGTCCCCTGCCCCGTCCGCGCGGCAAAGCCCAAATTCTCCGCCGCGGTCAGCCCAGGCTTCACCGCGTCCTGGTGTCCCACATAGGCCACCGGCCAAGGATCAGCAGCCTCCCCCATCCAAAGCACCGCCCCAGCATCCGGCCGCTTCAGCCCAGCCAGCACCCGCAGCAGCGTGCTCTTGCCCGACCCGTTCGCACCCAGCAACAGCAGCGCCCCGCCGGGCCGCACGATCAGCGACACCCCGCGCAGCACCAGGCGCTCCCCCCGGAAGGCGCTGATCTCGCGTGCCTCAAGCCCTCCACTCACCGCCTCCGGCACACTGCCTCCCATGCTGCCGGGCGGTTCTATCCGTCATCCGCTGACATGGGCACCCCTGGCTTGAAGATGCGAACAGGCTTGGACCGGGCAGCCCACCAGCCTTACGATGCCACGCATGGATGATCCCAAGCTGCCCGGACAAGACCCGCCCCAATGGCTGCTCGACCTAATAGAGGAGTCGGAAGCTGATGCGGCAGCAGGCCATAGCTCACCCTGGCCCGAAGCCCTGGCCCGCCTCGAAGCGCTGAATGCAGAGCTTGATTCTGAGCAGGTGAAACGGCAAGCGTGATCCGGCTAAGCCGGCGGGCGGAGCAGCAGGTTGCCGAGTAATCCCGTCACTATGACCGGCTTGGACGTCCAGAGGCGCGCCGGTCCCTCCTAGCAGCGCTACGCCAGGCAGCACAGGAGATAGAAGCAAATCCAAGCTTTGGGTTGCCTGCTCCACGACCATACCCTTCGCTTGTCAAACCGGGCCGGGCATGGGTTAGGTCAGGGCGCTACTGGATCGCTTACCGGACAACCGACCCGCTGCTGATCATAGCCGTATTCTATGATGGAGCCGATATCCCCGGACGCGTGTGATGCGGCCCGGAACGTCGCCGACCCCGCCAGGATATCCCGTTGCGCACGAGTGCTCAAACCAGCCCCGCCCTGTGGACGCCATGCCCTCGCAGGGTTAAACCGCGCGCATACATGATAGTCAGAACGCCGCCCGCCCCTCCATCCCAGCGCGCGGCCCAGCACATGAGGCAAGCGCCATGAAGATGATCGGTCAGGACACCTTGAACACCCGCCGCACGCTGGACGTCGCCGGTAAGCAATACGACTACTTCTCCGTCCCCGCCGCCGCCGAGTCCCTGGGCGAACCAACCGACCGCCTCCCCGTCAGCCTCAAAATACTTCTGGAAAACGTGCTCCGCTTCGAGAACGGCGCCAGCTACACCGTGGACGACGCCCGCTCCATCGCCGAATGGGCGCGCAACGGCAGCAGCACCCGCGAGGTGCCGTTCCGCCCCGCCCGCATCCTGATGCAGGACTTCACCGGCGTCCCCGGCGTCGTGGACCTCGCCGCCATGCGCGACGGCATCATCAAGCTCGGCGGCCAGCCCGGCCAGGTGAACCCGCTCATTCAAGTGGACCTGGTGATCGACCACTCCGTCATGGTGGACTATTCCGGCACTACCGACAGCCTGCACAAGAACATGGACGCCGAGTTCAGCCGCAACGGCGAGCGCTACAGCTTCCTCCGCTGGGGCCAGACAGCGTTCCAGAACTTCCGCGTCGTCCCGCCCGGCGCCGGCATCTGCCACCAGGTCAATTGCGAGTTCCTGGCCCAGACCATCTGGACCGCCGAGATCGACGGCAAGACCGTCGCCTACCCCGACACCCTGTTCGGCACCGACAGCCACACCACCATGGCCAACGGCATCGGCGTCCTGGGTTGGGGCGTCGGCGGCATCGAGGCGGAGGCGGCCCTGCTCGGTCAGCCCATCGCCATGCTGATTCCCGACGTCATCGGCTTCCGCCTGACCGGCGCGCTCCCCGAGGGCAGCACCGCCACCGACCTCGCCCTGCAAGTCACCCAGATCCTCCGCAAGAAGGGTGTGGTCAGCAAGTTCGTCGAGTTCTTCGGACCCGGTCTGGCTGACCTATCCGTCAGCACCCGCCTGACCATCGCCAACATGGCGCCGGAGTACGGCGCCACCTGCGGCATCTTCCCGATCGACGCCGTCACCCTGCGCTACCTCCGCCTGACCGGCCGCGACGAAAGCCGCATCGCCCTGGTCGAAGCCTACGCCAAGGCGCAGGGCCTATGGGTCGAGGCCGGCACGCCGGAAGCCGTCTATACCGACATCGTCGAGCTGGACCTGTCCACGGTGCTGCCCAGCATCGCGGGTCCGAAGCGTCCGCAGGACCGCGTGCTGCTGAAGGACGCCTCGGCATCGTTCCGCGGTGACCTGACCAAGGGCTTGGGCGTCCCCGCCAGCGACGCCGACAAGCGCGTCAAGGTGGCCGGCAAAGGCTACGAGATCACCCACGGCGACATCGTGATCGCGGCCATTACGAGCTGCACCAACACCAGCAACCCCTACGTCATGGTCGCCGCCGGGCTGCTGGCGCGCAATGCCCTGGCAAAGGGCCTGCACCCGAAGCCCTGGGTAAAAACCTCCCTGGCACCAGGAAGCCAGGTCGTGACCGAGTACCTGGACAAGGCCGGTCTGACCGAGGACCTCGACGCGATGGGCTTCCAGCTCGTCGGCTATGGCTGCACCACCTGCATCGGCAACTCCGGCCCGCTGGACGACGCGGTGGCCGAGGCCATCGAGGCCAACAAGCTGGTCGCGGCATCCGTTCTGTCGGGCAACCGCAACTTCGAGGGCCGCGTGCATCCGAACGTCCGGGCCAACTACCTCGCCAGCCCGCCGCTGGTAGTGGCCTACGCGATCCTGGGCACGATGAACCTGGACATCACGACGGCCCCACTGGGAACCGGCAGCGACGGCCAACCAGTATATCTGCGCGACGTGTGGCCCAGCAACGCCGAGATCCGGACGGTGGTCCGCGCCAGCCTAGGCCGCGAGCAGTACATCAAGCGCTACAGCGAGATCTTCCAGGGCACCAAGGAGTGGCAGGCCATCGAGGTGGACGCCTCAAGCCAAACCTACCGCTGGAACGGCGGCAGCACCTACGTGCAGAACCCGCCCTACTTCGACGGCATCACCATGACCCCCGGCGCCGTCACCGACATCACCGGCGCCCGCGTCCTGGCGATGTTCGGCGACAACATCACCACCGACCACATCAGCCCCGCCGGCAACATCAAGAAGGCCTCCCCCGCCGGCGACTACCTCGGCGAGCACCAGGTGATGCAGCGCGACTTCAACTCCTACGGCTCCCGCCGCGGCAACCACGAAGTCATGATGCGCGGCACCTTCGCCAACATCCGCATCAAGAACGAGATGGTCGCCGGCGTCGAGGGCGGCTGGACCCGCTACCAGCCCGGCGGCGAGCAGATGCCGATCTACGACGCCGCCGAGCGCTACAAGAAGGCCGGCGTCCCCTTGGTGGTGTTCGGCGGCAAGGAATACGGCATGGGCTCCTCCCGCGACTGGGCAGCCAAGGGCACGGCGCTGCTGGGCATCAAGGCCGTGGTAGTCGAAAGCTTCGAGCGTATCCATCGCTCCAACCTGGTCGGCATGGGCGTCCTCCCGTTGCAGTTCAAGGACGGCATGACCCGGCAGAGCCTAGGCCTGACAGGCGCCGAAACCATAGACATCCTAGGCCTGGAAGGCCTGCAGGCCGGCATGGACCTACAAATGCTGGTCCACCGCGACGGCGGCACCACCGACACGATAATGGTCAAGTGCCGCGTGGATACCGCCGACGAGGTAGAATACTACCGCAACGGCGGCATCCTGCACTACGTCCTAAGGGAAATGGCCCGCGCAGCATAAGCTGGACCACTGCCCCGGGTGAGCATGCTTACGTCCCCCTCTCCCTCCGGGAGAGGGCCGGGGTGAGGAAGGCGGCAAGCGCGGTCCATTGTCGGCAAAGGCCTCATCCCAGCAGCACCGGTGGTGCCCGGTCTCGCGAGCAAGGCCCCCTCACCCCAACCCTCTCCCAGCGGGAGAGGGAGCCATGCCGCGCCGTTTGATGCCGTCCCGTTGGCGCCGTGGTCCCGACGCCGACCTCGGCCACCTGCCCATCAGCCTCGACCTGCGGGCGCTGTCCATCGCCGAGGGCGTCCGTGCCGCCCTTTCCGTTGCCGTGCTGGTCGCAGCCAATGAATGGCTACGCCTCCCCGCCCTGAACGAGGCCGCTTTGGCAGCCCTGTTGACCTGCCTATGTGATGCAGGCGGCCCGGTACGCCGGCGCGTCCCAGCACTGCTGATGTTCGCGGTATTGGGCGCCACCCTAACAACCGGGCTCGGCGCCCTCCGGCCACTCGGCCTGCCAATCGTCGTGCCGCTGGCCTGCGTCGTCATCTTCTGCACCAGCTTTGCCCGCATCTGGGGCCAGTCGCCTCTCCAGGTCGGCAACCTGCTGACGGTTGTGACCGTCCTATCACTGGACCGCGGGGAGGACCTGCGCACCGCAGCAACCCTGGGCCTGTTCTTCTTCGGCGGCAGCCTATGGGCACTGCTGCTCACGATGGTGATTTGGCGCCTGCACCCCTACCGTCCCGCCCGCCGTGCAGTGGCAGGAGTGTATCGCAGCCTCGGCACCCTGGCTGGCGACTTGTCGGTCCTTGCGGCGACGGACGAGCCACCCACCAACGCCTGGGCCGACCACGCCCGCGCCCACCGCCGCCACGTCCGCGACGGGATCGAGGCTGCGCGCACCCTGCTGCTGGACACCATACGCGGCCGCGGTGCCGCCACTCCGCGCGCCGGGCAAACCCTGATTCAGGTGGAGGCGGCCGACCAGCTCTTCGGCACGCTGATTGCGCTATCGGACGTGCTGGAGGCCGCCGATGCTCCAACCCGCGCCGCCGCCGCCCGCGAACTGAGCCTAGTCCGCCTACTCCTGGCCGCCATCGCCGACGAAACCCGGCAGGACGAGCCGACCAACAACCCCGCCGCGCGTGCCGCTCTGGAAAGTATGCTGGAGAAGCTGACCCATCTCGGCACTGGCTTGCTGGCAGGCATCACGGCCAGCATGGTGACGCGGATGCGCATCGCCCTGCTGCTGACCACCCCAGCCGGCCTACTGCCGCAGCCAAAACCCGACGCAGGCGGTCCCAACTGGCGGACCCGGCTGACCCAACCTCTGCGAGCGAACCTGGCGTGGTCATCCGCCGCCTTCCGCCATGCGCTGCGAGCAGCCGTGATGGCCGCCCCGGCGCTGGCCCTAACGCTGCACCTCAGCACCACCTACGCCCATTGGTTGACGATCACCCTAGTCCTGACGCTGCAGCCGTTCTTTGCCCTGACTTGGCAGCGTGCGGTGGAGCGCATCGGCGGCACCGTTCTGGGCGGCCTGATCGCGGCAGCCGTTGCAGTGGTGGTGCACACGCCCCTGACCATGGCGGCAGCGCTGTTCCCGTTGGCTGTGCTGGCCCTGTCGGTCCGCTACGTCAGCTTCGGCCTGTTCATGGCCGGCATGACGCCGCTGGTCGTGCTGCTGTCTGAGCTGGGCCGCCCCGGCACTGGCGAACTAGCGATTGCCCTCCTCCGCGCCGCCTACACCGTCGCCGGCGGCGTACTCGCCGTTGCCGGCTGCTGGGTGCTGTGGCCCAGTTGGGAGCCGAACCGGGTGCAGCAGGAGCTGCGGGGCGCGCTGCAGGCGCACGCAAGATATGCCGACCTGGAACTGGCGACGCTGCTGCAGGAAGCACCGGACGCCGCGCTGGACGCGGCGCGCCGGGCTGCCGGCATGGCGAGCAACAACCTCGAAGCGTCGCTATCCCGGGCGTTGCAGGAGCCACGCCGGGCCGCTCGCGCCGGGCTGGAAACAGCGATGACGGTTGATGCCGCGCTGCGCCGCCTCGCAGGCCGGTTGTCGGCGTTGCAGCACGACCCGGCCCTGGCGGGCGACACCGGACCAGAAGCTCTGCGGGCCTGGCGGGAATGGCTGTCGGCGGCCTTCGCGGCGTTGACGGCCGGGGCGCCGCTGCCTGGCGGATCACCCGCAATCGAGGGCACCGGACCGCTGGCGCGGATCGCCCGGCAGTTGGAGCTGATGGACGGCGCCCTGCGTCGGCCGTCGCAGCCCAGCACCGGAGGCGTTTCTAGGATGACCTAGAAAAGTTATGGGATGAAACCGCCCGTTGATTACGTAATTTTCAAACCCTATCCCGGAATCCCATAGACGTCACGAGCGGAACTATGGTGCCGCAGCCTTTGGACGTTGGGTATCTTCGACAGAGCGCATCAGGAAACGAGCAAACTCATAAACGTCCTTTACCTGCTCTTTTCCATGAAGGACGGATAGACGTTTGAGAGTGCCATCCTTCATGTTAATAAAAATAGTTGGCTCTAGATCCTTGGCTGGTGATTTGATACTCGCAACCTCATCATAGCGGATGTATTCCAATTTACCGCACTTGGAAATGCCTAGATCATCCCTGCCAATAATCAGGAAATCCCTGCGATCAAGAGCATTGACATAAATTCCCAACGTGTCTGAGGGAAGTATATCAGCCACGCCCTGAAGCTCATTCTTCAGAAAAGGCCATTCGACGTAGCTTGCCATGCCACTCAGAATTCGCTTTGCTCTATCCGATGCATCCATCATTGACTTCCTATTTAAAGGAAATGGCCATTGTCTCACCACCATTTCTAATTATAGCCTCTAACGCCGTCGTGATGCTAAACTTCCCTGAGTGCAATCAGCCCCAGATGCCCGACCAGGGCCGCACAGGCGAGAAAGTTGATGGCGAATACCCTGCCCCGCAGCCGCACGTCATCCGTCAAGGTCTGCACGCCGGTATGGATCACTCGGCCAGCAAAAAACACCCAAGCAAACGCGACGTCCCAAGCCCCCAACGCCCCGAACTGCATCAGGAGCAGCACGACGGCATAGGCGATTACCGGCAACTCGAACTGGTTGCCTAGGTTACGGGTGATCCGCGCAATATCCGGCGGCTCGTCGCGCCCGAACTCAAAACAGCCGTATTGCACACGTCCCGCCTGCACTGCCCGAATGCGAACGAAGCTCAGCCAGGCATATAGGAAGAAGACTAGCCCGAAATGTGCGAGCACCGGCCAGAGAATAGCTGTAGGCATCGGCAGATCCTTGCGTAAGGGGCAGCGCTGCGGCCATCCTGCACCTGATCGCTGCGGGCGTGAACAGGACCGGCGTTAAGCCCAGTCGCTTGCCGCAAAGCCCGCGCAGGGCGACTACCCAGGCCCCGGCACTCGCCGCAACCCCGGCACCGCCACCATCCCAAGCCCACCCACGACAGCCATCACCAGGAACGTCAGCCCACCCAGCGTGCCATAAACCTGCCCGGCCACCCAAGTCAGGACCGCCACCGGTGCAGAAAAGCCCAACGCGGACATCAGCGCCTGCGCCGTCCCGGCCCGCGACGGCGGCAGGGTCCGCAGCACCAGCATCGTGGACCAGTGCTGAAACGCGAACGTCCCGGCCGCCTCCGCGCGCCTGAGGCGCCGCTTTTTCTCGGCAACGCCGGCACGGCCGTGACAAACGCCGTCACTGTCCAGCGCAACGCCGACAGCCCGGCTGCCAAAGCGGTCAATCGCGCCGGACCTAACCGCTCTACCAGCCGCCGCCCCCAAATGAACAGCGCGACCTCCGCCACGATCCCCTCGGCAACCAGCAGCCCAATAGTACCATCCGGAATCCCGAGCGAGCGCCAATACAGCGGTGCAAAGCCATAATACCCCGCATGCGCCCCCTGGATCAGCGCCGTCGCCAGCAGCGCGACGCGAAAGGCCGGTAGGCGCAGCGGGTTGCC